>DASYYT010000224.1:0-39049 GCA_035949755.1 Candidatus Sulfotelmatobacter sp.
GCGCATCCGGCGTACACGTTGCTGTTGATGTGGCCGGCCGCGGCCATGCGGTTTGAGGCGGCGCGTGTGGCGATAGGCATTCTGCTTCTGGCATTCATGCCGGCAAGCGTGTGGCTGTGGTTGAAGGCGCTGGGGTGGCACGTGTGCTGGCCATGGATGCTGGTTATCGTTGCGCTCAGCGTGTGCAGCTATCCGGCGCTGGAAGGCTTGTATGCGGAGCAGTTGGGCCTGGCGGTCGCATTTCTGCTGGCGGGGTCGATCGTGGCTGTGAGGCGTGGACGGCTGCTGCTGGCAGGTGTTCTCATCGCGCTGACGATGATCAAGCCGCAGATGACAGTGCTGGTGACGGTTTACGTTCTGCTCTGGAGTTTTTTTGAAATACGGACGCGGGTGCGGTTTGCGGTGGGACTTTTCGCGACCTTGCTTTTGCTGGTGGGGGCGGCGCTGCTGGTCTGGCCGCGTTGGATTCAAGAGTGGGTGGGGGTGATTGGGCAGTATCACGGGTATGCGGAGCCTTCCCTGCTGGGCGGGCTGGTCACTTCCCTTCTCGGAGCGCGGTTGGCTGGCGTGGGAACGGCTTTGCTGACCGCGGCTGCAATCATTGGCGGGATGGCAATAGCGTGGAGAAATCGTGACGCCAGTGCGGAGTCGTTGCGTTTTGTGCTCACGGTCAGTGTGCTGCTGGCGATCACCACGATCGCTATTCTCCCGGGACAGGCGGTGTACGATCATGTGATCCTGCTGCCCGGAATTCTGATAGTGGTACGTTACTGGCGCGAACTGCGGCGCATGGGGAGAGTTGCGCGAATTTTGCTGGGACTGGGTGCGGCGGTTCTGTTTTGGCCATGGGCAGCCGCGGCCGCCCTGGTGCTGGCGCACGCGCTGGGCGCCGGGTTGGCTTCCGGGACAGTTCTAGCGCTGCCGATTCGGACGGCTGCTTCCCTGCCCTTTGCGGTGATCGCGTTGCTTGGGTACGCAGCCAGAGCGGAGTTTAAAGACCGCTCGCTTGATACCTGAGATTTAGGTTGGCCTGGTTCGAGGAGAGTTCAGGTCTCAGGTTTGGGATCTTCGGTTTTGGCGTTTTCGAGTTTTACGTAGCACTCGACGTGAAGTTGCTCGCCATTCGGCCGTTGAATGGCAGGGCGCTGCCATTTTTCAATGGGCAGCCTGCAGTGAGCACAGAGTGTTTCTGGGGGAGTCTCTTTCCGCATAAAAGACTGCCTCCATATTTTGAGTTGCGCATTTATATCACTGCCGGGAGATAAAGTCTGTGACAAGAAACACACGGCACGGTCAGAGTTATCCGGCAAGCAGGGCGACGCCGGCCGCGACGAGGGTGGCGGCGATCCAGCGGCGGCGGTCCACTTTTTCGTGGAGGAAGATTTTTGCGGCGAAGGCATTGCCGATGAAGGTGAGCGAGGCGGCGGCCGGGGCGACCAGGCTTACGTCCCCCCATGAAAGCGAGAATAGAAGACCGAAAAAGGCAAGGGCCATAGCGGTGACGCCCATGAAGAAATTGGGGTTCGACAGGACGCGGCGGATCACGGTCCACCAGCCAGAATGGCGCGACAGAGCATGCACATCACCGACTTGCTTCATGGCGCGAGACATGAGAATGTCGCCCACCACGGAGAAGAAGACGACCACGAGAATCCCGCTCCAGGTGTAAAGATGCTTCATGGTTCGACTCCACTGGAAACGGCACGGGCGGCAGTTCTCCGGACTGCGCCGCTCATGGCCGGGCCGGGCAGATGAGAGGACTTTGCATCGGGGTCATGACGATGGGTGAGCGATGGTCCGCCGGCAACGAAGCCGACGCCACTGGAGATCAAGGCAATCCCGAGCCAGCGCGTGGTGCTGACATGCTCGTGCAAGGCAAACCTGGCGACCAGGGCGAGCAAAACGTATCCCAGCGAGGTCGCGGGCAGGACGTAGGTCAGATCGGCCCAGGACAGCGCGTTCATGTAGGAGGCGAAAAAAGCGAGCAGAAGCACAATGCCCAGGGCGACCCAGGGATTAGTAACGGCCAGGATCAGACTTTGCAGGTGCTGCAACGAAACATGACCGGTTTGTTTCATGCCGTGCGAAAGCATGGAGTCCCCCGCCGCTGCAAAGACGGTCACTCCAGCCAGCACAAGGTACTTGCGAAAGGTCAAAAGCAGTTCTCAGTTCTCAGCGGCCGGATCTCAGTTGGACGTGACGAGCGCACCGTAGTTCTCAGTGGCCGGAGAATGCCACCCAACGAATCTGCACCAGCAATCTACAGCGAAAGTTATCAATCCGTCATGCCGACGGCGCGCGCGCGTGCAGTCTGCTCTGGGGCAATGCCTTCCGCAGCATGCTGCTTCACCATCTTGTTACGCGCGGAGCGGAGCTTCAGGAACGTTCTGGCTTCTTTGTAGAGACGCTTGCGCTCGTGGCCGTCAAACACGGCTTTTCTTAGGATGCGGAAGACAGCTTTGGGACGGAAATAATATTCGTCGTAGAAACGGTGGACAGCGGAGAGAATGTCGTCAGCCGGCAGGCCGGGATATTGAATGTGGGCGAGTTGGTGTCCGCCTTCGTCGACCATTTTGTTGTCGCCGACCATGAATCCGTTTTTCACAGCGTAATCATAGAGCTCGGTGCCGGGATAGGCGTGGGCCACGGAAACCTGAATGGTTTCGACGTCGAGCTCCTTGGCGAAAGCAATCGTGTTGTTGATGGTTTCGTGGGTTTCGCCGGGCAGGCCCATGATGAAGTCGCCGTGAACGACCAGGCCGAGCTTGTGGCAGTCTTTGGTGAACTGGCGGGCGCGCTCAACGGTTGCGCCTTTCTTGATGTTCTTGAGAATCTGCTGGTCGCCGGATTCGTAGCCGACGATGAGGAGCCGGCATCCCGCGTCCTTCATGGCTTTCAGGGTTTCGAAATCGGTGGTGACGCGCGAGGTGCAGGACCAGGTCAGGCCAAGCGGCTTCAATTTGGCGCAGAGTTCGATCGTGCGTGCTTTCTGAATGTTGAAGGTGTCGTCGTCAAAGAAGAATTCTTTTACTTCCGGCCACATCTGTTTGGCCTTGGCCATCTCGCGGGCAACATCGTCCGCCGAGCGCTTACGCCAGGGATGTCCGCTCAAGGTCTGCGGCCACAGGCAGAAGGTGCATTGCGCCGGGCAGCCGCGGGTGGTGTAGAGCGAGACAAACGGATGCAGCAAAAACGGCACGTTATATTTTGTCACGTCGAGATCGCGCTTGTAGACTTCGGTGACGTGAGGGAGAGAGTCGAGATCCTGAATCTGCGGCGAGTCGGGATTGTGCACGATCTTGCCGTCTTTCAGGAAGGAAACGCCGGGAATGTCTGCGAGGGGCTTGCCTTTAGCGAAGTCGGTGACCTGGTAATCAAATTCCTTGCGGCAGACGAAATCGATTTCGGGACAGTCGCGCAAGGACTTTTCTGGCAGCACACTGACGTGAGGGCCAACGAATGCAATCTTGATTTTGGGATTGGCGCTCTTGATGGCGCGCGCCAGGCGGATGTCGCCGGGGAATCCCGGGGTCGAAGTGAACAACACCAGGAACTCGTAGTCCCTGGCGATCTGAATGGTCTCTTCGCCTGAGATGTGATGCGGCGGGGCGTCAAGCAAGCGGGCGCCTTCGAGCATGCCCGCCGGATAAGCCAGCCACACCGGATACCAGTAACTCTCGATTTCGCGAGTGGCCGGCCAACGCGACCCGGCGCCCCCGTCGAAGTTTTCAAACGAAGGCGGATTCAGAAACAGTGTTTTTAAAGGCATAGTTGGGTGTTTATCTATTCTAGCATTGAGGCATACGTGTTCGGAGGAGCGACCCGTGCTACAGCAGGTTCCCCACGCAAACTGGATGTGGCCTAAATACTTGATTTCAATGTACTAGTTCTCCAGGGAAATAGGAAGACCGAAGAGGCCAATGAACGTTGGATGCAGTGAATGGGGAAAGGAAGGAGTGGATTGGCAATTTTCGGTTGGAATTTCAGCGTGGCGCTGTTGGAATGTGGCTCGAAGTTTGGGGGTTATTGGGCTTCGCCAGTGGAGGGGACGCGGAAGGTCACGCCGCGATCGTCATTGGCTTTTTCGGTGGCAGGCAGATCCAGCTCGGAGAGGGGAATTTTCTGGGTGTGTTGCGGAGCAAAGGTCCAGAGAGTCTGGCCGACGATGGCATAGTTGTGGATCTCCTGCTGATGTTGATCGCGGAAAATCAGGACGGTGGCGGGAATGATCGGTTCTCCCACGGATGCGGTGGACGGATCGGGGTCGGGCGCGCTGCGAGATGGGCGGGAGTAGATATCCTGATCTCCGTCAGCCTGCTCCTGGCGCAGCATCTGCTGCTCTTCGAGGCTCTGCTCGTTCATCTGGTTCGCGATGGCGAGGTTCTGGTAGTAATCGTCGTTGTTGGAAGAGTTGTCGTCCCACCAATCCCAGAGCCAGGGATCATAGCCCCAACCCCAGCCCGGATAACCATAGCCCCCGTAACCGTAGCCGTAAGGTGAGGTGCGGAGGAAGAAGCGATCATGATCGCGATGTCGGCCACGAAAACGATCGCCGCGGAATCCGTTGTGCAGATAAGGATTGTGAGAGAAAGCGGTGCGCCCGCCGCGGTTGAAGCCGTGAGAGAATCCGCGGTGCATGCCGCCGGAGAAGCGGCCGCCGCCGAGCCCGGCGTGGCCGAAGCCGCCGCGACCGGAGAAACCGCCGCGGCCGCCGCTGAAGCCGGAGTGACCGGAAAAGCCTCCGGCGTGGCCTCCGCCGAATCCGCCATGTCCGCCGCCGACGTGACCTCCGCCGCGCTGCGCCCACAGGGGCACCGCCAAGAAAAGCGCGAACGCCGAGATGGCCATCAGACGCCGCATAGGCAAAGTATACCCCTGATCGCAAGGGGTGACTTCGTCAAATTTTGTCTGAGCTTTGCCGGTGCGAGCGAGAGTCAGGAGCCTGATCGACCCGCGGCGCCACTATTACCAGCCCATCTGGCGCATCCGGTCAAGGATGATGGTGCTGTACTTGTTCATGCGCTCGGGGCGGCGCTTCAGGGGAGCCGGCAGAATCGCGGCGAGCCGCGCCGCCTGTTCGCGGCCGACATTCCGGGCCGCGGTTTCGTTATAGTAGCGACAGGCCGATTCTGCTCCATAAATGCCGGGGCCCCACTCGACCACGTTGAGGTAGATCTCCAGAATGCGCTGTTTGCCGAGAACGAACTCGGCCACCGGTACCAGTGTGACCTCCGCGCCCTTGCGGAGGAAAGAGCGGCCGGTCCCGAAGAACAGGTTTTTCACGAGTTGCTGCGTGATGGTGGAAGCGCCGCGCGTGCGTTCGCCTTCCAAGTCGTCTTCGGCGGCGATTTGGATCTCGTGCCAATCGAATCCGTGGTGCTGGTAGAAACGCGAGTCCTCTGCGGCGATGACAGCGTGCTGCAGATCGGGCGAGATTTGTCGGAGGGAAATGAATTTGTAGCGTTCACGATACGGAGTGTGGTGAATCCAGGCCTGAAAGCGGCGCTGGATGTGCACCGCGGTTGTCGGTGGGTCGATCCACCGGGCGGCCAAGAGGGTCAGGGCGGCGACGGACCAAAGAAGCACTACGCCGATGGCGATCCATCGGATCCAGGATCGGAGGCGGCTCATCCGAAGCGGGGCTTTGGTGTCTATGTTCGGGGTTACGGTCACGTCACAGAATCATAACCGGGCCGGGTTGGGCGAGTGCCTTGCGTTGGGCCGTTACGCACACCGATTGGGAATCTGTAAAGTCCGGGCACATCCGCCGGACTTCGCTAGTCCGTCCTGAGCGCTTTCATCGGATCGATCGATGCTGCGCGGTGTGCGGGCAAGAATGCGGCCGCCAAAGCTAGGATCAATACGAACACGGCGGACAGAGTCAGCACCAGCGGATCGAACGGGCTCACTCCGAACAGGAACGATTGCATTACCCGCGAAGCCGCGGCGGCGGCGAGCAATCCCACAACGCATCCCGCCAGCGCAAGCTTCGCGGCCGAGCGAAACACAAGGCTGAGAATTCCTGAGCGTTGCGAGCCTAAGGCCATGCGGATGGCCATCTCCTGCACACGCAGGGCAGCCGAGAACGCGATCACGCTGTAGATGCCGAGCGTGGCGAGCAGCACCGCCGCACCCGCAAAGGAGGAGATCAGCACAGTGTTAAAGCGCCGTGGCGCTTCGCTGTCAGAGACTGCGCGCTCCATCGCTTGAACCTGATTAAGAGCCAACTGAGGATCAATGGCGCGGACCGTCGCAAGCAGAGCATTCGCCATCTGCTCGGGGGCCATCGCCGTGCGGATCGCGACATAGCCTCCGTTGCCGCGCGGCGGATCGGAAGCGGAACCCAGGCTGCCCAGCGACTCCTCCATCTGATCGATCGGCTGGTAGTACTGCTCATTGTCAGGGGTGTCGGGCGAATCCTCCTTCACATCGGCGACTTCTCCAACAACCGTCATCCATGGCACTTGCATCGAGGGAGTACCGATGTGCAGGCGCTTGCCCACAGGATCGGAACCAGGCCAGTAATGCTCGGCGAGTTTGTGGTTGACGATGGTGACGAGTTGCTTGTTGGCCACGTCGGCTTTCGTGAAGAAACGGCCGCTCAGTAACGGAATGCTCATCGCCTGAAAATAGTCGCCCTGCACGGTGACCGGCGTGGCAAGATTCAGCTTGGCTCCCGCGGGCGGAACGTATCCTTCGGCGACAAAGGTCGTCATGCCACCATTGCCGGCAGAGGGGAGAAAGGACGAAACTCCCACGGACACAACGCCGGGAAGCTGCTGCAGGCGACGAATCAACTCTTCATTGAAGGCATCTGTGGCAGCCTGCGTTGGGTATTGCTTCTGCGGGAGAGAGTAAGACGCCGCAAGCACGTGGTCGGGGCGGAATCCGAGATCGACGGCGCGCATCTTCTCAAAGCTGCGGAGCAGCAATCCGGAGGCGACGAGCAGCACCAGCGCAATTGCGATTTCGCCAACGACCAACATAGAACGCAACCGAACGTCGCCAGCGCCAACCGTGCCGGTGCGTCCACCTTCCTTCAGGGTCTCATTCACGCTGGTGCGCAGCACAGCAAAGGCGGGAGCGATCCCACAAATCAATCCGGTGAGGACCGCGAGCATCATCGCGAAGCCCACCACTTGCCAATCGAGTCTGATCTCATCGATACGAGGCAGCGTTTCAGGGAGCCGGCTTACCCCCACCCGCAAGGCGAGCGCGGCCAAACCAAGACCGAGCAAGCCACCACTCACACTCAGGACCAGGCTCTCGAGAATCGTCTGGCGAAGCAGCACTCCGGAACGCGCGCCCAGAGCCAGGCCCACCGCGATTTCGCGGCGCCGCCGGATGGCACGCACCAGCAACAAACCAGCCAGATTGGTGCAGGCAATCAGGAGCACCACCGCGATCGCCAGGAACAAGGTGCGCACCAGAGATCGAGCTTCCTGTACCGTGTCCTCGCGCAGTGGGCGGACCACCGCCCGAATGTGCAGACTCGACATGGAGGCCGGAAAGTTGCGCATCGTCTCCTGGGCTATTCGCTCGGCATCGCCCTCCGCCTGCAACGCGGTGATCCCCGGCTTGAGTCGGCCCACCATCATGAAGTTCCATGAAGAGGCTGCGCCCCCGGTCAGCTCCTGGGGGTGAAAGCTCATCGGAATCCACAGTTCGCTGCTGCTCATGTGTCCGGGCATGAGTGGGAACTCAAAATTGCGCGGCATCACTCCGATCACAACGTAAGGCTTGCGGTCGAGCAGGAGCTTGCTCCCCAGCACATTGGGATTACCGCGCAGCCGGTTTTGCCATAGCGAATAGCTGATGACCATGACTTGTTCGCCTTGCTGATCTTCCCTCGGAGAGAAGAATCGACCCATCAGGGGTTCGACTGCGAGCGTTGGAAACACTCCGCTCGACATCCGGGCGGCATTGATCTGCGCCGGTTCGCCAAAGCCCGACAGCTCATAGTTCGTTTGCACGTAGCCGCCGAGATTCTCGAAGGTGTGGGTCTCGCGCGTGTAGGAGTTTACTTCAGGGGCAGTCGCTCCCACTTCACCATTTCCGCCTTTATCGATGCTTTCTATGACGTCGCCGAGCTGCACGAGCCTCTCGGAATTCGGAAAAGGCAGGGGCCGCAACAGCACACCTTCGACGATGGAAAAGATTGCGGTCGTGGCCCCGACTCCAAGCGCGAGCATCAGCACCGCCGTGGCCGTAAAGCCCGGTGACTTCAACAGACGGCGGACAGCGATCCGGAGGTCATGGAAGGACATTTGCAATCCCCGTGAACGGACTGAGTCATCGCTTCGGCAGCATCTGATGGCCCAAACGCTGCATGCGCGTAAGTGATTGTTTGCTCGATGTCTACTAGGTAAAGCGTGGTCAGGAATCCGCCAAAGCGTCCGGATTCAGAATGGCTCTGTCCGCAGGTGGACACCGCTTCGCCGCAGGGGGCGTGATGGCGTGCGTTGTCCAAGCAGTCGGGACTCTCGCTCTTCGCAAAGTGCGCGAAGGACGGCCACCCATGGTCTTGCGGATGGACGGCAGGCCAATACCCCGCGCCCTACTTCTTTTTCTTCCCTTTGGCGTGCTTCGGCGCGGGTTTAGGAGCGGGCTTGTGCGCCGGCCTCGGCGCAGGCTTTGCAGGTTTATGTGATGGCGGAGCAGCCTTCGATTTTTCGGGAGCTTTCGCAGGCACCTTCGCGGGCGGTGCTGCAACCGGAGCGGGTGCCGTCACTGCGGCCGCAGCCTTCCCCTTTTTCCCTTTTGGTCCGGGCTTGGCGGGTTGGGCTGCGGCGGCATCGGCTGCGGCTTTTGCGGCGCGACCGCGACGTGGAGCAGGTGGGGGCGGCGGGGGCGGCGGAGCGAACGGCTTCAGATATTTCAGGGTCTCGGTACGCGAGCGCAGCTTGCCATCCAGCAGCAGCATGAATACATCGTGCGCGAGCTTGGGATAGATCGGCAGCTGGGGCGTAATCAGAAGCTCGGTCATTTCCGGCAACGGAATCTTCTGCTGAATCTGGCGCCACTTCGTCAAATAATTCTTGATCTTTTGTTCAACCGATTGCTGCTTGGCGGTGACGGCGAGAAACAGGACCATCTCCGGGCGCGCCGAACTCAACAGCTGCCAGGTGCGCGATGGGGTGGCGGCTTCTTTGCCCATCAAGCGCTTGGCCAATTCCTTGGAATGATGTTCGATATCGCGCCAGGCCTCGACGAGATCTTTGCGCGGGATCAGCTTCTGAATCTCGGCGATATCTTTTTCGGAGAAGTGCGCGGTCAGGAAATACATGACGGCAGGACCGGCATCGGGCGTGTAGCCGAGATCCACCATCTGCTGGCGCGTTTTCATTAGCGCGCCGAGGCCGTTTGTGTCGACCTTGGCGACGGTCCAGCGATCGTGCAGGACCTGCAGCCAGCCTTCTTTCTCGAGCATCTTGACCACATTGAGGGGATCGTCTTCGTGCGCGAGCGCGGCAATCTCGTGGCCGATCGAGGAGCGCAAGATGTGGTCGATGTACTTGCCTTCCTTGGCGGCGTCGTAGCGCGCCTGGGTGCGCTCTTCGAGCGGCCAGTGGAAACGCGCCGCGAAGCGCGTGGCGCGGATCAAGCGCGAAGGATCTTCCAGGAAGGAATAATTATGCAGGATGCGGATGACCTTGGTTTCAAGGTCCGCTACGCCGTTGAAGGGATCAAGCAGCAGTCCGCGCGAGCCTTCGTTGAGCGACAGTGCCATGGCGTTGACGGTGAAGTCGCGGCGGCGCAGGTCCTCGTGGATCGTCGCCGGCATGACAACGGGAGGCTTGCCGGTTTTCTCGAAGCGTTCGGTGCGCGCCATGCTGACCTCGGCGCGCGCGTTGCCGGGCAGCGAGAGGAAGATGGTGCGGATGTCCTCTTCGACGGCGGTGATTTTGGCGCCGACTTTTTCGAAATCTTTTTGCAGCTTAAGGGGATTGCCCTGGACGGTGAAGTCGAGGTCGCGGATGCTGAATCCGCTGATGATGTCGCGAATGGCGCCGCCGGTGAGGTAAAGATTCATGCCCGCGGCACGGGCAACGTCCTGTACCAGGCCGACGCCTTTCAGTTGGTCCGGCGTCAACCGGATTTCCATCGTGTAAATGTAGTCAGCCATTCGCTTTCAAGCTGTACTGGGGCTGGGATGCGGGAGGCCAGCTTTCCGGCTTTTCCACATGATTTCCACAGGCCCAAACCGCCGCACCGCCGAACCTTGAGCCACGGGAATGCAAGTGGCTAGAGACAAAGAAGTTATACGAAGTGGAATGCGCTCGTAAGCTCAAGAAAATAACACAACGTTTATATTTTGGCTACTGCCAAGGCGGATTCCGCGAGATTGTGGGGAAAAAGTGCGAGAATCTCAAGGGCGGACCTCCGACCTCCGACCTTGGATCTCAGCGACACTGGCGAAAGCACCGATGGGTTTTAGGACAGGTCTATTAAGCCGATTCATTTGAGCCTGAGGTTTGTGGGCCGAGGTCTAAGGTCCGAGGTCTGAAGTCCGGGGTCCGATTTTCCATGCCTTCTACGCACAAGAAAGTCATCGTCCGCAAGATGGACCGGGATTCGGTCTCGGGATACGTGTCGCCGGCGCAGATTGTGAACGATGGCAAGATCGAGGTGCTAAATACCTCGGGGACGGTGATCGCGATTGACCTGCGCGAGATCAAGGGCGTCTATTTCGTGCGCGAGTTTGGCGAGGCAGAGTCGCTGACGCGCAAGACGTTCACTTCGCGTCCGCGGTCGGAGGGCCTGTGGGTGAGGCTGCGCTTCAAGGATAACGAGGTGCTCGAAGGGCTGATGCCCGCCGACCTGACCCAGAACCTGCCGGAGGGATTTCTGGTTAATCCTCCCGATCAGCGCTCCAATACGCAGCGCATTTTTGTGCCGCGGACGGCGCTGGAGTCGCTCACGGTGCTGGCGGTCATCGGAGCCAGCCGGCGGCAGCGGCGCGCCGCCCAGGATCAGCGGCAGGTGCCGATGTTTGAAGAGTAGAGCTGGAACCAGACCCATCGCGCGCCGAGGTGTCAGGTCAGAATTACGAGTTGCGCGGGAGGTTCTTGATTCTCGGAAAATAAAGCCAGAGATGGCCGTCATTGTCGTCCTCGCCGAAGAGGATTTCACCATCGCGGCCAATCACCGCATCGCCGAACTGATACCCATAACGCCGCTTCTCAAAAACTGAAGCGGCAACTCCGAGGTTGCTCACGTTGCCGGAGGTCGTGTCGCAACAGAAGAGATTTGCCATTTCGGCTCCGCAGAATCCAAAGAGCCTGCCATCTGGAATCATCGCCATGGGCCCGACCGGGGCCAGGTGTGCTTGGCCCAGCGAGCGGAAGCCTTTATTTTCGTCGAAAGAGAACAGGTGCCCGGCGGCATCGGCGGTGATGAGTTGGTCGGCATCACGACCGCGAGACCAGCGCAATGCTGCGCTCCATTCGCCTTCCGGCAAGTCGACTGCGGCACGGCGGATCTTGCCGGAAGCGAGATCGAAGTGCCAAAGTCGCGCGCCGTCATCCTGTCCAATCACTCCGGAATGGCTCATCGCGAGATGACCCCGACCGGACACCTCTCCGATAACCGTGACTTTTCCCGAGTCGGCATCCACCGTGAACAGATGACCGGTGGTAATGCCAATGAGGGTGCTGCGGGAGGGATCGCAGATGGCGTGAACCACCGTCTCCCCCGGAACACATTCGCCGAGGTCCTGGAGAAGCGGCGGCGACAGGCCCCACTCCTGAATCCAGTCTTGCGCGAGGTCGATGGCTGGGATTGCAATGACGCGGCCCCCCCGCGCTCCATTCACGAATGCCAGGACGCGCGACGTGGCGCAACAAACCGCTACCGAGGACGTTGCATCAGGGACGGCCCCGGCATCCAGTACGACTCCGGTGAGGTCATGGAACCTGGCGGAAAAAAGGTGGGCTTGGCGCCCGGAGGTTCCCCCGAAGATTTGTCCATCGGAATCGATGTCGAGCGCGGTGATGCGACACTCGTCATGGGTGATGGAGCGAGTCATGCCAGGAAGGCACGTGGGGAATGCGACCAGTGTGCCCTCGCGAACAAACTGGTGCTCCAGTTCCTTCTCGTAAGCTTTTATGGCCGGGGAATTGGGATCGAATCTGCCCTTGGTCTGCATTGTCATCATCTCCCTCTAGCCCCACATGCGAATGGGAAGGTGCGCGTTTTTCTTCTTACGCTCTGCCGGCATGGAAACCTTGAAGATGCCAGACGGGCGATTTGCAACGTGCCCGAAGAACAGGTCTCCATTGTGGTCCACCGCGCCGCGAGAAACATAATTCGCAACCCCCGTAGGGTGCTTGAGCAGCGTTACTTGCTCCCGCACGAGGGTCTGGGGATCGAGCCGCCAAACCACGCCTTGAAGCTCCTTGCCGGTCCCCGGCATGGGGTTGTACTTGGGATCGCGCCAGCGGGAGGCAACGAAGTAGAGTTTCCCGTCGCCGGCGAACGTCAGCCCGCCACAGTGATCCGTAAACATATCAACAGGAAACGAGGGGTCGCGAGGTTGTGTGGCCGGCCCTAGATCCTCAACTCGTGGCCACTCGCCCTCATTAGGCCAGATGCGCATCAGGTGGGGATTTGGACACCAGGTGGAAGCGTAGACACATTCCCGGTCGGGCGAAGGCGCCACGTCATAAAACACGCTATGCCAGCCGCTCTGGTAATTCAGATCATGGGCCAGCAGACCTGGTGAGATTTCCAGGCGGTCGGTCTCCGGCGTATAGCGCACCAGCCGGCCATAGTCGCTGCTGGTCCAGACTCGATGCTGTTTATCCAGGAACAGCGCTTGCGGATTGATCGAACTAATGCGGCCAAGATCGCGCCGCTTGCGCGTGTGAAGATCGTAGATGATGAAGTGATCGCGGGGATAGCTCATGGCGTACAGCAGGCCGCGCTCTTCATCGTGCAGAAGGCAGCGGCAGCCTTCCTTGGGAATCAGCGTATCCCACCAAAGGACCTGATCGGTGCGGGTGTCGTAAGCCAGCAGGGCGGAGCCGCGGAAGCAGCGCTTGGGATCGTGCCAGGAATACCAGGGCGAATAACGGGGCAGGTCGATGGGTGGACCGGAAAGATGGGTCGCCATGTACAGAACACCATCGTGCATTGAGGGCGCGAAACTGTAGTGAATCTTGCATTGGGTCGCACGCCCCGAGGTGGGGGGATCGTCCACCACTTTGGCGAGATCGAAAAGATAGTCCAGATCATCGCGCTCTTCGTTGTAACGAACCGGCTTCACTACACCGCCGGGTACGCTCTCCGCGCAGGCCGCCGCGTAGATCCGGCCGTCGGGCCCCACCGAAAGCGCCCAGCACGAATCTGAGTCAGGATGCTCGGTGAATGGATACCATTTGACGGGATACGGCGTCTCGTTAGCTGATTTAGGTTCAGCCTCTAACGCCGGGACAAGATTCGCCGCGAGCGCTGTGCCGCCAATCTTCATAAAGGTGCGACGATCAATTTCTGAAATCATCTCTTCCTCCCGCGGCTATCAGAGGCCACTCAGTTCCCGGCGCCTCACTTGTAAATCAAATACTTCAACCGCACTGCCTGAAACTTCTCGAGCGCATCCTGCCAGTCCTGGGCGATGCGCCGGGGATCTTCTCCCGCCGCCAGCGCGTCGTACACGCTCTGATTCACGAGCAACTGCTGCATCTTTTCGATTTTCCAGTCTGAGGGATATAGCTTGTGCAGCGCCGCCGCCAGCTCCGTTCCGAGTTCGGGGGCGTCGAGGCTGTTGCGATCGGTCAGCAGAATATTCACGCCCTGGCACACCTGGCCGCTGTACACGCTCGATGATGGGGTAAACGACACCGGCACAAAGCGCACGCCCGCAATGCCGCGCGCGTTCAGATAAGTCGCGAATTCCCTGCTCCGGATCCAGGGCGCGCCCACCAGCTCAAAGGGAGAATCCGTGCCGCGCCCTACCGAAACATTCGTGCCTTCGATGAGCCCCACGCCGGGATACAGCGCTTCTTCGGTGACGCTGCGCAAGTTGGGCGACGGATTCACCCACAGCAGTCCCGTGGAATCGAACCAGTCGCCGCGCTGCCAGCCTTCCATGGGAACCACGGTCAGCCGGGCGTTGATCCCGCGCTCGGTATTGAACATGCGCGCCAGTTCGCCCACCGTCATGCCGTGGCGCACGGGAATTGTCCAGTAATTGGTGAAGCTGTCGTGCCCCTCATCGGTGCCCGGACCCTGCACAAAGGATCCTGTAATCGGATCGGGGCGGTCGAGCACAATGATGTCAATGCCGGCCTTGGCCGCGGCTTCCAGAAAATATCCCAAGGTGGATTCGTAGGTATAGAAGCGCACGCCGGCATCCTGGATGTCGTAAACAATGGCATCCAGATTTTTCAGCACATCGAGAGGAGGCCGCCGCGCAGCATCCGTCGCGCCATACACGGAGTAAATCGGCACGCCGGTGGCGGCGTCTTTCGAGTTGCTGATATCGGTGGTATCGAGAACTCCGGCAACGCCGTGCTCAGGACTGAAGATGGCATCGAGTTCGATGCCGGGGGCCTGCGCCAGCACGTCAATCGTGCGCTGGCCGGAAGCATCGATGCCGGTCTGGTTGGTGACGAGACCAATGCGCTTTTTTGTGGCAGAGGGCTCGGTCGCAGAAGGCTGAGTCTGCGCAGGCTGAGTCTGCGCGGACTCGGCGGCCGAGGACTGCGCCTGCGAAGGTTCAGCCGGCGCAGGGTGCGTTGCAGGAGGCTGAGTCTGAGAAGGTTCGCCCGTGGCAGGTTGCGGCGCGGAAGCCTGGCCATTACCCGCCGCCCTGAGCACATCAAAGCCGTGCTCTTCCAGCACGTCGATACCAGTCTTCACCGTGCCGTTGCGCGCGCTCAAGCGACGGCCTGCGGTATAAGCCTCGTTGTAGCCAGTCAGATTCTCGAGGAGAACCGCTTGTTTTTCGTCGGGCGTGAGCGACAATGCCGCCGCCACCTCGGTGGCGACTTTCACGCGCAATCCGATGGCATTACCCTTGCCGCGGGGATGCACGGAATTGGTCAGCAGGATGATGTAGGTTTTTGTAGTGGGATCGATCCAGATCGAGGTTCCGGTCCACCCGGTATGGCCGTAGGAGCCGACCGGCAGCAGGTCTCCGCGGTTCGACGAAAATGGAGAATCAATATCCCAGCCAAAACCGCGCAGGATCGGCGCGGAAGGAGGCGTCTGGGGCGAGGTCATCTTGGCCACGGTCAGGGGCGACAGAATACCATCGCCGCCGTTGAGCAGTGCCTGGGCGAATTTGGCCAGGTCATCCGCGGTCGAAAATAATCCCGCGTGGCCCGCCACGCCGCCCATGCGCCGCGCCGTGGGATCGTGCACGACTCCCCACAACATGTGATTGTTCTCGTCATACTGCGTGGGCGCAATTTTGGGCCGCCATGAAGCAGGTGGGAGAAAGCGAGTGTGCGTCATCTTCAGAGGCGCGAAGATGTGTTGCTCGGCGTAGATGTCGAGCGGTTCGCCGGAAACTTTTTCGACCAGCGCACCCAGCATGATGAAGTTGATGTCGCTGTAGACGAAGCCCGATCCCGGCGTGGTTTCGGGCGGCTCAACTTCGGCCAACTGGTAGGCGGTGTTCTTCCCTTCCCAGGGCGTGGTCAGGTCGAGGTCGGGCGCGAGCCCTGAGTAGTGCGTCAGCAACTGCCGGATCGTGATGTCTTCTTTGCCGTTCTGCGCAAAGTCGGGCAGGTACTTTGCCAGCGGATCGTTCAGCCGCACCTTGCCCTGCTCCACCAGTTGCATAACTGCGGTCGTGGTCGCAATCACTTTGGTGAGCGATGCCAGATCGAAAATCGTGTCCACGGTCATGGGAACGCGCTTCGGTTCCAGTTCGCGATAACCGTAGGCCTTGCGATAGACGACCTTGCCGTTGTGGCCCACGAGCAACACGGCACCGGGAATGTTTCCGTCGGCCACCGCCTGATTGATAATCGAGTCAACCTGAGACAGGCGAACGTCCGCTTTGGGCGCAGACTTCGCCGCGCCGGATTCTGCGCCAGCGCGAACGGACGAGGAGACCATTGCCAGCGCGACGAGAATCAACGCTATGGCGCGCCCTCGGAGACCCAGACGAGGGATAACGGGAACACGCGGCTTGGCAAAGAAAAGGTGGATGTATTGACTCTACACAACTCCCGCCCCAAGACTCAAGAAACCAGAGTGGAATTCTGTGCTCCTCGATGTCCTCTGTGGTTCGGATATTTTGAACCTGATCCAGTTTCGCCGCCCATGCTACGATTTTTCTCGTGTTCCTGGCGTTGCACAAGGCGTCGACTGTGAAATCCGTCAATCCATCCCCGCTGATTTCTGCATTCCAGGATCAGGACAAGCTTTTCTCCCAGGCGTTCGCAGTTCTCCGTCAAGCCATCGCCAATCACGCTTTCCCGGCAGCCTCCATAGCCGTCACACATGCCGGAAAACTTACCGCCCTCAAAGCCCTTGGAAAATTTGTTTACGAAGAAGAACCCGAGGGTGCCACACTTTCCGTTGATTTTGCGAGACGTGGGAACTACGAACCCGATCCCACGACGCTCTTCGATGTCGCCTCACTGACCAAGCCGGTGGCCACCACGACCACGGCCATGCTCCTATACGAGCGCGGCCTGCTCGAACTGGATGCTCCCATCTCCGGCACGGTTCCCGAATTCCTCGCCGATCCCGATCCCCGCCGCCGCGAAGTCACCTTCCGCATGCTCCTGGCCCACTGCTCCGGCCTGCCGGCCTATGAGAAGTTGTTTTTAAAAGCTCGCGCGAAAGGAGACCTGCTCCATGCCGCCTTTACCACGCCGCTCAGTGCGGCTCCCGGCACCCACGCCCAATATAGCGACATCGGGTTCATCATCCTCGGCGCGGCGCTCGAACGTATTGCTCAGGAAGCTCTCGACGTCTTTTGCCAGCGCGAAATCTTTGGACCGCTGGCGATGACGCATACCACCTTCAATCCTCCTGCGGATCAACGTGCGAAGATTCCTCCCACTGCGGACGAACGGGAAGTGTCCCTGGCATCCGCGGCGCCCCAGCCCCGCAGCAGCTTTCGGAACCGCATTATTCAAGGCGAAGTGCAGGATGAAAACGCCGTTGTCCTCGGAAGAGTCGCCGGACACGCCGGCCTCTTTTCCACTGCCGGAGATCTGGCGCGCTTTGCGCATGCCATGCTGCAAGGTGGAGCCCCCATCTTGCGGCCGGAAACTGTCTCGTGGTTCACCCACCGCGAAACCATGCCCGCGGGCACAAGCCGTACCCTGGGTTGGGACACGCCATCCACTCCATCGCAATCCGGAAAATATTTTGGACCGCGGTCTTTCGGGCATTTGGGCTACACCGGCACGTCGCTGTGGATCGATCCCGAGCGCAAAGTTTCGATTACCCTGCTCACCAACCGCACCTGGCCGGACTGCGGCAATCAGGCGATCAAGCAGGTGCGACCGAAATTTCACGACGCGGTGATGGAAGCCATTGGCTGATGCGCTGCGCAAGAGGTTCGCAAGATCACTTCCGCGCCACTCGCCAACGTTTACAATGAATCGTTTTAATAGGGGACCCGCCTGTCGCGCCTTTTGTGGATAGGTGGGATTCTCCAAAACTGAAACAGAAAGGCGCCGATTGACCCCGACTGCGAATACTGACCTTCGCCAGCTCCCTACCGAACAAATTCTTGCAAGCGCCGGCGATCTGGACCGGATGTCGTCGCTGGAGATCGCGCGCCTGATCAACGACGAAGACGCGACCATCGCCGGCGCGGTGCGGCAGGCTCTTCCGCAGATCGGCCGCGCCATCGACGTGGTCGCCGCGGGACTGCGTGAAGGTGGCCGCTTGATCTATGTGGGCGCGGGTACGAGCGGACGTCTGGGCGCGCTCGATGCCTCGGAGATTCCGCCGACCTTTAATACCGATCCCCGCACGGTGCAATTCATTATGGCGGGAGGCCCGAAGGCTCTGGGCGCTTCCACCGAAGCCAGCGAAGATGACACGCGGCTCGCCCTCGCCGAAATCAAAAAACGCAAGCCTCGCAAGCACGACATTGTGCTGGGGATCGCGAGCAGCGGGCGCACTCCGTTCACCATCACCGCAGTCGAATACGCCCGCCGGCGCGGAGCTCACACCATCGCGCTGACGTGCAACCGCGATTCCCCGCTGGAACGAGCGGCGGACTTCGCCATCGTGACCGAGGTCGGAGCGGAGGTACTGGCGGGATCGTCGCGCATGAAGGCGGGGACGGCACACAAGATGGTGCTGAACATGATCTCCACCGGGGCGATGGTGCGCCTGGGCTATGTCTACGGCAATCTCATGGTCAGCGTCTGGACCAAGAATGAAAAGCTGATCCAGCGCGCCATCCGCATCGTCGAACAAGCCACGGGAGCCGATCACGAAGCCGCGACCCGCGCCCTGAAAGCCAGCGGCAATCGCACCCCGGTAGCGGTAGTCATGCTGGCGGCCGGCGTAACCAAATCGCAAGCCGCCGCCGCGCTGAAAAAAACAAAAGGTCACGTGCGGCAAGCCATCCAGTCAGCGAGATCGCAGTAAAGGAAGTTTTCTCAAGCCGTGGGTCTTTCCGCAATTTCTCCGAGCGCCGGCTCGCACTCTGCATTGGGCATCAATAGCGGCCATCCCTTAGCCAGCACATAATCCAGCCACGCGCCGGCAGCTTGCGAAGTGAGCACTGCCGCTACTACCAGCGTGGTGTAAAACTTCGGGCTAATGATTCCCGCATCAAAAGCGACGCTGGCCAGCACGATGCCCGGTCCGCCGCGGGCGTTGGTAGTGATCGCCAGGTTAATCAGATCCAACCCGCGAAATCCCGCAAATTGACCGGCCAGCGACACCGAGAGAATCTTCACCACACAGCTTCCCAGCAGGAACACGGCGATCATGGTGAGCGACAAACCGTGCACCAGGTCCAGTTTCAATCCGACAATCGCGAAGTACACCGGGATGAACAATCCGAACGATACTTTGCTAATCGCGTCCAGGGCATCGGCGAACAGCCTGCGTTTCTTGTGCACCACGGCAAACCCGGCAAGGAAAGCGGCAAACACCAGGCTCACGTCGAACGCCCCCGCTACCACGCAATAGGCGAGTAGCACAGCCAGGGCATAAGCCACGGGAGAGTGCTGGGCAAAAACGTTGAAGCGCGCCTTATTCAGCCGCTTCACGATCCGGGGAATGATGGTCAAGCCGAGCCCAAAAAATACGATGGTCGCGAAGAGGTGATAGGAAACTTCTTTGGTATTCCAAGCCTTTTTCCCCGCGACGGCGGTAGCGATGGCCAGGGCCAGCCACAACACAATATCCTCCAGCACCGCGACTCCGAGCACCAGCCGGGCAAAGCGCGTGTGGAGAATCTTCAGGTCGGCAAAGATCTTCGAGACCACGGGAACCGACGTTACGGCTACACCGACCGCCAGAATGATGACCAGCGACAATCGATTTCCGTTCGGACCGGCCAGCGACCGCCGAATCAGCGACGGTCCAAGAACCAGCCCAAGCACAAAGGGAATTCCAGTCCCGACGAGGGTGAGCCAGGCGACTTCGCGGCGCTCCTCGCGGCTGAAGAGGCGTTGCACCTCGGCTCCGGACAGGAACATGAGCAACAGCAATCCCAGCCAGTAAATGAAGCTCAAAATGTTGGACTGGCGATAGGCTCCGTCAAGAATCCGCTGTGTCCAGGGGATGTGGCCCGCGATCGTAGGCCCCAGTAGCACGCCAGCCAGAATTTCGCCGACTACTTTCGGCTGTCGAAGTCTCATGAACAAATAGCCCAACAACTGGGCGAGCGCAACCAGCAGCAACAAAATCAGCAGAACGGAAGTGAGATCGGAATTGGACACTGGTCCCCCGGCAGGCTTTGGATGCCTGGATGAGGGACGGAGTTTGTCGAGCGCCGAGCCGGAATTTCGAGTTCGCGGTGGTCCTAGCCCTCCCGTTCCGGGTGAGTCAATCTTGGAGCACAAAAAATCCCGCTACAATCGATCAAGGACGCATCCATGGACAAATTCGTCATCCGCGGCGGAGAGCCGCTGCTGGGCACGGTGCGGGTCAGCGGAGCAAAAAACGCGGCGCTGCCCTGCATGGCAGCCGCCCTGCTCACCGATCAACCCGTCATTCTGGAAAATATTCCGCAGGTACGGGACATTCAAACCACGCGCAACCTGCTCACCGCGATGGGCGCCGAGGTCGAACTCGGGTACGGGCGCGCCCAGCACCGCACCAGCATCCACTGTGCGGATCTGGCGAGCCCGGAAGCGTCCTACGAACTAGTCAAGACCATGCGGGCGTCCACGCTCGTGCTGGGCCCGCTGCTCGCCCGCTGCGGACGCGCCCGCGTCTCGCTGCCCGGAGGCTGCGCCATCGGATCGCGCCCCATCGACCTTCATATCAAAGGTCTTGAACAACTCGGGGCAAAGATCAAGCAAGAGCATGGGTACGTCGAGGCCACCGCCACTCGGCTTAAGGGAACGGAAATTGTTTTCGACAAGATCACCGTCACCGGGACCGAAGACCTGCTGATGGCCGCCACGCTGGCCGACGGCGAAACGATCCTTCAAAACTGCGCCCGCGAGCCCGAAGTCGCCGACCTGGCCGCCCTGCTCAATAAAATGGGCGCGAAGATCGAAGGCGCGGGCACGCCCACCATCCGAGTGAAAGGCGTAAACAAATTGAAAGGCGCCAAGCACCGCATCATCCCCGACCGCATCGAAGCCGGAACCTTCATCATCGCGGGAGCGATGACGGGAGGCGATCTCAACATCGCCGGATGCGACCCGTCGCATCTGGACGCGCTGCTCAGCAAGTTGCACGAAGCCGGAGTCAAGACGAAGATCTCGACGGAGTCGGTGCGAGTGATGGGAGACAATCCGTTCAGCGCTGCCGACATGTCGACCGAAGAGCATCCCGGATTTCCCACGGATTGCCAGGCACAATATATGGCGCTGGCGACGCAGGCGGAAGGCACGTCGATCATCACGGAAAACATCTTTGAGAACCGCTTCATGCACGCGCTGGAACTGGTGCGCATGGGCGCGAACATCAAGATTGAAGGCCGCCGAGCCGTGGTCCGCGGCAAGACTCCGTTGAGCGCGGCGGCGGTGCTGGCCAGCGATCTTCGTGCTTCGGCCTCGCTGGTGCTGGCCGCGCTGGTGGCCGACGGCGAAACTATCATCGACCGCGTCTACCACATCGACCGCGGCTACGAGCGGATTGAAGAGAAGCTGAAGGATGTCGGCGCCCAGATTAAGCGCATGGGCGAGATGTTCCCCAAAAAAGCGGCAGCGGTAAGATAGGGCCGCCAAAGTGGCAGGGACTAACCGCTAGCCCCTGGTCAGCCGCTCAATCAATGCGCGGTGCTGCGGATAAGCCGCCATCAACTCATTCCGCTTCCCCATCTCGAAATCTTCAAACTCAAACCCCGGAGCCACTGTGCAGCCCACGAGTGCCCAGCTCTTCCAATCCGCTACATGGGAGGCGAACCAGCACCCCGCCCGCACCACGGCCTGGAATGCTTGGCCCGCTTCCGGATCGTTTCCGAGCAAAATCGCAGAATAGTGACCAGCCGGATCGATCACGTGCACCAGCAGCGGAGATCCGGCGTAGTAATGCCACATCTCATCCGAACGCAAGCGATGAAATGCCGAAAAGTTATTGCCTTCCAGCAGAAAGTAGATCGCGGTCGAGACGGCGCGCGGCCCGCCAAACGTCGACGGCAGCGCCTGCGGTGGAATCATCAGCTCCGAGCGATACGTCTGACGGAAGTACCCGCCCTCCGGATGCGACTCCAGCCCCAGCCTCTCAATCCAATACATCGCATCGATGGAATCTTTCATGAGCCCACGACTATACCAAGGACGTTTCCCACGACCGAGACGCCGTAGGCGCGGAGAATCTGAATTCAATCGTTGTTTTCCCTCTGTGCCTCTGTGGTGAATATCTTGCGAAGGGCTGGGCGAAAGTGAACCAACCTATCTTCTGCCTTTCGAATCCATTCACTGTCGCAAAAGGAGATTACCTATGCCCGATGCTCCCCGAATTACCGTCGACCAATTGCGCAAGCGCTTGGAAGCGGGAGAAGATTTCACCATCATCGACGTGCGCAACCCGCATGCGTGGGCCGAGTCCGACAGCAAAATCCCCGAAGCGATCCGCGTCCCGGTCGACGAATGGGAAAAACATCTTCTCGAGATACCGAAAAATCGTCCGGTCGTAGCCTACTGCACTTGACCGAATGAAGGATCCAGCGCCAGTTTGGCGCAGAAGCTTCAAGAGCGCGGTTATCAGGCGTATGCAATGAAAGACGGCTTCCAAGCCTGGCAGGACGCCGGCCTGCCGGTAGAATCGAAGCGAGCAGCCGCATAGTTGTTGCGGTTCACCCACTGGGATTCGCATCCTGATTGGCCTACAATTCTTGCCACTCCTTACTTTATGAGAATGGGGTCTGGGGGAATGGGCCAACTGTCCATGCCAGCTACCATCGCGGCGAACTCCGATGTTGGGGTCGAATTTGCAGGAAAGGTCGCGGGACCTTGCGTGTTTGTGCTGTTTGGAGCCGCGGTGGATCTGACCAAGCGGAAGCTCGTCCCTGCCCTGTTCAATCTGGTGAAAGCCAAGCTGTTGCCCGACCGGTTCGCGGTGATGGGGGTCTCGGTCGACGATCTCGATGCCGAAGCTTTTCGCCAGCAGGTCAGCGAGTTCCTGCCCACTCACGACGAAGTTGCCCATGAATGGCTGCGGACGCGGCTTTTTTACGAGCGCGGAGATTTTGGCGATCCCAACACATTTCTGCATCTTCGCGACCGGCTGGCTGCCATCGATGCCGAACGGCAGACGGATGGCAATTACCTTTTCTATCTGGCGACTGCGCCCAAGTTTTTCGCGCCCATCGTGCAGCAGCTCGGACGCGCGGAACTCTCACGACAGGAAAATGGACAGTGGCGCCGGGTTGTGATTGAGAAGCCGTTCGGGCAGGATCTGGAGTCGGCGAAAGCTCTCAATCGCGACATCAAAAGCGTGCTGCAGGAAAACCAGATCTACCGCATCGATCACTACCTGGGCAAAGAGACGGTGCAGAACATCATGGTATTCCGTTTCGATAACGCAATCTTCGAGCCGATCTGGAACCGCCGCTACATCGATCATGTGCAGATCACGAATGCGGAAACGGTCGGGGTAGAGCGCCGCGGGGCTTATTTCGACAATGCGGGAACGCTGCGTGATATGGTGCCCAACCATGTGATGCAATTGCTGAGTCTGACCGCGATGGAATCTCCGGTGTCGTTTCAGGCGGATGCGGTTCGAAATGAGCAAGCCAAGGTGCTGCATTCGCTGCAGGCGTTGAATGCGGAAGACGTGCTGCAACAGAGTGTGCGCGGGCAATATGGCGAAGGCTTGATCGGCGACGAACGCGTTCCCCGTTACCGCTCTGAGCCGGGTGTCAATCCCGAATCGCGCACGGAAACATTTGTCGCACTGAAGCTCAACATCGACAACTGGCGATGGGCGGGAGTTCCCTTCTACTTTCGGACCGGTAAGCGGCTGGCCAAGCGTCACACCGAAATCGCGATCCAGTTCAAGCGCATGCCGTTCGAGCTTTTTCGCAATGCGCCCTTTCACAAGCTGCACAGCAATACGCTGGTGATTCAAATTCAGCCAGTGGAGGGAATTTCGCTGAGCTTTGGGGCGAAGATTCCCGGCCCGGTGCTGCGCGTGGGCTCGGTGGATATGAGCTTCGAGTATTCCAAATATTTTGGCGCGGACGCTTACACCGGCTACGAGGTCCTGCTCTACGACTGCATGATGGGTGATGCGACGCTGTTCCAGCGGGCGGACATGGTCGAAGCCGGATGGAGTGTGATCGATCCGGTGCTCGACGTGTGGAAGGCGGTTCCACCGCGCAAGTTTCCCAACTATGCCTGTGGAAGCTGGGGACCGGCCGAATCCGACCAACTGCTCGAAACTGACAACCGCCAATGGAGGAAAATCGAGCCATGATCCTTGCCGGAGAGATCGGCGCCACCCGCACTCGGCTTGCCGCATACGACACCGAAGGAAACCGCCTGCGCTGCGTAGTCGAAAAAATCTACATGAGCCAGGAGCACGCGGGCCTGGCGGAAATTCTGCCTCAGTTTATTCGCGGCGAGGGCATTCCGGTGCACAGCGCCTGTTTTGGGGTGGCCGGTCCGGTGCGCGGGGGGCGCAGCAAAATCTCCAATCTTCCTTGGATCATCGACGCCAAGGAATTGGCACAGCAGCTCAAACTGGCTTCGGTCGGGCTGCTCAATGATCTGGAAGCCTATGCCTACGGGATTGACGCGCTCGATTCCAAGGATTTCATTTCATTGAGCGAAGGATCGGAGGACGCCGAGGGCAATCGCGCCGTGATCTCGGCAAAGACCGGCCTGGGCGTTGCTGGGTTGTATTGGGATGGATTCCGCCATCATCCTTTCGCGTGTGAAGGCGGGCATGCGGATTTCGCTCCCAGAAACGGGGTACAAACGGAATTGCTGGTCTACCTGCAAAGCAAGTACAGACGGGTGAGCTGTGAGCGAATTCTCTCCGGCCCCGGGATCAGGCACATCTACGAATTCCTTCGCGATGCGCACAAGGCGGAGGAGCCGTCGTGGTTGCGGGAGCAGCTCAACGCCGCACCCGATCAGCCGGCGCTGATTTCCAAAATGGCGCTGGAAACCAAGGCCCGAATCTGCGAGCAGACAATGTCGATCTTCGTCAGTGTATTCGGAGCGGAGGCGGGAAACTGTGCCTTGCACTACATGTCGACCGGCGGAATTTTCATTGGCGGAACGATTGCGGGGAAGATTGAGAAAAAAATGAGAGATGGGGAATTTATGCAGGCCTTCCTCGACAAGGGGCGCATGGCAGCGATTCTCAAGGACATTCCGGTGAAAATCATCGTGAACGATGATTGCGGGCTGCTGGGCGCGGCCCGATACACGCTGGTGCAAAAGGCATTTCGCAGCCCAAGCCGCGCAGCCGATTAGCCGGCCTGGTTGGGATGCCCAGGTTCGTTCCCGGCAACTCGCTGGACGAAACGGGTAATGGCTGCCAGAGTCAAATCGGGCTGATCACGTTGCGGCGAATGTTTGCAATCCAAGAGGCGAACGATCTCCACCGGACCCGCTGCCTGCCTGGCAATCGCCTCCACCTGCGCCATGGTTCCGTACTGATCGCCGAGTCCTTGAATGGCGAGAATGGGGCAGGCGATGCGCGGCAAGAATTCCTCGATGTTCCAACTGCGAAAATCCGGATGCAGCCAGATATTATTCCATCCCCAGAACGTGCGCTCGGGGTCGCGATGATGGCGCGCCAACTTCTCCGGCAAATTGGTGGTCTCGAACTTCACTTTAGCTTCGGCAATGCTGGCTACGCTGAGATCTTCAACAAAGACATGCGGAGCCAGCACGACCAGGCCGCGCACCCGATTGTGCGAACCGGTGTAGATCAGCGCGATGGAAGCTCCGTCGCTGTGGCCGATGAGAATGGGATTCTCGATTTTCAATTGCGACAGTAGTTCCGGAAGAGTCTGCAGCGCCTCATCATGCATGTAGGTCACGGCGCGCTCTGCGGTAAGCACGTCGGAGTGGCCCGATCCATAGCGGGAATAGATGGTGACGCCGCATCCTGTGGCGGCGGCGACCTGTGCGGGAAAATCTTTCCAATGGGAAACCGAGCCGAGTCCCTCGTGCAAAAAGACCAGTTCTGGAGTTGCCGGGTGACGCGCTGAAATTCGATGCACCTCCAGGCTGCGCCCTCGGACCTTCAGCTTAAACTCGCGGATCTTCAGCTGAAACTTATGATCGTCGGGAGAAGTGTGGGTCATGGTTTTCGCTCTGCTGCCAAAACCGTGCTTTCGACTTGCACAAAATCTGTAAGGTGAACCCGTATTTTAAGGGGCACTGGCAGCATTCGTCCTGCATCGAACCTTTAAGATAAAGTAAGCTATGAGGAGGAGAGCTTGGTGCGCTGCCCTCGCTGCGGCAATGAAAATCCGGAGGGAAACCGCTTTTGCGGAATGTGCGGAGCTACGCTGCTGGCGGCCGAAGTGCCGGCCGCACAAGTGCAGCGGGCGGCGGCTCCTCGCTCGTCAACCTCGCCGGCGCCTCCTCCACCAATTCGCCCGCGTACTGCAGAGCCGCTGCGACCGGCTGCCGAGCCCGAAGCGAGCCCCTCGATCAGCGGCCCCTCCTTCCTGGGGCTCAATGATCCCGCGCCGCGCAAGCGTGATGCAGGTTTGAGCATTGATCCCCACTCGTCGTCATCGAACCTGAATTACCTGCTCGAGGACGACGAAGAACATCGAGGCGGCGGCGCGGGAAAGGTCTTTCTGATCCTGATTGCGTTGGCGCTGGCAATCGGGTTCGGATACCTGCGCTGGAAGGGTCATGGTCTTAGCTGGCTGAGCGGCAATTCGAACAAGCCCTCTGCGGTGGCAAAGAATCCTGAAACGAGCGACTCTGGTGCGCCCGCCCCGGCAAATCCCGCTCCCGAATCGCAGACGCCTCCAGGGAATTCCACGGCCGCCAACACTTCCCCAGCAGCAGCGGCGAATCCATCCCCGTCTGGAACCGCGCCGGCATCGCCTTCTGCGAGCTCGACTGCGCCTGGGAGTAATGATGCGGCGAGCAACTCCGCTTCACCTGCGAGCAATGGCAACACGAACTCCACCCCGGCATCGCCGGTTGCGGCAGCCACCAAGCCGGCGGCCCAACCCGACAATGCCGCCGCCACAGCACAAAATCCCGGGAATGCGACAACCAACGACAACTCAGGTAATTCCGAGTCCGACAACGCCGACTCGAACGGTGCGAACAAAACTGCCCCACCCGAAGCGCCTGCTGCAAAGCCGAGGGCAGCCGTCAAACCTGCGCGTGTTGCCGATCCGGTTGCCGAGGCGCAGAAATATCTCTATGGGCGGGGCGCAGCTCAGGATTGCGATCGTGGGCTTCGCCTGCTGAAGCCGGCCGCCAATGCAGCCAACCCCAAGGCCATGGTCGAGATGGGCGCGCTCTACTCTGCCGGGCTCTGCACTCCGCACGATCTGCCTACGGCGTATCGCTGGTTCGCGATGGCGTTGCGAAAGGATCCGGGGAATGCGGCCATCCAGACCGACCTGGAAAAGCTGTGGGGCGAAATGACGCAGCCGGAGCGGCAACTGGCGATCAAGTTAACGCAGTGAGGATTCTTTACGGCCTAAGCTCTGCCGCGTTGCTCGTCTCACTCGCGCTGCCAGCGGCAGTCAACTGCGCCGCGCAGGCCGATCAGAAATCTCCTACGCAACACCAGATGGGAAGCCGCAAAAACTACTACGGACTTCTCAACTTTGCCGAGGTTTCGCCTAATCTCTACCGCGGAGGCCAGCCTGGCGCCGATGGACTGAAAGCGCTCAAGAAAATGGGCGTTAATATTGTGGTGGACATGCGCGGCAGCAAGAGTCCGCATGAACGCATGGCGGTCGAGGAACTGGGAATGCAGTACGTCTCGATTCCCTGGCATTGCCCGTTTCCTAGCGACGCCATCTTCGCGCACTTTCTAAAAGTCATTCACGATAATCCGCACACGAAAATTTTCGTGCACTGCCGGCTCGGAGACGATCGAACCGGAATGGCGATTGCGGTTTATCGCATGGCCGACGAGGGCTGGTCCGCCGATGAAGCTCTAAAAGAAATGAAACAATTCGGATTCAGAGGAATGCATCACATCATCTGTCCCACGCTTGGACTTTACGAGAAGCGATTCCCGCAACACCTCAAATCGAATCCCATCTTCAAAGACCTGAGAGCAGACCAGCAGTAGGCACCCCTGGCAAGAGGGCGCCCGAGTGGTCAATTATCAACGATTCATTCATGATTGATCCGTGAAATCCGTGTTAATCCGTGGCAAGAAGTTTGAAGTTGAAAAGTCGCAAGCGCGAGGCAGGAAGGATCATCGCGACCACGCGATCGCGCAGCTGCGGTAAATCGGCTGATTGTCGTTCCACTCACGGTCCATGAGAGTCCCAGATTGTCATTGCCGAGATATTTCGCTACTGCGTCCGCTTGAGGTCCATGTGCGCATGGACCGGCTTGTCCCCTGGCAGTCATGTAAGTCCAATCCTCGGTGGGGTGGTTGGCGTCGATGATGGGGAACACGGCGTGGTCCATGTGTCCGTGCTCGGTACCACCGGAAACATCGACCAGATCGAACTCCGCTCTCTTCCCATCGGCTGAGGGCCGAGCCACCATACGCGGTCAAGCTTTTCTTTTCCTGGCTCAGCCGAAGTCCTTTTTGCCGACAAATTGTTTTTCTCCTTGACAGCTTAGGAGAGAAACGCTTAATCTCCTAACCAGCTTAGGAGAGACAATGACCGATCAGGCTCAACTCCTTCCCGGCACTCTCGATCTGCTCATTCTGAAAGCCGTGTCGCTCGGACCGCTTCACGGCTACGGAGTTCTGTTACGCATCGGGCAGATTTCCGGGCAAGCGCTGCTGATTGAACAAGGGGCGCTTTATCCTGCCCTGTTCCGGCTGGTGCGGCAGGGACTCCTGAAGGCCAGTTGGGGAACGTCGGAGAATAATCGGCGCGCCAAGTTTTACGAACTCACCGCGAGCGGCCGCAGGCGGCTGCGCGAGGAGACAGAAGGCTGGAATCGCCTGGCAGCGGCGATCGGCTCTGCGCTGGACGCCCAACCGGAGGAAATATGAAACTCACGGCCTATCTCCACTCTGTTACCGCCAAACTTTTCCGCCGGGCGGAACTGGCGAACGAGATGGAAGAAGAACTTCTCTCCCACATTCAGCACCGTGCCGACGATCTCGAACGTTCCGGCTTGGCTCGCAGGGAAGCCGAACGCCGCGCCCGCATCGAGTTCGGCGGGCAGGAAAAATTTAAGGAGGAAAGCTACGAGGCGCTCGGCGGAAACTTTTTCGACACTCTCTTGCAGGACGTCCGCTTAAGTGTTCGCGTGTTACGCAAGTCTCCAGGTTTCACCTTGGCCGCGGCCGGAACTCTGGCATTGGCTATCGGTGCGAATTCCGTGGTCTTTGGGATTTTGAATGCGCTGATCCTGCGGCCGCTCAACGTGCCGCGGGCCGAGAGCCTCTGGGCCCTGGAACGCGGAAGCGATAAGGCCATCAATCACTCTTATCCGGACTATCGCGATCTGCGCGAGCGCAACCGCAGCTTCGAAGACTTGGCTGCCTACAACGTGACTTCGATAGGGTTGGATACAGGGAACCACCCGTCCGCCTCGTGGATTTTTGAGGTGACGGGGAACTACTTCGACGCGTTGGACATTCAGCCCTATTTAGGCCGTTTTTTTCACGCCTCGGATGAGCGCGGGCCCAACAGCGCGCCCTATATCGTGCTGACGCACGCATTCTGGCACACCCATTTTCAGGATGACCGCGGGGTGGTGGGCCGCCTGGTGCAGTTGAACAAGCATCCGTTCACGATTCTGGGAGTGGCTCCCCCGGAGTTCCGCGGAACCTTGACCTTTCTCTCTCCCGATTTCTGGGTGCCGCTGGTGAATCAGGAGCAGGTCGAAGGGGCGAACGTACTCAACGACCGCGCCAATCGGAGCCTGTTGATGCTGATGGGGCACTTGAAGGCAGGAGTCACGCCGGCGCAGGCGGTTGCGGATCTCAACTCGATTGGCACTCAGCTGGAAAAAAGCTATCCCAAAGAGGATGGCCAGATGACCTTCTCCTTGACCCGTACAGGTCTGAGTGGCGACTGGTTGGGCGATCCGCTGAAGGGATTCCTGGCGGGCTTGATGCTGCTGTCACTCTTGATTCTGCTGGCCGCGTGCGCCAACTTGGGCAGCTTGTTTGCCGCGCGTGCTGCCGACCGATCCCGCGAAGTGGCGTTGCGGCTGGCGCTGGGCTCGAAGCGCACTCGAATTCTGCGCACTCTGTTTACCGAAGCCGTAATGGTTTCACTCCTCGGAGGCGCGGCCGGACTCTGGGGCAGCGTCGTGCTGTTGCATCGGCTAAGCGTGTGGCAGCCATTGCCGACGGCCCCGATCACTGTTCCGGTGAACCCCGATGCAAAGGTCTACCTGATCGCGTTGCTGCTGGCTCTGGCAAGTGGGTTTCTGTTTGGTGCCGTGCCGGTCCGGCAGGTGCTGCGCACCAATCCCTATGAAGTCGTGAAATTGGGATCGTCCGTCAGGGTGGGGCGGCGGATTACGCTGCGAGATCTTTTGCTGGTGGCGCAGATTGCGATTTGTGCGGTGCTGGTCACTTCTTCCCTGGTCGCGGTCCGTGGACTGGTCCGCTCGTTGCATACCACCTTTGGTTTTGAACCGCGGGGCGCCACACTGGTCGAAACCGCTCTGAGTATGGCCGGTTACAGCGGCGACAGCTTGCCTGTCATGCAAAAGCGCATGATCGAGGCTTTGGAAACGATTCCCGGCGTAAAGTCTGTGGGCTTAGTGGACCGGCTTCCGCTTTTTTACGGGTCGAATGGCTCGAATGTCTTTAGCGATAAGACCTCAGATCTGAGGCCGGCGAATGCCGCGGCCGAAGCGGCCCTGTACAACATCTCCCCCCGATACTTTGATGCGGCGGAGACAGTCGTGCTGACGGGAAGGACCTTCACCTGGCATGACGACAAAAGCTCGCCGAGGGTAGCTGTAGTCAATCGGGAGTTCGCCAAACGACTCTTTGGCTCGGTGACCAACGCCGTGGGCAGTTACTACAAAATGCCCGATGGCGCGCGCATCCAGGCGGTTGGCGTCGTGGAAGATGGAAAGTATGGCAGTCTGGCCGAGGATGCGCAGCCGGCGATGTTTCTGCCGGTCCTGCAATCGCAATCGGCTCAGGCGTCGTTAATAGTGCGTTCCAGTCGCGATCAGGAGCAACTGGTGGCAGCCATCCGGAGCAAAATGCATGACCTGGACCCGGGACTGCCGTTTACTCTGCGGACGTGGAGTCAGGAACTGGAATCGGCCCTGTTCCCTTCCCGGATGGCGACGCTGGCGCTTGGGGTGCTGGGCCTGATGGGCGCGATGCTCTCGATTACGGGTATCTTTGGCATGGCGGCGTACGCGGTGAGCAAGCGGATGCGGGAATTGGGAATTCGCGTCGCACTTGGTGGCCAGCGTAAAGAAGTTCTGCAGGCCGCCCTGGGAAGAGCTTTCAAGCTGATGGCTTGGGGTTCAGCGGCGGGATTGCTGCTCGGAATTCTGGCCAGCCGGGTGCTTGCTTTCATTGTCTATCAGGCGACGCCGCGCGATCCCGTAGTGCTGGCTGGCGTGGTGCTTGCCATGGCCTTGCTCGGACTCATTGCCACCTGGATTCCGGCGCAACGTGCGCTCTCGATCGATCCAGTGAAGTTGCTACGTGAGGAGTGAGGCTGGGGGGAACTCAGCGAACCATTGTGGCGAACCGGGGCGCTAGCCCGCCTCTCTGCGGCGCTGCAGTTCTTCCAGCCTGTCGCACAGCGCCTTGATCAGAAATGCCAGTTTTTTGGGATCGGCTTCCCCGGCGGCCTGTTCGGCGATCTCATGCCAGTCCGGCTCGGGAAACTTGGTGCGGTACGTATTGGAATCGTCAGTCATGCCGGGGCGCCCGGCTTACGTGGCGCTCTCCTTTATCCCCTGTTCTGACGCCAGCGCTTGCCGGCCAAGAAGCTGTTCGCGGGCGACCTCAAGAGCGTTGCGGCGCAGCCGCTAATCGCGCTCCCGAATCGCCGACTGCAACCGGGTCCTGCATTCTTCCTACTCCCGTGTCGTTTGAAAGTAATGTAGCAAGAGCTGCGGGGGAGTGCTAATCGGGTCCATTGCTTAGCGCTGGGGTGTAAAAAATCCGACCGCCCCCCCACGGGCGACTTTATTTCGGCCCTTGCGCCTACAGGAAATTCCGTAGAGCCTGCGGGTTGTAGGTCATCGAACTATCGGGAATGAAGTACGCGCCTCATGGATTTCTTATGATTTGCGGGCAAGTATTCGAGCGCGGCGCGGGCTAGCGCCATGTAGGCGTCCCGGGCTGGCGGCATAGAGCGGAGAATGCGAAGATGTTTTTTCACCGTGGCGATATCGCCGCGGATGATCGGTCCGCTGAAAGCGCTGGGGGCACCCTGTCGCGCATAGTTGTCCAACGTCTGCAGCAGAATAGGGAGCATCCTGCGGGGAATATCAGCCCGCTTCACTCCAGCAGCGGCGGCCACCTGTTCGGTGGTGGCAAGCAGCGCCGTGAACAGCGGCGAAGCGAACGTCGCCCAGGCGTGGTAGGCGGCTTTGTCCTGCTTGCGAATGGGATACGAACGGCCGCCCAGCGCACTGACGATGCGGCGCGCGAGGCGGGTAGCGGCGGCATCTCCTTCGATGGCGAAAGGGACTCCGCCGAGGGCGGGATGCGAAGCCAGCACGAAGGTCATAAGGGGGTGAACCGAGGCGGTGGCAAATCCCTTTTTGCGCAGGACCGCGAGTTCGTCGCTGGTAAATGCCCCGCTGGAGTGAAACGCGAATTTTCCCCCGGCACGGCTTGAATTTGCGAACGAGTGCGCTGCTTCCGCAATTTCCGCGTCGGGAACGCAGAACCATAAAACGTCGGCCTCGACCTGCGACGCATTGGTCGTGGCATGGGTGCTGACCTGTTTTGCTAGGGCACGAGCCTTGCGAAGGGATGAGGTCCGGCTCGCCACGGCTGCGATGGGGAATCCTGCACGGTGGAGCGACAGCGCCAGCGCGGTTCCGAGGTTGCCCGGCCCAACGATCGCGATGCGTGGCATGGGCGGCATGCCGGGAGAATAGCAGACCCGGCTTCCGGCTTTCGATCCGGCCTCCAAAAACGAACCGCCTGTTCGCCTGTATGGACGGCAAAAGCCGTGACCGAAGCGTGTGCTTTATATTGTTGGCATGGCATCTTCCTCTCGTAAAGGTCGCGACAGATCCTCCAAAGCTCGAATCATTTCCTCGCGCACGGCGTACCGCGGGCCGGTGTTCTGGGTGACGACCGATCAGGTGCAGGAACCGGGCGGCATCCAGGTCAGGCGCGATTTGATCCACCATGCCGGGTCGGTGGTCGTGCTGGCGGTAGACGATGCGGGGGCGACGCCGCGCCTGCTGTTGGAGCGGCAGTATCGGCATGCGGCGGGAGATTATCTGTGGGAATTGCCTGCAGGACGGATCGATCCCGGCGAAAAGGCATTGCAGGCGGCGCAGCGGGAACTGATCGAGGAGACTGGATACCGGGCCCAGCGATGGCGCAGAATCCTTCACTTCTACGCCAGTCCAGGATTTATGGCTGAAACCATGGCAGTGTATCTAGCCTTGGGGTTGATCAAAGGCAAAGCGGAGCCGGAGGCCGATGAAATCATTCACCAGCGAATGGTGCCGTTGCCGGCAGCCGTCAAGATGGTGATGAAAGGAACGATCCGAGATGGGAAGACCATCGCCTCCGTGCTGTGGCTGGATCATGTCTCGCGATCGGCCGATAACGTCCTCCGTAACTCGGTCTTGCGCCCAACGTAGTCGGGCTCGATCCCCCAATACGAGCTCTTCGTTTGGGATCCCCGGTCGGTTCCCTAAGGGTTTTCACTTGTTGACAGCTTGACCTTCGAGCCACAAAATGCATCCTAAAGTGGACTGTGGGCACGTCCCTGCGCCAATACATGAGGACGTGCGCAAGAAGGGGAATCAGTGGAACGTCTGAAAGGAACCGTAAAGTGGTTCAATAACGCCAAAGGATATGGGTTCATCGGACGATCCGATGGCCCCGATGTTTTCGTACACTACAGCGCGATCAGTTCTGAAGGGTACAAGAGCCTGCAGGAGGGAGATCAGGTGGAGTTCGAAATCACCGAGGGTCAAAAAGGTCCGCAGGCGGCGAACGTAGTGAAAGCACAGTAACCAGGAGGGACGGCCGAGCGGTTACCGGCCTTCCTCACGTTCGGGATTAGCCGATTATCCCAAACGGAGCCGTCTGACCTCACGGCGCGTAAGCTGGACGTGAAAAACCGACGCGGCACCCTTCTGCCGAATTTCGCTGACCGCGTCCTCCACCGCACTTCGTGAGACACCGATTTCGTCTTCCAAGAAACGGCTAAGCTGGTCCAGCGTATCGAATCGCCGTGCAGGAACGGCCCCTCCAGGCCCAGTGAATGGGGCAAATATTACGGAATACGGACCGTCGTGACCCGGACCGATGGCCACAACGTGAATTGCTCCCTCGGTGCTACCCTTCACCTCAGCTTCCAGGGCTTTTATCGTGGGATCGTTGGGACTTTTGACGAAGACCCGGCGTATCGGAATGTCTCGGTAAATGCCAAGGCTCTGAAGTGCCTTGATTACTCTCGAGTTGGCCTCAGCCGGTCCCTTGGTGTCATACAACGGAGTGCCGACAAAGATCTGCCATTCGTCGAGTTGCGGAATGTAGTCAACTTCGACCAAGGAAACCGGGATCCGGGCTAGACTGAGTGCACTTTGAATTTGGCCCCTGGTCTCGAGATCGCTTCTCACCAGCGTTGTTTTATCCACTGAAGAACTCCGTCCGGCCCAACGATTGCTGAATACAGATCCTTCCCGTTGAGACCCGCACTTCGATAGCGGGACTCCTCGTCCCAGCCTTTCACGACGCCCCAGTTTGTCGCCAAAACTGGATTCGTTGCCATGTCACGCTCGAGTTGCCCATCAAGTAGAGCTAATTTCAGCAGACTTTCCAACTTGTGCGTGTACACTTCGTGAACGTACTTAGGTTTCGGCGGGAACTCATTGCGTCGGGTCTGTTTCGCGATGCATGCCTTTAATGCACACTCGATGGCATAACCACCCAAATAATACGATCCGCTTGGATTCCTTGCTCTGAGCAACGAGCCTGCTTCTCTCGCACGCAGATCGGCGAGCCGCTGAAGGTCCCTCCGAGTTAGCGGGACATCCCTCATTTCTTGCCGGAACTTAATAAGTATTATAAGGCCAGCACGAAAACCCTGGTGGCGCCCGTCGCTGGCCCTCCAGTCTAATCTTAGCTATCTTTAAGCCGTGGACAATAAGGCCATCGCCAACGTTCTCTACGAGACTGCCGACTTGCTCGAAATCGATGGGCAGGATTCGTTTCGCATCCGGTCGTATCGCAATGCGGCGCAGGCGATTGAGAATCATTCGCAGCAGATCAAGGAGATCATCGGCGATCCCAAGCAGGTGCTGGCGATTCCGGGCATCGGCAAGGGCATGCTGAATAACCTGCAGGAACTGTTCAACACCGGAAAGCTGGCGGTGCAGGCGGAACTGCTCGAGAAATATCACCCGTCGATGCTGCAGCTGCTGAAGATCCAGGGGCTGGGGCCGAAGACCATTGCGCTGATCTGGAGCGCGTACAAGGTCAGCGACGTGGATGGCGTGGAAAAGCTGGCGCGCGCGGGAAAGATTCGCGAACTGCCGCGCATGGGAGAGAAGCACGAGGCCAAGCTGATCAAGGCGATCGAGGATTATCGCCGGATTGGCGGCCGTTATCTGATCGACGCGGCGGAGATCGAGTGCGAGAAGATTACGGCCTATGTCGAGAAGTTTGCCGGCATCGACAAGATCACGCCGGCGGGCTCGCTGCGGCGCGGGCGCGAGACCGTGGGCGATCTCGACATTCTGGTAACGGGATCGGTCTGCTGCACCGAGGCCGGCCGCCAGGAGGCGATTGCATACGTAGCGAAGTATCCTGCGCTGATGGACGTGATTGCCAGCGGCGACAACAAGATCAGCTTTCACCTGCGCAGCGGGATGCAGGTGGACGTGCGGCTTTTACCGCCCGAATCCTTCGGCGCTGCCATGCAGTACTTTACCGGATCGAAGGCGCACAACGTGGCGTTGCGACAGCGTGCTTTGAAGATGGGCTTCACCCTGAACGAATACAGCCTGGCGACGCTGGACGGCGAGAAGCCGGTGGCCGGCAAGACGGAAGAGGAAATTTACGCCAAGCTGAACCTTGACTACATTCCGCCGGAGATGCGGGAAAACCTCGGGGAAATTGACCTGGCGCAGGCGCATACGCTGCCGCGGCTGATCACGCAGAAAGATTTGCAGGGTGATGTGCACATGCACACGGTCGAGACCGACGGGCGCAACAGCATCGAAGAGATGGCCGAGGCCGCCCGAGAGCGCGGGTATAAATATATGGCGATCACGGATCACTCCAAGAATCTGGCGTTCGCCAACGGGCTTGACGACAAGCGGGCGGTCGAACACATTCGGCGAATTCGAGAGGCCGGGAAGAAGCTGGAAGGAATTACGATTTTTGCCGGAATCGAAGTCGACATCCTGGCCGATGGGGATTTGGACTTGTCTGACGATGTGCTGGCGCAAATGGATGTGGTGATCGCCAGCGTGCATTCGGTCTTCAATCAGGAGCCGGCTAAGATGACAGAGCGACTGCTGAAGGCGATCGGGAATCCGAATACCTCGATCATCGGGCATCCGACCGGGCGCATCCTGCTGCGGCGCGATGCTTATGCCTACGATATGCACGCGGTGCTAACCGCAGCAGCGAAGAATAAAGTGGCGATGGAGTTGAACTCCTATCCCGACCGGTTGGATCTGAACGATGTGCACCTACGCCAGGCCCGGCAGCATGGAGTGAAAATCGTGATCAACACCGATTCGCACCATATCTCGCATCTGGAAAAGATCCGCTTTGGGGTGCTGCAGGCGCGGCGCGCGTGGCTGACGAAAGACGACGTGCTGAATACCCTCCCGGCCGCGAAGTTTGCAAAGGCCATGAAGCACGCGTGGTAAGCCCACGTACCGGCGCACGCATTCGTCCAGCCGACAATACAGCCAACCTTCAGACTCCGCGACAACGCGTGGTACGCGATTTGCGAGCCGGTGGGAAGCGGTATATTCTTCGCCAAACACCTTCAGTCCTAATTAACGACCCGGAGCTATCCTGCCAGCATTGTGCGGTCAATGTCCTGACTGGCTCCAGCAGATTGCGAGCGAGCGATGTGGACCTACGCACAAAAAACGGGAGAATTATTGCGGGATGGCCGGCATGTGACCACCGGCTATTCCGGATTCGATACCGGAAAAAACAATCCTGAAATGCAGGCCGTCCACAACGCGGGGCCCATCCCGCAAGGCGAGTGGAGGATTGTGGGGCCGCCCCTCAATACGGCCCGGCACGGTCCTTACGTGCTGACGCTGGTGCCGGCGAACGGAACCAATACATTTGGGCGGAGCGGATTCCTGATGCATGGCGACTCCATTGAATCCCCGGGGTGCGCCTCGCATGGCTGCATCATTATGCCGAGGATTGTGCGCGAGCAGGTGTGGAACAGCGGCGACCGGGACTTGGAAGTGGTTGCCAGCATGGCAACCCAGGACGTTGACAAAGGCGTCAATGCATAAGTCGGGCCGCTCGCGCCAGTTTGCTCTCGAGCGGCAAGTGTAGAATTCGGGCGTAGAATTGAAGGCGCCGCAAATTTATGTCGAATCCCCCAACCACTCCTCAGAGTTCCCCACCGGCAGCCAAACCCGCTGCGCCCGCCGGACCGACCATCAACATTGGCGAAGAATATGGGACGGCCAAGAAAAATCTGCCGCCGGCAAAGATCGTCGTTCCCGCAGTCGTGGTCGTGCTGATCATCGTGCTCTTGATGTCGTTCGTGAAGCGGGCCAAGCCCCAAGCCTCCGGGTCGTTGGATAACGCGGTGGCCGTCGATATTCCCGGGCAGGATTCGGTTATGGCGGCATTGACCTTCACCGTGCACAACACCAGCGACAAGATGCTCTACGTCCATAACATTCAAAGTGTGGTAAAAACCACAACTGGAGATTCGACTGGCGACGCGGTGTCGGCGGTTGATTTCGATCGCTACTTCCAGGCATTTCCCGCCCTTAAGGAAGGCGCGCAGCCGGCGCTTTCTCCCGAGGCAAAGATCCCGCCCGGACAAACCGTCAGAGGCAGCATCATCGTCTCATTCCCCATCAAGCTCGATGCTTTCAACCAGCGCAAATCCATCAGCGTGCTGATCTGGCCGTATAACGAGACCGTACCGGTGACGATGACCAAGTGATTCCCTCTTGCGCGATCGGCGCGGATGCGTTTGTATAGCGGGATGAACTTTTCCTCGCGCAGTCTCTGCTCGTTTTCCCTGTTTCTAGGAATCACTCTTTTTCTCGCTGCCGACTCTCTCGCGCAGTCCGGAGGCAAATATCTGGCGTACGTGGGCACTTATACCGAAGAAGGCAGCAAGAGCCACGGCATTTATGCCTTCAGATTTGATGAGGGAACAAACCAGGTCGCGCCCTTAGAGCTGGCAGCTGAAACCACGAACCCGTCATTTGTGGCCATCGCTCCGAATGGCCGCTTTCTTTACGCGGTGAATGAACTGCAGAAGTACCAAGGGCCGAACAGCGGCGGCGTGAGCGCATTTTCCATCGATCGCGCGACCGGGAAATTGACCTTTCTCAACGAGGTGCCGTCGCGCGGGGCCGACCCCTGCTACATCATCGTGGATAATGCGGGAAAGCACGTGCTGGTCGCCAACTACACCGGCGGAAGCATTGCCGTCTTCCCGGTGCAAGAGGACGGAAAACTGGGCGAGGCGTCGGAGTTCGTGCAGCATACCGGCCATGGAACGGATCCCAAGCGGCAGGAAGGCCCGCACGCGCACTCAGTGGATCTTTCGCCCGACAACCGCTTCGCGTTTGTCGACGATCTCGGCCTCAATGAGCTGAAGGTCTACAAGTACGACAGCTCCAAAGGAACGCTGACGCCGAATACGCCGCCGTTTGCCAAACTCGATCCAGGAGCGGGTCCGCGACATTTCGCTTTGCATCCTTCGGGGAAATTCGCTTATGTCGTCGCAGAAATGGCGTCGACGGTAACCGCGTTTTCGGTAAATTTGAAGGCCGGCGCGCTGCAGCGGCTGCAAACCCTTTCTACCTTGCCCAAAGATTTCAAGGGGGAGAATGACGGTGCGGAAATTCACATTCATCCCTCGGGAAAATTCCTTTATACGTCGAATCGCGGGCATAACAGCATCGCGGTGTTTGCCATCGATCCGCAGAAAGGCACGCTCAGC
>DASYYT010000225.1:0-11472 GCA_035949755.1 Candidatus Sulfotelmatobacter sp.
AAGGTAGTCCCTGGCTCGGGGCCGTTCTAACGAATTTAATTTTCCAGCGGAATGTGCAGGTTCCGGGTGCCCGTCCTTGTCCCTGTTTGCGGGGACAAGGCGGGATTTTGACTTTTCTATGCGCAAATGAGACTGTCAAAATAATAACGATCTGCGGAACGGGAGAACGTCCATGCAACTCAAGATTCTCTGGGTCGTGTTGATTGTCACCAATCTCGCCTGGTTTGCGGCTTTTCATTTCGTCAACCAAGGCCGGGTGCAGGAAACCGCTCAGCGCGAGCAGTTGCAGCAGCAGCGCGATTATTGGCAGGGTCAGGCCGGCAAATTGACCGACACCATGAACAAGCTGTGCACCTGCGGGAAGTGATGACGCGAGTGGCCTTTTCCGCAGGCGCGAAATGTCAAGCCCACCGGCGCAGGCGAGCTGCATCAGAAGTGGTGCATGGGCCTCGTAAGCGGCTGAGACCGCGAGGGTTCGCGGTTTTAAGTGCTGTGTAAATAAATCCTCCTATCGCACTGAAAACAATAGGGATAATTACGGCAGTTAAATCGATTTACCTTGCCTCCACAGGCCCGATCGCGGGGCCCGATGTCAAGGTGATGGCAGGGCTGAATTGTTCGTCTGCGAGTCCCGTAGCCGCCGCGCCAGGCATTCGTGAAAGCGATCAGCTTCGTCATTGTTGCGGGACAAAGGCACGCCCTTTGCGTTCTCACGAGTATGATTAGCCGTTAAACGGTTCCCAGCATGTCCCTGCCGCGCATTGCCGAGCCCATTCTCGACGCCGAAGAGCGTTTCGAAGGCTTCGAGAACCTGATGCCGTTCCGGGTGCAGAGCATTCTGCTGGTTTCGAGCCTGTACGATTCATTCATCCTGCGCGAAGACGGACGGCTCAACGAACTGCTCATTGACGAGTCGCTCGAGCTGAACCTGCGGCAGATTCCCGGCATCACGCACGTTTCCAGTTGCGCCGAGGCGCTCGACCTGGCGCGCTCCAATCCGCAATTCAATCTCATCGTCACCAACCTGACGGTAGGCGACTCGAATGCCGCCGATCTGGCCCGCCAGGTACGCGATGCCGGACTCGATGTGCCCGTCGTCGTGCTCGGCTATGACTATCGCGAGATCAAGGACTTCGTCGCCCGCAATCCGCTCACCGAGGTTGACCGCGTCTTTCTGTGGCAGGGCACGGCGCGCATCCTGATCGCCATCGTCAAGTACGTCGAAGACAAGCGCAATGTGCTGCACGACACGCGCGCCATGGGCGTGCCGGTGATGCTGGTGGTGGAAGACAACATCCGCTACTACTCGTCGTTCCTGCCGGTGATCTATACCGAGCTGATCAAGCAGTCGCGGCGCGTGATTCAGGAAGGCATCAACGTGGCCCACAAGCTGGTGCGCATGCAAGCGCGGCCGAAGATTCTGCTGGCCTCGAATTTCGAAGAGGCCGCGCAACTGGTGCAGGAATATCGCGACTACATTTTCGCGCTGGTCTCCGATGTCGAGTTTCCCTGGGATGGCAGGCTGAGCCCGGAGGCCGGATTCGAGCTGGCGCGCCTGGTGAAAAGCTTAGCGCCCGACGTTCCGGTCGTGCTGCAGACCAGCCGCACCGAGTTCCGGCCGCGGGCTCAGGCAGAAGGGTATTCGTTCCTGCGCAAGCGTTCGCCTACGCTGCTCAAAGATCTGCGCCGCATTCTGACCGACCAGTTCGGATTCGGCGACTTCGTATTTCGCATGCCCGACCAGCAGGAGGTCGGCCGCGCTAAAGACTTGACCGAACTGGAAGAGATGCTGCAAACCGTGCCCGCCGAGAGCCTGATGTACCACGCGCAGCGCAACCACTTTTCGCACTGGCTGATGGCGCGCACCGAATTCGCCCTGGCGGCCAAGCTGCGCCCGCGCAAAGTTTCCGACTTCAACGGCCCCGAGCACTTGCGCCGCGACCTGATTTCCTCGATCAACGATTATCGCGCCGAGCAGAATGAAGTCCTGATCGGCGACTTCAAGGCGGACACGTTCAAGCCGGCGGAGTCGAGTTTCCTTCGCATCGGATCGGGTTCGCTGGGTGGAAAAGCGCGCGGCCTCGCCTTTGTGCGCCATCTGCTGCGCACCCGCCGCATCGCCAGGCGCTTTCCCGGCGTGCGCATTTCAGTGCCTCCAGCCGTGGTCATTGCCACCGACCAGTTCGACCAGTTCCTTGCCGAAAATAATCTCAGCGACTTCGCCCTACACTGCGATGACGACAACGAGATTCAGCAGCGCTTTCTCGACTGTCCCTTGCCGGTTTCGTTGACCGAGAACCTGAAAGCATTCCTTGAAGAAGTCCGCTATCCGCTGGCCGTGCGCTCTTCCAGCCTGCTGGAAGACTCGCAGTACCAGCCGTTCACCGGCGTTTACGAGACCTTCATGCTGGGCAACCAACAGGAAAGCCTGCCGGCCCGGCTCGACGAACTCGCGGAGGCGATCAAGCGCATCTACGCCTCGACTTTCAGCCAGCACGCCAAAGCTTATGTGCGCGCGACTCCTTATCGCCTGGAAGAAGAAAAGATGGCGGTGATCCTGCAGCAGGTGGTGGGAAGGGCGCATGGGCAGCGCTTTTATCCGGATTTCTCAGGCGTCGTGCGCTCGCACAATTTCTATCCCGTCGAGCCGGCGACTTTCTCCGACGGCATTGCGGCGGTCGCGCTTGGCCTGGGACGCACCGTGGTGGATGGCGGCAAGTGCATCAGCTTCTGTCCGCGCTATCCGCGTAACCTGCTGCAGTTTTCTTCGGTGGAAGACATTCTCGCCAATACGCAGACGGAATTCTGCGCCCTCGAGATGAATGGATCAAACGCAGCGGGCGCGGGGCATTTGCGGGAGGCGCGATTCGGGCTCGATGCCGCCGAAGCCGACGGCACGCTGCACGCAGTCGGTTCCACCTATTCCGCCGACAATCATGTGATCTACGACGGACTGAGCCGGCCGGGCGCGCGGGTGGTGACGTTCGCGCCCATGCTCAAGCACGGAATTTTTCCGCTGGCGGCGATTCTCGAGGTGCTGGTGCGCTCGGGCGAGGACGCGTTGGGCAATCCGGTGGAAATCGAATTTGCCGTGCGCCTGCCGCGCGCCGAACCAGAACCGGCGGAATTCGGTTTTCTGCAGATTCGTCCCCTGACACTGGCGCGCGATCATCAAGACCTGAAAATCGGCGAAGTCGATCCCGCGCAGATGATTTGCCAGAGCACCAAGGTCCTGGGCAACGGACGCATGGAGAATCTGTACGACATCGTGGTGGTGGACTCGCAGCGCTTCGAGCGCAGCCGCAGCCAGGAAGTGGCGAGGGCCGTGGCTCACTTCAACGCGCAACTGAGCGCGGAAGGCCGCCCCTACTTGTTGATCGGCGTAGGGCGATGGGGATCGAACGATCCCTGGCTGGGGATTCCGGTGGAGTGGGACGAAATTTCCGGAGCGCGCGCGATCGTGGAAGCGGGCTTCCGCGATTTTCGCGTCACGCCTTCGCAGGGCAGCCATTTCTTTCAGAATCTCACCGCATTCCAGATCGGCTATTTCACGGTGAACCCCGACGCGGGTGAAGGCTTTCTCGACTGGCCATGGCTGGCGCACCAGCCCGCGCTGGAAGAGCAGGGCTGCGTCCGCCACCTGCAGGTGGCGCAACCGCTGCGCATCGTCATGAACAGCCGGACCAGCCAGGGAGTCATCTTCAAGCCCGAGCCAGCCTAACCACAGCGGACTCAGCGGGACACAGAGATAAAATGACCCGCCCCTTCAACCCGCAAACTGCGCTGGATTAAGCGCGCAAAATCGAAGCCCGACAAAGACCAGAAGCCAATCCCAACTCACAAGGGAAATGGCAACATGTGCAAAGTTCTGCAGTAGGGGCGCAAATCGTATGTCAGGAAAAATGACTACGCTTTGACATTCGTGCCAGGCGAAGCCGTTGTACAATCATGGCCCTTTCTGAAACGTGAAGAAGGGGAAATCTGGACTGGTTCGCGGCCCAGGATAGAAGCGCAAGTTGTAGCTGCCCGAGAATCCGACAGTAAAGAAAATAAGGAGAATCTTGATGCGAAGAGTTAGTACGCACGTACTGACAGTCGTCGCGCTGATGTTGGTCGTGAGTGTCGCCGGCCAGGCGCAACAAACCCTAATGACGCGCCACACGCGAGATGAGGTGATCAATCGAGTCGCCCCTCTCATCGGCCACTTGTCCGCCAGCCAGAGCCTGCGTATCGTTCTGGTCCTGCCCCATCGCAACCAAGCGGAGTTGGATCAGTTCTTGAATGATGTTTACGATCGTTCCAATCCCGCCTATCGCCATTTCCTCACCGTGGACCAGTTCACAGAGAAGTTCGGCCCCAGCCGCGAGGACTATGACTCGGTGAAAAGCTGGGCCATCCAAAACGGACTGCATATCGAAAGCACCGCGCGCAATCGCGTGATCCTTCCGGTCAGCGGATCGGTGCAGGATATCGAGAAAGCGCTGCATGTGACATTGGGTGTTTATCAGCATCCGACCGAGAACCGCACCTTCTTTGCTCCGGACCGCGAGCCCACGCCCGACACGCCCGTCCGCTTGTGGAGCATCGGGGGCCTCGACAATTTTTCCAGACCCACACCCATGTTTACCCGTCGCGATGCCAATGCGGCGCAACCGGACGGCGTGATCGATAACGCCACCACCGGATCCTGCCCCTCGAAATCGTTTTGCGGCAGCGACATGAGAGCTGCGTATTATGGCGGCACGGCCCTCACCGGCGCCGGCCAGTCCCTCGGCCTGTTTGAGTTCGTGGGCACGGATCTGGCGGACCTGACGACGTACTACAAGAACGCAGGCCAAACCAATAATGTCCCGATCACGCTACTGTCGGTCGACGGCCAGAAAACCAGTTGCACCATCGCCACCGGCTGCGATGACACTGAACAAACTTTGGACATGACGCAGGCGCTCGGCATGGCTCCGGGTATGTCCAGCCTGGTCATGTACATCGGCAAGGGCGGCTTATCAGGGCAAACGCTTGACGACGCTGGCATCCTGAACGCGATGGCCACCGCCAGCCCGCTGAACGCGCAGTTGAGCTGCTCATGGGCGTGGAGGCCCCCTGATCCATCCACCGATGAACCCTACTTCCAGGAGTTCGCGGCGCAGGGGCAGAACTTCTTCACTGCCTCCGGCGACAGCGGCAAGTGGAAATCTACTCTCTTTGTGTGGCCCGCAGACGATGCCTACATTACGTCGGTAGGCGGAACAGACTTGACGACGACGAGCGCGGGCGGTCCGTGGTCCTCAGAAACGGCCTGGATCGACAGCCGTGGAGGCACGACGCCCAACGGCTTCGCCATCCCGTCGTGGCAGGTAGCTGCGGCGGCCGGTTGCGCAGCCTGCTCACAAACCTTGCGCAACGGTCCGGACGTTTCGGCGAACGCGAATTTCACTTTCTATGTTTGCGCCGACCAAACCGCTTGTACCGCCAACAATTACGGTGGAACCAGTTTTGCCACGCCCATGTGGGCCGGCTTCCTGGCTCTGGTCAATCAACAAGCGGTGGCCAATGGGAGTTCCGTGCTCGGCTTCGTCAATCCCGCGCTCTACGCCATTTACGGAGGCTCGAGCTATACCACTGACTTCCACGACATCACCACCGGCAGCCAGACTGGTGGAACCAATACGGCAACCGTCGGCTACGATGTAGTCACCGGCATCGGCAGTCCGAACGGACAACCCCTGATTGACGCGCTGGCGGGTACTTCCGGAGGTTTTAGTCTTTCGGCTTCGCCCAGCACCGTGTCGGTGGCGCAAGGCGGCTCCGGGACCTCGACCATCACCAGTACCACGACCGGAGGCTTTAATTCTGCGGTTACTTTGTCGGCCAGTGGCCAGCCCACCGGCGTAACCGTGGGCTTTAACCCCAACTCCATTACCGGAAACGGTAACTCCACCATGACCATGACGGTGGGTTCATCCACCGTTGCCGGCACCTATCCCATCACGGTAACTGGAACCTCGGGCAGCACCACGGAAACCACGACCGTTACCCTGACAGTTACCGGGAAGACTGGCAGTTTCGTTATGACGGCCTCACCCAAGACGCTGACCATCGCCAGGGGCGCCTCGGGACAGTCCAAGATCACGACTATGGTTGGCGGGGGCTTCGACTCGGCGATCACGTTGACGGCCTCGGGACAAGGCACCGGCGTAAAGGTGTTGTTCAATCCCAGCACCATTCCGGCGCCGGGCTCCGGACACGCGACCATGGGAATCCAAGTGGCTTCGACTGCAACGACCGGATCGCGCGCGATCACCGTGACGGCAAAGGGGGGAGGCGTGACCAGGAAAGTCACCGTCACTCTGACCATCCAGTAATAATGGGTGTGGTTTGGCTGCAGTATCGCAATAACCAACTTGAAGCCCGGACCTTGAGGTCCGGGCTTTTTCATCTCCTGTTGAGTTACAGCGCACACGGTTCTGTGATCCAAGTCACAGCCTTTTCAGTGTGATTCCGGACACAATCGATGGGTCTGGGATTCTCGTTCCCAGCGGAGCGCGCCTGTGTTCAAAATCATCCACGCACAATTTCTCGCGCCGGGCATCAAGCGGTTTGTGATTGAAGCTCCCCGCATTGCCCGCAAGCAGAAGCCGGGCCAGTTCGTGATTCTTCGCATTTACGAAGAAGGCGAACGCATCCCGGTCACCATCGAGAATTCCGATCCCGAGAAAGGCACGATCAACATCGTCGTGCAATCGGCGGGAAAGACAACCAACCTGCTGAATTCGCTCGAAACCGGCGATTCGATTCTGGATGTCGTCGGGCCGCTGGGAAAGCCGTCGGAGATTAAGAACTACGGCACGGCGGTCATTATCGGTGGCGGAGTGGGGACGGCCATGGCTTATCCGACGGCCGCAGCCCTGAAGCAGGCCGGCAACCGGGTGATATCGATCGTGGGCGCGCGCAACAAAGAGCTCGTCATCCTGGAAAAAGAAATGCGCGGCGTGAGCGACGCGCTGCTGCTTACGACCGACGACGGCAGCTACGCCGACAAGGGCTTTGTCACCGACAAGCTGCGGCAGTTGATCGAGAACGGGACGCGCATCGATCTGGTCGTCGCGGTGGGGCCGATCGTGATGATGAAGGCAGTTTCGGAGATGACGCGCAAGGAAAACATCCATACGGTCGTGAGCCTGAATCCGATCATGATCGACGGCACCGGCATGTGCGGCGGCTGCCGCGTGCTGATCGACGGCAAGAGCGAATTCGCCTGCGTCGACGGGCCCGAGTTCGACGCGCACAAGGTGGACTTCTCGGTGCTGGTGCAGCGGAACGCGATGCGGAACAGCGCGCGATGGCGGAATTTCTGGCAAAGAAAAACACGCAGGATCATCCCGAAGACGGGCACGCATGCGCTGTCGCTTCCGGAGACCGGCAAGGAGCGCAACGATGACCACAGTCGCCAAGAAATCGCTGAATCCGGTGCCGATCAAGGAGCGCATGAAAGTCCCGCGCCAGCTCATGCCCGAGCAGCCCGCCGAGGAACGCGCCCACACCTTCACCGAAGTGAACCTCGGCTACAGCGCGGAACTGGCGCAACGCGAGGCGCAGCGCTGCCTGGAATGCGCCAAGCCGACTTGCATGGATAACTGCCCCGTGGGCGTGGATGTGAAGGCATTCGTGGAACTCATCGTGGCCGGAAAGTTTCTGGAGGCCGCGGCCAAAGTTCGCGAGACCAATGTCCTTCCCGCGATTACCGGGCGCGTATGCCCGCAGGAAGATCAGTGTGAAGGAAAATGCTTGTTATCGAAGAAGGTGAAGCCGCTGGGCATCGGGTATCTGGAGCGCTTTGTCGCCGATTACGAGCAGCGCCTGGGGACGCATATCGTTCCTAAGGTCGCTCCGACCGGCAAAAAAGTTGCCGTCCTGGGCAGCGGACCTTCCGGGCTCACCGTGGCGGGAGATCTGATTCAAAAAGGTCATCAGGTGCGCGTATTCGAGGCGCTGCACGAAATCGGCGGCGTCCTGGTTTACGGCATTCCCGAGTTCCGGCTGCCCAAGCAGATTGTGCATGAGCAGATCGATTACATGCGCGCGATGGGCGTGGAGTTTGAGACGGATGTTGTTGTTGGCCGCACCGTCACGGTCGATGAACTGATGGAAGAGGAAGGCTACGATGCGGTGTACATCGGCACCGGAGCAGGGCTGCCACAGTTCATGAATATTCCCGGAGAGTACCTGAATGGCGTGTATTCCGCAAACGAATTTTTGACCCGCATCAATTTGATGAAAGCTTATAAATTCCCCGTGTATGACGAGCCCATGCTCGATCTGCGCGGAAGAGATGTGGCCGTAATCGGGGGAGGGAATACGGCGCTGGACGCGATCCGGTCGGCGCTGCGCCTGGGAGCGCGGAAAGCGTATGTGCTGTATCGCCGGAGCGAAGCGGAGATGCCGGCGCGCGCCGAAGAAGCGCACCATGCGCGGCAGGAGGGAATCGATTTCCAGATGTTGACCGCGCCAGTGAAATTCGTTTCCGACGACAAAGGATGGCTTACGGCGGCGCGTTGCGTGCGCATGGAACTGGGCGAGCCGGATGCATCGGGGCGGCGGCGTCCGGTACCGAAAGCGGGATCGGAATTTGATTTGCCCCTGTCGGTGGCCGTGATTGCGATCGGGACCAGCGCGAATCCCATTGTGCAGAGCACCACGCCCGGGCTGGGCACGAACAAGCGCGGCTACATTCAGGCCCACGAAGAAACGCAGCGCACCACGCGCAAGGGCGTATTCGCCGGGGGAGATATTGTGACCGGGAGCGCCACGGTGATTCTGGCCATGGGCGCAGGACGGCGCGCAGCCAATTCGATTCATGAGTATCTGACCACGGGCGAGTGGTGAGCCCGCCTGGCTTAGAAAAACCCACAAGCGATACCTAAGCAGAGGGGCTCGGAGTGGCCTGCGGCGAGCCGCCGCTATCGGCCTGGCATGGATTGGGTGCTGAACCAGATTGCATTCGGCGCGTCAGAACGGGCAGCCACGATGTCTGGCCAGCCGTCGCCGTTGAAATCCGCGAAGGCCAACCCATACACAGTGCCCTTGCCGTCATTCCAACGGACTTCGTGGAAACTGTGCGGGCCAGTGTTGTAGTATACCGACCCCGGCATCTCCACATAGCCCACCACGATATCCGGCCGGCCATCGTGATTGAGATCGGTAACTGCCAGCGCGTAGGGAGGCCGCGGCGGCCCCGGAAGCCGCTCCGGTTCCCCAAATTGCCGTCTCCCACGGTTGTAGATCACGAAAGCCGCCTGTTTCTGCTCATCGATGAACGCCAGATCTAGCCGCCCGTCGCCATCGAAGTCGCCGGCGGCGCCCATGCGGATCCAGGCCGCGGCCGGCCCAACTTTCGTAGATGTAGGAAAATGACCCTTCCCATCGTTCCACAAGATGATGCTCTGGCCGCCATCGCGGTGCGGTACGAATAGGTCGAGGGCTCCATCGCCGTCGAGGTCGGCCGCTACGATGGATGTTGCCGATTCTGTGCGGAGCGCTTCGCAGGCGGGAAAGTGGCCCTTACCGTCATTGAAGCAGACGAAACTCGGAGTGGGAACTTTGGGGCCTTCGCCGGGTTTGCCGTCCATGAGGTCCGGATAGTCGCCGCGATTGGCGACCACAATGTCCGGATAGCCATCGCCATTCAAGTCGGCCAGGGTCACATAACGCGTAGTCCATTTCGGGCTGCCGAATGTACCGGCCTCGGTGAAGCGTCCTTTACCGTCATTCAGGTAAACAAGTTTGCGATCAGGCGCATCGTTGCTGATGATAATGTCCAGGTCGCCGTCGCGATCGATGTCCGCCAGGGCCGCGGAATAGGTTCGGTGCGGAGCGGTGCCGAGGTTGCGCGCGGTGAAACCGCCCTTGCCATCATTCAGCAGCACGCGACTGTAGAGCGGCCAGTGGCGGCCCTTACCCAAGACGATGTCGGGAAGACCGTCGCCGTTGAGGTCGCCCACGTTTACGCCTGCCGAGGTTTCACCCTTTTCCTCCAAAAGCAACACACTGTCAAAGGAGCGGAAGACCTCGCTCGCCGAGGGTGGTGCTAGGCCTCTGCTGCTCGCCGGGAGGACCAAAGCGAGCTGAGTCGGCAACTTGCGCGGAGCGTGCGGAAAAAAAATCGCCCAGAAGGCGGCTAACACAGTCACGACAAATACAGAAATGCTCTTAATGTGCATCCTTAGCTAAGAGAACACGGACTTACAACTTTGGCAATCGCCATGGACACCTTTGTCCACGGTTCTCCGACTGCTGAACGAGCGACCGGTTGCGGGTCGTCGGCATATATTCTCCCATTTTGCTTCCGACGGGATAGACGACGACCGGGGCTCGAAGGTTTAGAGAGGAAAAGGTTGTCTCTTCTTTCGCCCTACTGCTTGCACGCCAAGCCGCCGGGCGAAAGCCCGATATTTCCGGATCGCCGACGCGGCCCTAAAGGGCCGCGCTTCCACGGTCGCGCCCGGCATCAACTGGGCTGATCTCGATGTAGGTATCCGTGCGCCACCAGATCAGCGGGACGCGCGCCATCCAATATTTGCGGTTCAGAGTCTGGCGGGCGCGCGGGTGTTCTTCGGGCGTCAAAAGGCGGGCCGTCGCCGCGAATTCCGGGCCGGTGACCTTTCCACGAATGGTGCAGGGAGCGATCTTCACCTGGGGGTTGTTGCGAATGCGTTTCGTCTTGCCCATGTCGCTGCGCGTCATCACGTAGAGCTTGCCGCCGGCCTCTCCAAACCATACAGGCGTGGCGACTCCGGCGCCATTCTTGCGGAACGTCGTGAGCGAGATGTATTTCTGATCGTGAATGACGGAAGGAACTTCTGACATGATTCCATTCTAGAATGGCGGCAGCACCCGTCACAGAGTCAAAACTGATGCAGAACGGGCTCGATCCGCTGTCATCAGTGGTACGGTTGTGGACGCCGGCGATTGCCCCGCTGCTGCCATCTGTGTTACAAGCCTGAACATGCGTAAATGGATGCGCGAGCGCTTACAGCGCCGCAAAAAGAAAGCTCCGGAGCAGGGAAAAGAGGCGGCGCCTCCGCCGCTGCAGCCGGCCTATTTTGTAGTGGACGACGCTCCGCGAGAAACCGCGGAAACGGAGCAGAAGGAAGCGGAATCCGCTGAACCTGTCGAGCGGCAGTTTGAGCCGCGAGCCGCTAAGGAAGTGAGTTCCGGGGGCGAGTCTCGAGAGCAGACGGCAGGGGCGAGTAGCGGCGAGCAGCGCCGGGCTCGCGGGCGACGTCGTCGGGGCGGGCGAGGACGCGGCGGGCGTGGCCGCGAGCAGGCCGTGGCGCAGGCCTTTGCGCCGGCAGCGGCGAAGGGCATGATTGCGGATGCTTCAGCAGAGGCATCCGAAGAACCCGCGGCCGGGGTCGAACCCGAATCAGAGCCGCCAGCGCCGGTGCCGCAAGCGCCCACTGCTCTCGCGGCCGT
>DASYYT010000226.1:0-15486 GCA_035949755.1 Candidatus Sulfotelmatobacter sp.
CGTTTCTGTAGAATGCGGCATTCCGTTATTCTTTAACAGCGCGAGGTTTCTCTGTGGGTACATCTCCAGTCCCCAGTGGCCAGCAATCGATCCTGCAGTTCGGGCCATTTCAGCTGGACTCTGCGAACTGGGAATTACGGAAACATGGCCAACGGATTTCGCTGGCGCCACAAGCATTCACGGCACTGGCCTTCCTGACAAGTCATTCAGGAAATTTAGTGACACGAGAGGACCTTCGCCGCGAGATTTGGGGACCAGACACGTTTGTCGATTTCGAGCAAGGATTGAATTTCTGCGTCTGGACTCTGCGCGCCGCGCTTGGCGACGACCCTAAGACGCCTCGTTACATCGAGACGGTAGCGAGACGAGGCTACCGATTTCTGTCGCGAGTTACGCGCACAAATGGAACTCGCGTCTCGCATGGCGCGCCCTGTGAAGCCGTGCGGGCTTTCCCGACAGCCAATCGGTACACAGGAGGCCGTGGCCGCCTAGCTGTATCTTACTTTAGCGATCTCACCGGCGAGCCAATCGGCGCAAGCCTAGCCGCAGCTTTGCGCGAGTTGCTGCTTACCGAATTAGTTGCCGACAAAAGTCTGGTATTGATTCAGCCATCGCGAGAGGCGATCGCCGAAGCGGTTCTCGAAGGCGCACTTGTTTGCTCGGCCGGCCGAATTCTGCTCGCCCTTCGCGCGGCCGATCCTCGAAGCGGCGAATACGTCTGGGGCAGCGTTCGCCCGATCTGCGCAAAGAGCGGGCCTTCCGACGTGGAAGACGCCGTCTCCCGGTTAATTGCCGAACTCAAGGAAAAATTATTCCCCGTCGCGTTTTCAACGCGCCGTGTTCCGTCGCGTTCTGAAATTTTCGAAGCTTACCTGGAGGCCCGGCGGCTCTGTGACCGCCGCACGGATAAAGACCTTCGAAATGCCATTCGTCGTTTTGAATTCATCGGAAGAAGGGACCCCAGTTTTGCTCCCACTTTCTCGGGTCAGGCTCTTGCGGGGGCCGTGCTGGCCGGAATGTCTCCCGCAGGCCGATTGGAATGGGAGGAGAAAGTTTGCGCTTCGGCGCACCGGGCCATAGAGCTGGACCCGGGGCAGGCGGATGCGCACGCCGCTCTCGCTCTGGTAGAGAGCTTGTACAAGCTTGATTGGACAAACGCCCGGAAAGCGCTCGAGAAGGCGGTTGAGCTCGACGTCAACCAGCCCACTTCTCACCAATGGCTTTCTATGGCGCTCGCCGCTGAAGGCCAAGGTACCCGGGCGCTGCAAGAAATTTCTGTGGCCCGCTGGCTGGATCCCGGCGCGCCGATCATTGCCGCGAACCATATCTTGTTTCTGTACCTCACCGAGCAATACCAGCAGGCGATGGAGATTTGCAGGCAGGCCTGTAGTCGCAACCCCAAGTTCCCGTGGCTGCGCATGCAACTAGGTCTTCTTCTTGAGAGACGGCTCAGGCCCGAGGAAGCGCTGGCACAGATGGAAAAGGCCGCTTGGTTGTCGGGAGGGCAGCCCAATATGCTTGCCGCCCTGTGCCGAACGTATGTGCGCACCGGCAACGCTGCACGCGGCAGGGAAATTGTCGGGCAGTTGAAAAGCGCAGGGGCTAAATCAACGATAAGCGCATACGGAATTGCTGCCTGTTACAGTGCGATTGGCGAAAAGGAAGAGTGTCTCGAATGGCTTGGAAAAGCCTGTGACCAGAGGGAATTCACAGCGGCTATGTTGCCAGTCGATCCGCTGTTTGACACTTTGTGGGACGATCGGGGCTTCAGAGCCTTGGCTCGCCAGTTTGGGTTTGCGCTTTTCAATAACCAATCGTTCTCCGATCAGAGAACCACTGCGCCTAGTTGTTAGCGTCCTCCAAGCTGCATTTGCCGGCTCGAAAGTTACAAATGCAAATCTAATCTCGCCCAAATGGAAATGTGTCCGCGTTTGGGGCATAAAGCGCGCGGAACTAAAACGTGGGGTCAGGAGCGTTTATGAAAAACCATTTGCGTGAAACCTTCCGGTCCGCGGCCATGATAGCCAGCCTTGCAGTCATGACCGTATCGGCCGGCGCACAGTCCGCCAGCACCGGTGCGGTGCAGGGAACGGTGACCGATCCCAGCCATGCGGCGATTCCGGGCGCGAAAATCACGCTCCTCAATCCCGGCACCGGCGCCGTGCTGACAGCCCAAAGCGGCGCTCGAGGAGGCTACACCGTGCCGTCGATCTTGCCCGGCACGTACTCAATGACCGTGACCGCCACTGGATTCAAGTCATACCACCTGACGAACCTGCCGGTCACGGTGAACAAGACGGCACTCGTCAATGTGGAGATGCAGATCGGTACCCAGCAGCAGACAGTTGAAGTCACCGCCAGCGCCGTGCAGCTGCAAACCGCCAGTGCCACCGTCGGCAATACGGTCAACAGCCAGTCCTTGCTTCTGCTGCCGACATTGCACCGCGATTCTGCGGAACTGTTGAATTATCAGCCGGCGACTGTCGCGCAGGGCCCACAGACGCGCGTGGCAGGGGCTGTGGATGATCAGAACACTTTCACGCTCGACGGCATCGACATCAGCGCTATGGACCCCAGCAACGTGGATAACACCACGGGCATTCCGGTGCCTGTCGCCAGCGTTCAGGAGTTCCGTGTCGGCGTTTCGAACAACAACGCCAGCATGAACATGGGCTCAGGCGGCCAAGTCGCGCTCATCGGAAAAAGCGGCACCAATGAGTTCCACGGTTCGTTGTACGCCGATCTGGAAGACAGCAAACTCAACGCTAATACCTGGGACGACAACCACACTCCTAGCCGCGTCGGGTCAACCTCACTTCCCTACACCCCGCGACCGTCCGTCATAGACAAGCGTTTCGGCGCCGCCGTCGGTGGTCCCATCATCAAGGACAGGACGTTTTTCTTTGTAAACTATGAACCCCGCCGCTTCAGCGAGTCTGTGGATACGCACAGCCTGGTACCTACCGATTCGCTCAAGCAGGGGATATTGAGCTTCGCCGACGCCAGCGGCAACATGATTTCCTATCCGCTGGCGACCTCGACGCAGTGCGGACCGTCCGGGACCAGCGCTTGCGATCCCCGCGGGTTGGGCCTGAGCCCGACTATGGCGGCAATGTACACAATGTATCCGGAGCCCAACGATTTTGCCGAAGGCGATGGGATCAATTACGCCGGCTTCGACGCCTCCGTCGCAACCCCGGAAATCGCTGACTTCATCACTGCCCGCATTGACCAGGTGCTGACCCAAAAATGGCGCTTCAACGCGGACTATGCTTACTCTCGTGACAAAAAGGTTTCGAACGGGCTCGGCGGGCTAGGCGCGCAGCTCGACATCATCAACGGCAACGTGAAAGAGCTGCGCCAGACTCCGCTCCGGCATGACATGATGGCCGCGAGCCTGATCGGCCAGCTTTCTCCCAACGTGATCAACGCATTCCACTTTGGCTTTGTGCGTTTGCGCACACGCCGTGCGCCCGATGTGCCTTCCGTCTGGGCAGCAATAGAAGCCCTGCCAGGCACTGATACCCCCAATAATGGCTGGATTGCTTTGGAGCCTTCCAACCTCTACAGCCAGCTGATTGGAAACGCCCCATTCCAGCAGGAGACTGACCGAAGCACACAGCTTGTCGATACGGTGGATTGGATCAAAGGATCGCACTCATTCGAGTTCGGCGGCAATCTCAACCACATGAATAGCATCGAGGTTCGCAACAACCAGTTGGGTGCCTCCTCGTCCATTACGGCGACCGGCCACGCGTCCAGCTTCCTGCGAATCCCGTCGTCGGATCAGCCCATGCCATGCAGCGCCACCGTCACCACCGGTTGCTTGCCGGGCTCGGATCTCTCAACGTGGAACAGCCTCTACTCCTCCACGCTCGGCATGGTTGACAACGTTGGTGTGATGGACGTGCGCGATGCGCAACTCAACGCCTATCCGCTCGGTACAAACTTGACCGCCAACAACACCATGGATTTTGTCTTCCTCTATGGCCAAGATGCCTGGAAACTATCACGCTCGCTCACGGTGACTTATGGCTTGTCCTGGGGCAAGCAGACAGTGCCAAACGAACTTAAGGGTCGTCAGGCGGTGATGATTGACACCTCCACCGGCCAGCCTGTTTCCGCAGTCAGCTACATGAATGCCAAGCTCGCGGCGGCCGAAGCCGGGCAATTCTATAACCCGACGTTCGGGTTTGTGCCTGAAAAGAATGCTCCCTCGAAATCCCTCTTCACCAACAATCCCGCCTATTGGTCGCCGCGCGTCGGTTTGGCTTGGAACCCCTCTTTTAGAGGCGGAGTGCTGCGTAGGCTATTCGGCGATCAAAAATCAGTGCTGCGCGGCGGTTTTGGCGTGGTTCATGATCGTACCAACGCGGTGAAAACCACCACCCTGCCGGCGCTAGGCCTCGGATTTGCTGATACTCCAACTGTGATCACGCCCGCCTGCGATATTAGTGGCGCTCCTGGAACGGGTTGCAGTTCTGGCAGCACCGACCCGGCGCTGTCGAGCTTCCGCGTCGGCGTGGACGGGCAAATGCCCATTCCGCCAGTGGTCCCAAGCGAAACATCTCCCATCATTCCCGCACAGAACCTAAGCGCTCTGGCCACGTTCCAACTCGATCCCAACAACATCATGGGTTATGCCTACAACGCCGATCTCAACCTGGAGCGAGAGTTGCCGCACGGGATGATCTTCTCTCTGGGCTGGATTGGGCACTATGGTCGCGACCTGCCTCAGGCCTTTGACCTGACCAGCGCTCCGTACATGTTCAAGGACACCACATCGGGACAGACGTTTGCTCAGGCCTACGACGCCATTGCCAATGCCTTGAACACCGGCGGCACCGTGCCCGATGAAGCGTGGTTCGATAATTTAGTGCCAGCACAAACGGTCAACGGCTCGACGGTTAACGGCAGCGCTTATATGTCATCCAATTTCGCCAGCCTTTTTGAGACCGCGCAAGTCCGGGAGATCTTCAACACCATGGATAGTCTCCGCGTCGCGGCCGGCTTACCGGCCTTCGACAACCAGCAGATTGACGTGGTCCAGATGTACACTCATGTTGGCCGGAGCAACTACAACGCTTTTACCGCTACGCTGAACAAGCAAACCTCGAATGGTCTGACTATGGCGATCAACTATACTTGGTCGCACGAATTGGACGATCAGATCAGTGATCAAAACAACGCCGGCTATTACAACAACAACTATTATATAGGGCAGAACTACGGCGCTGGTTTCGCCGATGCCCGCAACGTGCTCAATGCCACATTCGTTTATCAGTTGCCGTTCGGCCGCAGCCTGTTTGCCACCAGCGGCTGGACCAATAAGCTGCTCACCGGCTGGTACACCTCCGGCATAGTCACGGCCCAGCAGGGTTTCCCAGTCACGGTATCTATGGTTGGCCAGGTGTACGGCGCGAGCCCGATACTGGGCAGCGGGATTGCAGCCATTCCCACCGTTTCCCCCAGCAGCATGGGGGCCGGAGTGCATAATATCGGCGGCAAAGGCACGGGGTTGAACTTGTTCGCTGATCCGAGCAAAGTGTTCAGTGAGTTCCGCAACGTCAACCTCACCACTGATGGGTTGAACGGTGCGGCCAACCCGATCACTGGCCTGCCGTTGATGAATTTTGACTTCGGAGCAGGCAAGAGGACGCAAATTTTTGAGCGGTTCTCGTTGACTTATTCTGCCCAGTTTTTCAACCTTTTCAACAACGTGAATTTTGTTACCCCCAGTCTCAGCCTTGGGAGTCCAGCGAACTTTGGAGCGATCACGCGACAACTGATTCCGACCAACCGGCAGTCAGGCAGCCGTTGGATCGAAATGGAACTGCGGCTGGACTTCTAAGACCTGCCACCAAATTTATGCCGGTTAGAACCGGCGCGATTTTCTTGGGGAGGATGCGAATGAAGAAACTGTTTGCAGGGGGAGGTGCCATTTTTGTGTGTTTCTTCCTCCTGGCTTCTGGTGTATTCGCTCAGGCGCCTACCGATCCTTACGAGAGCGCGATGCACATGTTGCAGTTCCGCAATATCGGACCGGCCAATATGGACGGCCGCATGGACCGCATCGCGGTGCCGCTGCAGGACCCGAATACGATCTACGTGGGCGCGGCCACCGGAGGGCTCTGGAAGAGCATCAACCGCGGCACGACCTGGAGACCCGTGTTTGATAACGAGCCGGCATTGAGCATTGGTTTTGTCGCCGTGGCCCCCTCCAACCCGCAGATCGTATGGGTGGGCACTGGCGAGGCCAATAACCGCCAGACTTCATCCTGGGGCATGGGGGTGTTTAAGTCCACTAATGGCGGCGAAACATGGACCAGCGAAGGCCTGAAGAACAGCTATCAGATCAGTAGCATTCTCATTGATCCGACAAATCCAGAGGTTGTCTACGTCGGCGTGCTGGGCAATCTCTGGGGTCCTGGCGGCGAGCGTGGTCTATATAAGACCGCCGATGGCGGCGCCACTTGGAAGCGCGTACTCTACATTGATGAAGATACTGGGATCGCCGATCTGGCGATGGACCCGCAAAACCCCCTGACGATTTATGCCGCTATGTACCTGCGGCGGCGCAGCGTGTTCGGCATGCTTCCCACCGGGGCCTCCAGCGCACTCTACAAGTCCACCGACGGTGGGGCGACGTGGACGAAGCTGGTGAAAGGGCTGCCTTACGAGCATGGCGGCGATACTGGTCGCATCGGCATCTCTGTCTACGACCGCGATCCACGCATCGTCTATGCCCGCGTGCAGTATGGTACCGGAAGTTCCTTCGGCGGCGGCAAAGGGAGCGGCATCTACCGCAGCATGGATGGCGGGGCCACCTGGGAGAAGCGCAGCGATGTGGATCCGCGTCCGGAGTATTTTCAGCAGATTCTGGTGGATCCGAACAATTATCTGCGGGTATGGCTGGGCGGCGGCGGTTTGGCCCACTCTGACGATGGTGGCAAGACTTGGGAACCTGATCCGCAGCAGCAGGGATTACAGAGCATCCACGCGGATGTGCACGCAATTTGGATCGATCCCGATAACTCCAACTACATGATGGCCGGTGACGATGGCGGCTTGGACATCAGTGAAGACAGCGGCCGCACGTGGGTCTTCGCCGACTCCATTCCGGTTGGTCAGCCCTATCATGTAGCGACGGACGACATGACGCCGTTCCATATCTGCGGCGGTTTCCAAGACAACGGCGCTTGGTGCGGGCCCGTGCGCACGCGCAATCCTAAGGGCATCCGGAACCACGACTGGTCCGACCTGATGGATGGCGATGGTTTTAACGTTATTCCCGACCCCAAAGACCCACATCTGGTATTTGCGGAGGCGCAGGGTGGCAAGCTGATTCGCGAGAACTTGGAAACCGAAGAATACGCGCTAATCCGGCCGCTACCGAAGACGTTCGACGCCAAGCCGTTTCGCTGGTACTGGAACGCACCGGTCGTGGCCATGCCCAACGGTGATCTGTTTGCCGCGGCGAACGTGGTGTTCAAGTCCACCGATGCGGGGAACACGTGGACCCAGATCAGTCCAGATCTGACCACCAACGCGAGCCCGGACTCGCTCAAGATCGATGGCAAGAAGGTACGGTCAGAAGGCTATCCGTGTCTGACGGCCCTAGCGGTATCGCCCGTGAACGAGCAAGTGATCTGGGCTGGCGCTCAGGATGGTAGTCTCCACGTCACCAAGGATGGTGGGCGCACGTGGGCGGATTTGTCGCACGTTGGCGGGCTGCCGCAAGGCCAATTTGTTAGCTCGATTGCAGCATCGCATTTTAATGCCGGCACCGCGTTCCTCACCTACGATGGCCATCAACAAAACGACTTCAATATTTACGTCTTCCGCACCGATGACTATGGCCAGACCTGGAAGTTGATCACCAGCGGCATCCCTGGCGACCGCGCTACGGCGCAAGTCGTCTACCAAGATCCCTTCAACAGGAACCTACTCTTTTTGGGCACGGAGATGGGGTTCTATATAAGCTTCGACCGCGGCAGCCAGTGGCTGCCCTTTCAGCTCAACATGCCGCAGGTGATGGTGGACGACGTGACTGTTCAGCGCCGAACCCACGATTTGGTAGTGGCTTCCTACGGGCGAGCGTTCTGGGTGCTCGATAATATCCGCTCTCTCGAAGGCCTGAGTCCGAACATAATGCAGGCGAGACTGCACGTATTCCCAACCGACACCGGAATTGAATGGAGCTTGTTCAATCATCTCAACGGGACCTTAGGCGACACGCAATTCGTAGCGCCCAATCCTCCTGATGGCGGCATTGTGGACGTCTCTCTGTCGAATGTACCGAAAGATAACACCAAAGTGACCGTCAAAGTGACCGATGCTCAAGGAGCAACGGTACGCCAGTTCGATGTGGAGGGCCACGATGGGATCAACCGCATCGTCTGGGATCTGCGGCGGCCAACCCTGGAGAATGTGACTCAGCCTCAGCTGGATGCAGACCAGTCCGGATTCTACTACGGGGCGGTGCAAGGACCTTTTGTGGCGCCCGGCACCTACACCGTCACAGCAAGCGCGAATGGAGCGACCGCATCCCAGCCCATGCAGGTCGAAAGTGACCCTTCCATCCATATCAGCGCAGCTGCGCAGGCAGCGCGTCAGCAGGCGATTGCAGACGCTTATAAGGTCTACGGCGAAATCGTTGCGGAAACCAAGCAGATCAGTGCGCTCAATACCGCGCTTGAGAATTCGAAAAAGACATATGCCGACCCGCCAGCGAAAGTGAAGACTCTGATGGATGAGATGGCCAAAAATGTCGAGGCGCTACGTAAAACTGTCATCGGCGGGCGCCCTGGTGTTCCCCCTGGCGACCAGGGAACACCGTTGCATAGTGCGGTCATGCGCCTGCTTTTCAGCTTGGAAAATGTCAGCCAGGCGCCCACCGAGAGCCAGCGTAGCTTCCTGGCGCAGGTGACGAGCGCTGAGCAGCTCTCTTCGGCCAAGCTGAACACGCTGATGACCGCCGATCTGGCAAAGCTGAACGATGCCATGCGCAAGGCTGGCATGGCCTATGTGACCGCAACAGTAAAAAAGTAAGCCGAGGGAAAATCATGTTCTGCCGGAGTCGGATGGCGTCGCTGGTTCTGCTGGCTACGTCTGCAGGGTTGACCGTGGGATTGTCGGCGCAACAGGCGCCAGCGCCCAGCGTCGAGCAGGCAGTGGCCTCGCTGCGCTTCCGGGCGATAGGGCCGACGATTATGGGCGGTCGCGTGGACGACATCGCCGCCAGCGCGCTTGATCCAAATGTGGTCTATATCGGCTCGGCAACGGGCGGGCTCTGGGAAAGCACGGATGGTGGCAATGCCTGGAAGCCGGTGTTTGACCGCGAACCGAATCTCTCCATTGGTGCCGTTGCGGTCGCCCCGTCCAACCCGTCCATCGTCTGGGTGGGTACTGGCGAGGCCAACAACCGGCAAAGCTCATCCTGGGGCGACGGTGTCTACAAATCCATGGACGGCGGCCGCACGTGGCAGTCCATGGGTCTAGATGACACCCAAGCCATTGGCCGCATCGCCATTGATCCGACTAACCCCGACGTTGTATATGTGGCCGCGCTCGGCCATATGTGGGGAGCCAATGCGGAACGTGGTCTGTTCAAGACTACCGATGGCGGCCAAACGTGGAAAAAAGTGTTATTCATCAGCGAGAACACCGGCGTTTCCGATGTTTGCATCAACCCGCATAGCCCCAATATCGTGTACGCGTCCGCGTACGAGCGGCGGCGCACACCCTGGGGTTTTAACGGCGGGGGACCTGAAGGCGGCGTCTACCGCTCCTGGGACGGCGGCGCTAATTGGACTAAGCTTCGCGGCGGCTTGCCCGACCAGGGTCCCATCGGCCGTATCGGACTGGCAATTTACGCCAAGAATCCGCATGTGATCTATGCTCTGGTAGAGAGCGAGCACAGCGGCCTGTTCCGCAGCGACGACGATGGTATGAACTGGACGAGGATGGGCGACCTGGATGTGCGGCCGTCCTATTTCAGCCAGATCCGCGTAGATCCGAACGACGAGGCACGCCTCTGGATGGGCGGAGTCGAACTCTACTACTCAGAGGATGGCGGCAGAACCTTTGTCACCGACCGCAACCGCCTGCTCCATTCCGATTTTCACGCCATCTGGATCGACCCCACCAACTCCAGCCACGTCATAGTCGGCTGCGACGGGGGCGTTTACATCACACGCGACCGCGGTCATCATTGGCGCCACAGCATGGTGATGCCGATTGGGCAGGCCTATGAAGTCTCCTACGACAACCAGCGACCCTATACCGTCTGCGCCGGTTTTCAGGATAATGCCGAGTGGTGTGCTCCCCACCGCGTGCTCAACACCCAGGGCATCCTCAACAGCGACTGGACTATGGTGGGCGGCGGGGATGGCTTCTATGTGACTCACGATCCGCGAGATTCCCATGTCATTTACACGGAGATGGAAGGCGGCAATTTGACCCGGCGTAATCTCAGCACCGGCACGTCGCTGATGATCAAGCCGGAACCGCCTTTCGGCCAGAAGCCCTACCGCTTCAATTGGGATTCGCCGCTCATCGTTTCCGCTCAGAGTTCCGACACGCTGTTTTTCGGCGGCAATTACGTTTTCAAGTCCACCGACGGCGGCAACTCTTGGGCCAAGCTGGGCGATCAGCTCACGACCGATTTTGATCGCGACAAGATTCCCATCCTAGGCGTGATGCCCTCACGCAAAACCACGCTGTCGCTCAACGACGGCGTATCTGCCTTTCCTACGATCACTGAGTTGGCGCAATCGCCGCTGAACGCGGAAGTGTTATGGGCGGGCACAGACGACGGCAACCTCCAGGTGAGCCGAGACGGCGGCCACAGTTGGACCGAGGTGGTGGGCAACGTCAAGGGCGTGCCCAAGGGAACATACATCAGCCGCATTGAGCCCTCACGCACAGCGTCGGGCACAGCCTACGTTGCTTTTGATGGGCATCAGTCCGATGACATGCACGTTTACATATATAAGACCACTGATTACGGGCAAAGCTGGGCTTCGATTGGAGCGGGCATTCCCGCATCCGCCGGCAGTATTCATGTGATTCGCGAAGACCCCTGGCACCCCAACGTGTTATTTGTCGGCGCGCAGTTCGGCGGCTTCTTCTCGCTCGACGGTGGTGCTACATGGACTCCGATGCACATGGGCCTGCCCGACGTGCAGGTGGACGATATTCAGGTGCAACCGCGCGAGCACGACCTGATTCTGGCTACGCATGGACGCTCGATCTACATTCTTGATGACATTACCTCGATCGAGGACATGACACCAAGCATGCTGAGCGATGCCATGCACCTTTTCCCCATCCGCGCGGCCACGGAGTGGCGCGTGAACGGCGACGGGTGGTTTCCGGGCGAGAGCTTCTCCGGTCCCAACCCTCCGGATGGTGCCATCCTCGACCTTTATCTGGATAGCTCACCCGACGCGAAAGAGAAGGCCACGATCACCATCACGGACGCCAGCGGCAAGGTAGTCCGTACGCTAAGCGCGGGTGACTTGCATGCTGGCATCAACCGCATCATCTGGGACTTCCGCCGCAACACGTCGGTGCCGCAAGCTCCGAATAGCTCGCCAGGATTTGCCACCTATCCGGCGGACATGACCGGCGGCGGCGGGCGCGGCTATGACACCACCGCGCACGGCATCATGGTCTCGCCCAGCGTGTATACGGTGTCGGTTCAGTTGGGTAACAACAGCGCCAAAGGAACCGTGCACGTGCTGGCCGATCCGCGAACCCCACCCAGCCCGCAGGCCGAAGCCGCGCGCCAAGCGCTGTGGGTGCGGCTTAATTCCATGTACGAGGAAGCAGTGAAGGGTCGCGATCTGGTCAACGGCATCCAGGAATCTCTGAAGGCGAACATGGCAGCATGGAAGAGCGGCAATCCCTCTGTCAGCGCGGCGCTCGAAACTCGTGCGAGTTCGCTTGAGAAAAAGCTCGACAGCTTGGCATCGAAGTTCGGTATCTCGCGCGGCTTTTTCGGCGGTGCACCAGCGGCGGTCGTGCCGGCCATCAGCCAACTTATGGGCATGATCGAGTACGAATCCCAGGCGCCCACGGCCGAACAGCAGCAGCGAGCTGCTGCGCTCAGCAAAAATCTGGACGCGGCCGAGAGCAATCTGCATCAGCTCGTAACGACCGATCTGGCGGAGCTGAACAGGGCGCTGAACAAGGCGGGAGTGCCCCACGTGCTGGCTGTTCCCAAAGCGCCGACACCGCCCCGCTTCTTCCTCAACGAGCATTAGAAAGGGCGCGTGCTGCTTGCGCGACCATTTGATGTCGGAGCCCGTGCCGCTCGAGGACACCGTTGCGTCGGAGGACAGCGGTTAGCGCCGGTGGAGTACCAAGACAGTCCTAAAGGCAAATTCAAAAAAAGGGTTTGCAACACACCGCTGCCTGTGGCAAAAGTTCTGCTCAATCAGGTAACGGAGTGTTCTAACGAACGTTTGATTCGATGTAAGTGCGCCTGAAGCTCCGGCTCCAATTCTTCATCAGCTTTACCTTTTTCGGCCGGCGGGGCGCTCGGGCACGTTCTGAGGTTCGGAGGCTAGCATGATATTTGCAATGCTGCGTCGAAGCCCATACGTGGCGGATGCGATAATGGTGTTGGCGGTTCTGCTTATCGCCGCCCAGCCCTCCGTATGTCAAAGCGTCTACCACAAACCACCGCAGGCGATGCTAAATCTCATCGATGCGCCTGCGCCTTTCACAGCTAACGTCAGCCCCACGCGCGAGCGAGCCTTGCTTTGTGAGCCGGTGCGTTTCCCCGATATTTCCGGTTTGGCGCAACCCATGTATCGATTGGCCGGTCTGCGCATTGATCCCTCCAACAACAGTCAACACGTGCCACAGCGTTTTGTGAATTGGCGGCTGGTGAATTTATCGTCGGGCGCATCGCGGTCAGTGGCAATACCCAGCGATGTGTATGCTGGCGCACCCATGTGGTCGCCCAACGGGCAGCGGTTCGCATTTCTGAATTACGCGCGTCACGCCGTAGAACTGTGGATCGGCGACGCTCGCACCGGAGCTGTACATCACCTGGGATCATTTGCAGTCAATGCAGTCCTGGAGCCGCCGCCCTTTTCCGGCAACCGGCTCCCCGGCGCCGAGCCGGTCGTCTGGATGCCGGATTCCCGCCATTTGCTGGTGCGGCTAGTGCCAGCGGGACGCGGCGGCCCGCCGCAGGCGCAAGCCGTGGCATCGGGACCCATCGTGCAGGAATCCGACGCCAATGCCGCGCCGGTATGGACATTCGAGGATATGCTGACCAGCCCACACGACTCCGATTTATTCACCTACTATGCGACCGCGCAACTCGCCTTGGTGGATGTTTCGAGCGGCGTGGCGCAGACGCTCGGCCACCCGGGAATCCTTGCCACCAATGATCCTTCTCCGGACGGTCGGCATATCTTGGTCGCCCTTATCCATCGGCCCTATTCTTACCTTGTGCCGCAGAGCCAATTTCCGCGGCGGGTTGAGGTATGGGACCTCACTGGCCGTGTGGAGTATCACCTCGCCGACCTTCCATTGGCAGAACATACACCGATCAACGGCGTACCGACAGGGGCACGCGATTATCAGTGGCTACCAACCCGCCCGGCAGCGCTCGTGTGGGCGGAGGCGCTCGACGGCGGCAATCCACGGAACCAGGCTCCCTTTCGCGATCATGTGCTATCCCTTAGCGCTCCATTTACCGGGGCGCCGGTAGAACTAGCGAAAACACATGACCGCCTCGTCGCGTTCCAGTGGGGATCGAACGGCGATCTGGGCATCCTGCGCGAGACAGTTTGGCATGCCGCAACCAACAAGATCTTTTTTTTCGATCCCAATCATCCAGACCAAGCGCCGCGATTGGTATGGACCTTGAACACCCGTTCTCATTACAACAATCCCGGCAACTTGGTTGAAGAGACTTTGCCTAATGGCCAGCGCGCCGTTTTGGAAACGAACGGCAATGTCTTCCTCACGGGTGCAGGAGCCTCGCCCGAAGGTGATCACCCCTTCTTGGATCGGTTCAATATCCAAACCTGGCAGAGCGACCGCCTGTTCCAGTGCGGTCCCCAGGAGTACGCGACCGTGGTGGCCTTGCTCTCGCCCGACGGCTCTCGTTTCCTAACCGAGCGGGAAACTCCAACGGAACCTCCCAACTACTATGTGCGCTCCCACAGTGGCGAGAATCTCATGGTGAGCAATTTCGCTGACCCCACCCCCATCGTTCGCAAGATCCGCTCGCAATTGGTGACATACCAGCGTCCGGATGGTGTGCCGCTGTCGATGATGGTGTACCTGCCTCCCGATTATAAAGAGGGTGAGCGCCTGCCGGCCATCGTCGTGGGTTACCCCTTAGAATACAGCAGCATCAAAGTGGCCGGCGAAGTAACAGGTTCGAAGTACCGCTTTCTCAGTTTCCCCGTTTTCGGTGCCGCCAATGGGGACACCGGAAGCCCGCTCTATCTCCTGCTCGATGGTTATGTTGTCCTCGACCAAGTGGCGATGCCTATCGTCGGTCCTCCCGAAACGGTGAACAACACGTTCATTCCGCAGCTTGTGGCTGACGCCAAAGCAGCCATCGACAAGGCGGCGGCTATGGGGTACATCGACCCGAATCGTGTAGGCGTGACCGGTCACAGCTATGGGGCGTTCATGACGGCAAATCTGATGGCGCACTGCAATCTATTCCGCGCTGGTATTGCCCAGAGCGGAGCTTACAACCGCACGCTTACTCCCTTCGGCTTCCAAAGCGAGCGGCGAACATTTTGGCAGGCGAAGACTGTTTACGAAGACATGTCGCCATTCTTTTTTGCGAATGATTATAAGGCGCCGATCGAGATCATTAACGGGATGGACGACAACAATAGCGGGACATTTCCGATCCAATCGTTACGGATGTACGAAGCTTTGCAGGGCAATGGCGCGGTCGTCCGCTGGGTACAGCTTCCTTATGAGTCCCATATCTATGCGGGCCGACAATCGGTCGAAGACGTCGTTTGGGAGATGATGAACTGGTTTGATAAATACGTGAAAAACGCACCGGTGCCTGAGGGAACCGGCACAACGCAAACATCTCAACGCTAGGAAGCAACTCGTCGCTTACTTTTGATTCAGGGGAATCGTCTTTCCGTAGGTGCTGTGGCGGAGAGCTACACATACGATTCGTTCGGGAACACCACGAATTCGAGCGTCAACGTAAGAATCCGTTCCGTTTCACCGGGCGCGATTTCGACTCCGAAACGGGGCTATATTACTACCGCGCTAGATACTACGCCCCCCCCCACCGGCAGGTTCGTGAGCGAAGACCCGATCAGATTCGTAAGCCGCTCTCCCTTTTCTGTCACAACGACAGTCTCGCGGGCACGGTACCTCACAAACATTTTTCGAATCCATCTTGGTTCGGAGATGAGATAATCAGGACACAGGGGGAGACTGAGAATGGCCACCAGTTCCGAAAACGTAATCGTGCGA
>DASYYT010000227.1:0-11355 GCA_035949755.1 Candidatus Sulfotelmatobacter sp.
AGCGATCAATCGAAGGCCAATTATCTGAAACAGGCAACTGCCTATTCGGATGCGATGGCGAAGGTCTACCAGCAGAATCCAACCGACCTCGAAGCGGGAGCGTTCTACGCGCTGTCGTTGCTGGCCTCGGACCGGCCGGACGACACCACGCACGCGAACGCGAAAAAAGCGGTTGCCGTGCTCAATCCGTTATTCCAAAAGCAGCCGGATCATCCCGGCCTGGCGCACTATATCATTCACTCCTGCGATTCGCCGGAGATGGCAGCGATGGGACTTGACGCCGCCCGCCGTTACGCCGCGATCGCCCCGTCGTCGGCGCACGCCGTACACATGCCCTCGCACATCTTCGCGCGCCTCGGACTGTGGAATGAAGATATTCAGGCGAACCTCAAGTCCGTGGCCTTGACGCAGAAGTCAGGCGCAATGTACATGCGCGGACACGAACTGCATGCCATGCACTTCCTGCTCTACGCCTACCTGCAAACCGGTCAGGACGAAGCCGCGAAGAAGATCGTGGACGAAGCGAAAGACATCGTGGCGACCGCGCCCAAAAACGGCGACGATACTGGCATGCTGGAATATCTGGGATACGCGGGAGCGCATTTCCCAGCGCTGTACGCGCTGGAGATGCATCACTGGCAGGATGCGGCGGCGCTGGAACCGGCGGCCAATACTCCCGCGCACCTGCAGATGATTACTTATTGGGCGCGGACGATTGGCTCGGCGCACATGGGCGACGTGGAAGCAACGCGGCGCAATGCGCAGAAATTCGACGAGGCGGAGGAGGCGACCCGCAAGTCGAAATACGCGTATGTGCTGGACGGCCCTCGTTCTTCCGAAGGTGAGGTACACGCCTGGCTGGCATTCGCGGAGAAGAAGAATGACGAGGCGATCCAACAGATGCGCCAGGTCGCGGATACGCAGGACAAGGTGGGAAAAGCAGAGGTCGACATTCCGGCACGCGAAATGCTGGCTGACATGCTGCTGGAACTAAAGCAGCCGGAGAACGCGCTGGCCGAATACGAGAAGTCAATGAAGATCGATCCCAACCGCTTCAACGGGCTGGCGGGCGCGGCGCAATCGGCGGGAATGGCGCATCAGGCGGCTAAAGCGAATTCCTATTACGCACAACTGCTCAAGAACTGCGATGGCGGCAAGCATTCCACCCGCCCAGAATTGCGCAACGCCAAGACAGAAATGGCGAAAAACGGGGAATAGCCGAGAACACGCTGCGAGAGCGAGATGCCCCCGCTGTGTGATCAATGGGTGAAGGCGATGTTCAGCCCGGTCGTAAACAAAACATCATTCTTCTTAGTTGCAGGCGGCGGGTTCGAGACGTAGATGTCGCCGAACTGGTTCTGCCAGCCTAGCCACTTGCTGATCTTGGTCACGGTGCCGAAATTGAAGGTCCAACGATAGTTCCCGGTTTGCTGCAGGTCGGGATAAAAGTAGAAGCTCTGGGTCAATGCCGTACTCTTGCCTAGCTTCTGCGCGAGTTCCTCGCCCAGGGTTAATGCGACGAAGCGGTTGGTTACGCCGTAAGAGGTAAAAGCCGGGGGAACGCTGCCCGCGATCAGCGTGCCGTTGGAATAGGTCTCGTGCGTGTAGTTGAGGCCGCCCAGGAAATCGAGAAGTGTGCGATCCGATTTGACCGCATGGAAGCCGAAACCTCCAGTATAGACCTGCCTCAGATCGAGGAATTGCAGGGCATTGCTCATGAAGTCGCCGGCGCCGAAAACGAACACGCGGGGCTTCAAGTCACGGTCGTAGCGAAAGCCGCCGGTATTCAAGTTCGCGACCGTGCTGGGAGTGGCGAGATCGTTCTTAGTATCGATGGAAGTAGCGTATAGGGCGATCTTGTCATGCAGCGTGGGATGGACAGCGTTAAAGGCGAGAGCGAGGTTTTCCGTCTGGTTATTGCCGCGCGCCACCGAAAAGCCTAAGTTCGCGCCACCGGTCCATCCGTGCATCAGGCCGGGGTGCAGGGACTTATCATAGGCGAGTTGCTCGGCATCATTCCGGATGAGGGTGACATCGTCTTTGGGCGCCTCGACCCTGCCGGCGTCCTTGGTCACGATCTCAATCTTGCCATCGGCAGTGGTGACCGGGCCGACGGCGGTCTTCCCATCTCTTAATGTGACATGAAGTGGCTCGTCCGTCTTGATGTCCTGAATCGCGTCAAATGCAAGCGTGACGTCGCCCCCGGCATCGGTGTGCAGGACCAGCGTCTTGCCATCGGATTTCACTACGGTTCCGGTCAGACGATCTCCATTTTTGAGCGTGATCTGATCGGCGAACAGGAGCGAAGAGAAAGCCAGAAGAGCGAGCAGAGACAAGGTACGAAATTTGCGCAGCACGAGGCAGCCTCCAAATTGCAGAATAATAAGTAACGATTTGGTAGCCCAGAGTTGCTAAAGAATGGAAATAGAACGAGAGACAGACAACAAGAGACGGTAACGCATGGCTGGCCGGCCGTCTCTACCTTCGACGAGAAAGCCGGTTAGCTCTTGGTTTCAGTCTTCTTGCTCTGGTCAGCGGACGCCTGCGCGGGAGTATCCTTCATGCCGTCTTTCAGGGCACGAATCCCCTCGCCCAGACCTTTTCCGAGCTCAGGCAGTTTCTTGGGGCCGAAGACCAGCAAGGCAATAAAGAAGATGACCAGCAGGTGCATCGGTTGAAATAGACCTTCAAACATCGGAACCTCCGAGGAAAAGCAGCCAGTTAGATCATACGCCATACCGGGCTCACAGGAAAGGTCGAGCCTACCCAACCGCTGGTATAGCCTCTTCTGATCTTTTACGTTGGCAGGCAACGGCGGGCGGTGAAGCCTGCCACGGCTGCCTGTGATTTCAATCACAGCCCGGCCGGTGCGAGTGGAAAGCGGTCTGGTTACCTCCGTGACCTTACTTGCGAGCCGGCTGCCGGGCTATGTTTCCTAAGGGCCTTGCCAAGGCGTTTGCTTGTAACCGTGAAAGCCTTTACCCGCAAGCCAATCCATAAGTTGGGGAGTCCAGTGAAAGCAAAGGCTTCGCTGCTGTTCTGCTTCGTCTTCGTCCTGATGACTGTTTTCGCGCACTCGTCTGACGGGCAACTTGCCCCCTCACAAGCCGTGACGACCACCCAACTGGCAGCCTGGTTGACCGGAGGGGTTTCCAGCGCTCGCCTGTGCCGGCTGGTCAAAGAACGGGGGCTTGCCACTTTGCCCACCCACCAGGAAATGCGCGATATGGAGTCGGCGGGCGCCGGGAAAGATCTGCTGAAGCTGCTGGGCTCAGGGAATGTCGAATCGGCGAAGATTGGACCGCCGATTCCGGCGGCCTTGCTGAAAGCCGCTACCGAAGGGCGGCAGCAGCATTTTCACCAAGCCGAACTCGACCTTCGCGCCGCGCTTGCCTCGGACGCAAACAACGCGGCGTTGCATCTTGCCCTGGGGGTCATGCTGCGCCAGCAGGACCAGTTCGATGACGCTGATGACGAATTCAATCTGGCCCTGAAGCTCATGCCCGATCTGCCCGAAAATCACAGCGCCTTGTCGTACCTTTTCTATCGCCTGGATGACGGACCGAATGCTATCGCCGAGGCGCGCACCGCACTCAGTATCGATCCCCAGAATGCCGAGGCCTATCAATATCTGGGCCTGGGACACTACTCTCTCGGGCAATATGAGGCCGCCGTACACGCCTATGCCGAGTCACTGACGCGCGATCGCGACAATGCCGACACCTATTACGACATGGGTATTGCGCTGCATGCGGCCGGAAACCTGGCAGGAGCTATTTCGGCTTACGAGCAGGCCATCCGCCTGCGGCCGGGATTTTGGGAGGCTCACTCGAACCTGGGCCTGATCCGCCACGAGCAAGGCAATCTGGCTGCTGCGGTGGCGGAATACCGCGAAGCCAAGAAGATCGCTCCAGGAGAAGCATCAGTCCGCAACAATCTGGGCAACACCTACTGCGACCAGGCGAACTACGATGCTGCCATCGAGGAATTGAAGGAACTGTATCGCCAGCATCCTGAGTGGCAGCAGGGACATGCCTGCCTGGCCAGCGCTTACATGGCGAAAAATAATTACGACGCGGCCGTGGCCGAGTTGAGACTGGCGGTACACCAGAATCCCGCTGGAGCCACCGAGCACCGCATCCTGGGCCAGGTTTTGATGCTCGACAACAAGCTGGAAGAAGCCGTGCACGAATTGCGCATCGCGGTCTCGCTTAACCCGGATTCGGATACCGCTCATCACCTCTTAGGCACGGCGCTGTTCCAGCAGCAAGACTTGCGTGAGGCGGAGAAGGAATTCCGCGAGGCGGTGCGGGTGAATGCGTCGGCGGATAATCACTTTTCGCTGGCGGCTTGCCTGATGAGTATGGACCGGTATCAAGAGGCGTTATCGGAAATCGATATCGCGGCCAAGCTGGATCCGGAGAGGACGTTATACCGGGCACGCCGGGAAGAACTGCTGAAGCTGATGAAAGAGCCGAACCCGCGCTGAGACGAGCGGCTGGGAGATTTCCCCAAGGGAAAGCAGATGGCGAATCCAACGCGATCCGAACAGTCCGGAGGCAGCGCGGCCGCAGCGCAGGCAGCGCTAGTCAAAGATGCCGCGACACGCGCGGCTTCCGCAGGCAAGGCTTCGGGATACGGGTTGCCGTGTGCGAAGTGCCATCTGTACTACGCGGCCGATCTCGATGCCTGTCCTGCCTGTAACAGTAGAGAGCGGGTTCCGCCGGTCGCTCCTAAGTTGCCCGCTAAAGCAGCGCAACCTGTCCCCGAAACCGTTCCCGATGCCGCCATCGTCGAGCGGGAGCGGGAAGAATTTCTGCGGCAATTCAAGTCGCAATTGATAGAGGCGCACGCCGAAGTAATGAATGCGCCCGAATCGGTGTGCAAGTTCACGGACCATCATCCAGGCGAAAACGGAAAGGGTGAGATCTGCACCGGCTGCTACGAGCGTCTACAGGAACGGCTGGACGTTTGCGAGGCTGCGCTGCACATCGATCTCAAAGAAGCGGCGCAGATCGTCTATGACGCGGTGTGGGCCGACGCTTCCGATCCCAGTAAAACCTATCAGAATGCTGCCAGCGCTCTACTGGGGGAATTGCGCAAGCGCGCGGGAATCACCACGATCATGGGGCCCTTTCAGCCGCTGTCGCATTGAGCTCTAGGTGATGACCTGTGAGCCGTGAGCTAGCCTACTCGGTTTTGATTCCTATCCACTTCTTGCCGGCATAAAGTCTGTAGCCAGCGCCGTCTTCCACCAACTTCAGCGGGACCGGCCGCTCCAGCGCGGAATCCATTTGCGAGGATGCGCTGAGAACGTCGTTGTTGCCCACGTCCATTACCAGGAACTTGCCCTCGGAAGTGAAGCCGAACCCGTACTGACCGGGGGGCAGCGCTGTGCCCGCGATCTCGAGCTTCGTTTCCGTGATCAGCAGGCCTTGATATTTCTGCTGAATGGCGGTCGAGTAACCCGAAGCGTCCACCAAGGCAGCCAGGGTCATCTTGCCATCGGGGAGCTGGAAACCAACCGCGTTGCGCAGTTGGACGGGCGCCTTTTGGCCGCGATAGAAGTATTCGGTCGGAACTGTTTTTTTGACTTCCTCAGCGTTAAGGATGTGCCTCGAGATCTGCTGAGCGGCCGCTGGGAGGGTCATCACGAGCAATGCGGCTATGGTTATGACACGAGCGTTCTTCATGGGCTTGGTCCTCAGGTCTTGCCGTTTGTAAAAAAGGGCGAGCCCCGCCAATAAACCACCGCCGGGGCTAAAGCCCGAATTGATTCTAGACCTAACGCGGCGCTAAAGCGCCGCTCTTCCACCTTGCGCCGTTGGGCAAGGTTCACATTGGATTCTTGCCCGCCAACTTTTCACGCCGGCGCGAATCCATGATCGACGGCTCCATGATCGTCCGCTCTATTATCGTTCGGAGTTGCGAATTCAGTTTGGGAGCAAGATTCGGATATTTCCCTGAGCGTATTCCGCCTAAGCTTTATTTGCCATGACCACCAATGCCATACTTACAGAGGAATACCTGATGTCAGCCCAGCAACCCAATTCGGCGAGACCGGCGATCTCCGGCGGCGAGCAGCAGCGCTGGAATGCGGTGCTCGCCCGCGACCCCAGCCGTGACGGGGACTTTGTGTTTGGAGTCTCATCCACGGGGGTTTATTGCCGGCCATCGTGCGCGGCGCGCCGTCCGCGCCGGGAGAACGTTCGTTTTTTTGCCGGGCCGGAAGCTGCCGAGCAAGCGGGATACCGCGCCTGTCTGCGCTGCCATCCGCGAGCTCGAAGCGGCAATCCCAAGGCCGACAGCGTGAAGGCGATTTGCCGCTTCATCGAACAGCATCTGGACGAATCGCTGACGCTGCAGCGCCTGGGGAAGGAATTCCAGCAGAGCCGGTTTCATCTGCAGAGGCGGTTCCGGGCTGCGCTGGGCATCACGCCGCGAGAATACGCCGACTCCTGCCGCTTGCGAACGCTCAAACGAAACCTGCAGGCGGGAGACTCGGTGACCCGGGCCATGTACGATGCCGGATACGGCTCCAGCAGCCGCCTCTACGAGCGAACAGCGTCGCAGTTGGGCATGACGCCGGACAAATACCGCCGCGGCGCGATTGCGGCCACGATCCGTTACGCCTGCACTGAGTCTCCACTGGGGCGCATGCTCGTCGCTGCTACCGATCGCGGCATCTGCTCGATCCAGTTCGGCCGAAGCGATTCCGAGTTGATGGAAGGCTTGAGACGCGAGTTTCCATTCGCGGCCCGCAAGGGAGACGAAGGCGCGCTGCAGCCCTGGATCCGGTCTCTGTTAAGAAACATGCAGGGCAAAGATCTGGATTCTGCCTTGCCGCTCGACATCCGCGCGACGGCCTTTCAGCGCCGGGTCTGGAGGTATTTACAATCCATCCCCTTGGGCACGACGAAGTCGTATGGCCAAGTGGCTAAAGCGATCGGCCGGCCCACCGCATGCCGAGCAGTCGCGCGCGCCTGTGCCACGAATCCGGTCGCGGTAGTAATTCCGTGTCACCGGGTGGTTCGCGAAGACGGCAGCACGGGCGGATATCGGTGGGGGATCGAAAGGAAAAAAGCGCTGCTGGAAATGGAACGGGGATCGTAGACATGTCCGGGTGCGCGGGCGCGACGCCGTCGCTACGACGAACCATGGAGCCCCGGACGCATTCGTCCGGGCGCGTTACGCTTGCGCACTGCCAGCCAGTTCAGGAAGGCTACCGCGACTGCCGCTAACAGAATCAGCGATTTGTTGTATTCGATCTGGGTAAGCAGGCCTGCGCAAATCAGGACTCCCAGAATAGCGATCAGATTGCCGGCTGGAAGGTGAAGCAATGCAGGTTTCGAGTGCTTCCTTCGCAGGACCGGCAGCGCGGCGCACACGACGCCGTAATAGAAGATCCGCGAGCCGGCGGACAGCGTGGCGTTCCCGGCAAAGCTGCCAAATAGCGCGAGCAGCCAAACCAGCAGCGCAAACACGATGATCGAAAAATAGGGCGTGCGAAAGCGGGGATGCAGGAGCGCAAACATGGAAGGGAAATCCCCGTGCTCGGCGAGCGCAAATGAAATGCGTGGCGTTGCCAGTATGTTTCCACTCAGATAACCGTAAATCGAAAAAAGCGCCCCAAGCGCAACCAGCACAGACCCAATGGGTCCGATCACGATCGCCGCTACATCCGCAAGCGGGCGCTCACTCGGATGGGCCAAAACACCGACCACCACCCACTGAATCAGGCCGTAGATAACGGTGCAGGTAAGGAGGGCCGTCGCAAGAGCGAACGGGATGTCGCGGCGCGGATCTCGAGCTTCACCAGCTGAGATCAGTGCCGCTTCAAAACCCCCGTAGGCAAAGATGAGAAGCACGATGGCACGCGCCCAGGAATTCGGGCCTGAGATCACCGCCGGGGCGGAGATGAGCTTAGGTGATCCGAGCAGATACACAGCGCCGGCAATCCCCACCAACGCAAGGGATGCCAGTTTGGCGAAGGTGAACAGGTTGCTGACGCGGGTACCGGCGCGCACGCCGAAGAAGTTAATAAGGGCCAGAAGTCCAATCAGCAAGGTCAAAATCGTGAGCTTCGCGCTCAGGCCGGTGGCGTTGGGCCAGAATTCTCCCATGTACGTGACGAACAAATTGGCGTTCGCCGCGCATGAGGTCAGCCGTACGAACCACACCAGCCATGCCACTTGAATCCCGAGAAATCGTCCGAAGGCTTCGTGCGCATACAAATAAGGGCCGCCGGTTTCGGCAAACCGGGAGGAAACTTCAGAAAAGCACGCCATGATCACGGCCATGGCCAGTGCACCGAGGAGCACGGCCCATACGCTGGCGCGCCCTAATAATCCCGAAAGAATCGAGGGCAGCCCGAACACGCCGCTGCCGATGATGCAGTTCACCACCAGCGCGGCCATGCTCCAGCGGCCGATGGCGCGCACCAGGCCTTCGCTGGACGGTCGTTCCTGGCTGATTTCAGGCACGGGCGTTTTTATCATAGATCGGACCTGGTCGCGGGCTTCCGTCGGATCACGGGGCTGGCGCTGTCGTGGTGACGTTAGACCACGAGATGTGTGCACTTTCGACGGATGCGGCCAGTCCTGGTTAACAGAGAAGGGAATCGCGGAAACGAAATCCGCGCCTCCTGCCGTGGAAACCCGCTCCAGACGCGGCGTTCCGCGTGGTGACTTTTGCGCGGACCAAAGTAATGCGCAGAATTACGAAAGCGCATGCCCGTGGGACATCTATTCGCTTCCCCTTGCCGATGAGATGGTTGAGTTGCGAACCCAAATGGCCTTCGACGACATGGACGATCTTCATCTCCGCATCGAGCGCGTGACCGACGACCTGCGCACGATTCAGCAGGAACTGAATTGCGCTGCCATGCAGGCTCCCAGCGATCCGGAATTGATGGAAGCGCTCAACTCGCTGTCAGAAACCGAGCCCATCGAAACCTTGCGCGTCGCACTCGATCAGATGCGGCACTTCCTGTGGTTTTATGCGCAGGTGGTCAACAACGAACCGGAATTTGGGGACAAGCTGCGGCAGGCGCCGGCGTCAAAGACGGTGAATGACGAGAAGCCGAACGTGCAGAAAACCTTCCTCGATAAACTGTCGCGGGCCGACGAAATGATGCTGCTGCATCATCTGGCCGAGGCCAAGCGGCGAAAACCGAATTAGCCTTTTCCACTGATTCTGCCGATTCCAGCCCGCGGCACTTAGAATCCCCGTCCGCCAACGATGGTCTTCATCACTTCGCCCGCGGGACTTAGAATGGTGAAATCTGCGCGGGCTCCGGGCTGGAGCACTCCGAGATCCTGCGCCATGCCCACAGCGCGAGCCGGATTCAACGTGGCGGCGCGAACTGCATCGCGCAAGATCCACTTCGAGAACTGCATGACGTTGCGAACCGCGCGGTCCATGGTAAGCACGCTCCCGGCAAGGCTGCCGTTGGCCGTGCATTTTCCGTCTTTGACATCCACCTGAATGGGGCCGAGCTGATATTGCCCATCGGGCATACCGGTCGCCGAAATCGCGTCGGTGATGAGCACAGCGCGCTCCACGCCCTTGGCCTGCAGGAAAATTTTAACCACCGGGGGCGAGACGTGGATTCCGTCGGCAATCAGGTCGGCGGTCATGCGGTCATCGCTCAGCACTTCGCCGATGATCCCAGGATCGCGATGATCGAGCGGGCGCATGGCGTTGAAGGTGTGCGTGGCATGGCGCGCTCCGGCTTTTACTGCCTCCTGCGCGATGGGCATCTCGGCATCGGAGTGCCCGATGCTGACGCAGACGTTTCGCCGCGCAGCCTCGGCGATCACGGCGAGGGCTCCGGGAACTTCGGGGGCGATGGTCATCATCCGCACGTGCCCGCGCGCCGCTTGCCAAAGCCGGTCGAAAATCTCAACCGTCGGCGTGACCAGATATTCCGGCGGGTGTACCCCGCGCCGCTTGTGGCTGAGGAACGGACCCTCCAGGTGAATGCCCAGAGGCCGGGCGGAGGCCCCATCGCCATTGCTGGAGTTCTGCGCGGCTTCGATCGCGTCGGCCAGCCGGTCCAAGGCGGCCCAGGTAGCGTCCAGTGGGGCAGCCACGGTGGTGGGGAAGTATCCGGTGACGCCGTGGGTAATGAGGAATTTGCCGAGACGGGGAAGTTCGGAAGGCGAGGCGCGCATGAGGTCGAGCCCCGCGCCGCCGTGCATGTGAATGTCAAAAAATCCGGGCGACAGAATGGCGTCGCCGAAATCGATGACTGATCCAGTGCCCGGCGTGCCCTTCTGCGAACGCGACGAAACTTCCGCAATGCGCCCGTCTTCGACCACCACCAGTGGATCGGAAATTTCGTCGAGCGGCGTATACAGCCGGCGCGCAGTGAATACGGTCTTCATTGATCTGTCGCAAGCTATCGTAGACGGGCGGCAGGTTTCGCACAACCGCAGAGATACGTTCCGCACAAATACGAGCACCAGAAGGAGTAAAGCGAGAGCCAGTAAGCGTTGATACGGCGCATGGAGGATGGCGAATGCAACATGTGACTGACAGAGCGCAAGGAAGAGAAAGGCGAATGTCCGAGGCAGAGAAAGGTGAATGTTATAATCTGGATGCGGCAGTTCCGAGGCGCGCTTAGCGCCGTCGCACAGCGTCGGGGAGTGGCTCAGCCTGGTAGAGCACCTGGTTCGGGACCAGGGGGTCGGAGGTTCAAATCCTCTCTCCCCGACCATATCTAGTTGATTCGGTTGACTCAATTCTCGCGGTTTCCGCAAGTTTCTGATTCCAAACATTGAGTTTTGTGTCCTAGTTGCGTCCTGCGATCTTTGCGGCGCCAGAGAGAGGCTTTCTTATCGCAGAGCAGAATTGCGGAGGGAGCGTGGGCATCAGTGTGTGACGGACGCTATGTCACGGAAGTCGCGGTGCTGCTCAGGAGCCGGCTCCAGAAGTCGGAAGAAAGACGGTTAAACAGCTTCGAACTCAACATTGCGAAGGGTGACTGCCGGACACGATCTCGCGCTGATGGATTCCGGCCCCACGATCTTTGAGATGGAACTGCAGCCTGCCGGGATGCTGTACACCGGTGTCCCCGGATATCGCTTGCCGCGGGAACTGATCCGGGCCGTCGTGGTAATTCAGTCTCTTGGCGTCGAAATCCGTTGCAGCACACAGGTCGGTAAGAATGTCAGCTTTGTAGATCTTCGGCGCGACTTTGCCGCCGTTATTATCGCCTGTGGCGCGAAGCGCTCGCGGGTGCTCCCCATTCCCAATGGCGCCCCTATTGGCCGACTCAGGCAGAACTGCTTCCCTTGTAACTATTATGCAATCCTCAATAGATACTCTTGCGGTTTTCTGCTTGATTCTCCG
>DASYYT010000228.1:0-10554 GCA_035949755.1 Candidatus Sulfotelmatobacter sp.
TCCTGCAGGAAAAACGCAAGGCGGGATAATCTGCGCCGGCTTTTCTGTTCCCTTCTTCTCGCGCTGCTCAGCGGCGGCGCGCTCTCCCAGGAAACAACTCTCCGCTCCCAAGCCAATTTGGTGTTGATCCCTGCGCTGGTCAAAGATTCGCACGGCGCAATCGTTTACGGACTCGAAGCCAGGAACTTCGTCGTCCAAGATAACGGTGTCGAGCAGGCGCTGCGCCTCGATCAAGCGCCCGAAGGGCAGCCCATCTCGCTGGTAGTCGCCATTCAGAAAGGCCGGCGGGCTTCCTACGAATTTCCGCGCATGCAAGGATTGAAAACGATGCTCGATCCGCTGTTTTCCTTGGGCACGGCGCGAGTTGCGCTGGTCGAGTTCGACAGCCATGTGGAGTTGACCAGAAATTTCAGCAGTGATGAAGCTCTGATCGACGCCGACTTGGAGAACTTGCAACCGGGAGATGACGGAGCCAGGATTCTGGATGCAGTCGGGTACTCGGTCGGCCTGCTCGAGAAGGAGCCACAGGATCGGCTTCGGGTCCTTCTGCTGATAAGCGAGACGCGCGACCATGGCAGTCGTGTACAGATCCATGACGCGATTGCGGCGATCGGGCGTTGCAATGCCATGATGTATGCGCTGGCGTTTTCTCCGGCGCTGTCGAATATTCTAGATACCGCGCGAGGAAATAATAAAAACGAGATGCACGAAGGAGTGAACTTCCTCGATCTCGCCTACCAGACCGCACAGGCGATGCGCAAGAATGTGCCCAGCACCATCGCCGCGATGACCGGCGGTGAATATCAGCTGTTCGCCACCCGCAAGAAGTTCGAAGTCCGCATGAATGACTTCACCAATCATCTGCACAGCCGCTATCTGCTCAGTTTCGCGCCCAGGAATCCGCGACCCGGACTGCATCGCATCGGCGTGCAATTGAAGGACGCGGGCGACGCCACTGTACTGGCCAGAACGAGTTATTGGGCAGAAGAACCGAAGTAGCGGCTAAACGCACTAGCGGCTAATCGTGCCCCGGCCCTTGCGGCGTCGGAGTTGGGGAGTCGAGGACCTCACGCACCTTGGCGATCAGGGCGGACAGCGTAAACGGCTTGGGAAGAAACCAGAGTCCGGCGTCCAGCGTTCCATAGTGGACGATGGCGTTGGCGGTGTATCCGGAGATGTACAGCACGCGCAGTTTGGGGCAGATTTTCAGCGCCCGTTCGGCCAACTCCCGGCCGTTGAGTCCAGGCATCACAATGTCGGTGACCAGCAGGCGAATATCGTTATGGTTCGCCTGGCAGATGGCGAGTCCTTCCTGCGGAGTAGCTGCCACTAACATGTTGTAGCCGCAATGGGCGAGGACCGAAGAACTGAGCTGACGAAGCTGGGGATCGTCCTCGACCAGCAGGATGGTCTCTGTGCCGCGCTGCACTGGCTTGGTGTGTTTCTCGCCGGCTGAAGCTTCCGCGGGCTGATCCACGCGCGGAAGGTAAATTTTGAAGGTGGTTCCGCGATTGGGCTCGCTATAAGCCCAAATGTATCCGCCGCTCTGCTTGACGATCCCGTAGACCATCGAGAGTCCCAGCCCGGTGCCTTTGCCGACTTCTTTGGTGGTATAGAACGGCTCGAAAATGCGGGCTTGAGTTTCAGCAGACATGCCGCATCCGGTATCGCTGACCGCCAGCATGACGTATCGTCCGGGCACTAGAGGCTCGTGCTCGCGAGCGTAACTTTGATCGAGGCTGACGTTGGCGGTCTCCAGGGTGAGCTTGCCGCCGCGCGGCATGGCATCGCGGGAGTTGAGCGCAAGATTCATGATGACCTGCTCAATCTGCCCAGGATCTCCTCGTACGGCGCCGAGATCGTTGGCCGGGATGGAAAGAACTTCGATGTCCTCTCCGATCAGGCGCCGCAACAAAGAGTCGAGGTTCAGCAAAATATCATTCAGATTGATCACACGCGGGCGCAGCACGGTTTTGCGGCTGAAAGCGAGCAACTGGCGCGTGATGCCCGCGGCCCGCTCGGCGGCGGATTTGATCTGCGCGGTGCTGTCGGCCATGCGGCTGCCGGCAGGAACGCTGTCCGCCAGGATCTGCGAGTATCCCAGAATGACGGTAAGCAGGTTGTTGAAGTCGTGCGCGACCCCGCCCGCCAGCCGGCCGACCGCTTCCATCTTCTGCGACTGACGCAGGCGTTCTTCCAACGCGACGCGTTCGGTCACATCCTGTACGAGCGAAGCGACCCCGAACACACGTCCTGATTCGTCAAGCAGCGGAGTGTTGTACCACTCGCAAGAGATGAGGCGGCCATCTTTGGTGATGTTGTCGTTGTGGCCGAACCTGGCGCGGGATGCTTCACGTCCTTCGGCAGGATGGATCAGATCGTGCCACACGCGATCGACCTGCTCACGGTACGCAACCGGGACAATCAGGCTACCGTGCTGGCCCAAAGCCTCCTGGCGAGTGTAGCCGAAGATTCGTTCCGCGGACGGATTCCAGGCGGTCACGCGGAAATCAAGATTCCATTCCACCACCGCCAGCGGAGTATGCTCGAAGTGAAAGCGCAGTTTTTGTTGCGACTGGCGGATTTCTTCCTCGGCCTGCTTTCTGGCGGTGATGTCGCGGCAGATTCCCAGCAAGCCGACAATTTCGCCCTGCTCATCGCGGTAAGGCCCTTTGGTGGCGAGATAGAGACGGCTGATGCCGTCGGTGGCGGCGGCGCGCTCTTCATAGGTCTGGGTGACGCCGGATGCCAATACTCTGCGGTCGAGTTCCATCACCGCGGGAGCAGTGTCGGGGCTCAGCAATTCGGAGTCATCTTTGCCCAGAACCTCCTCCACGCTGCATCCAATCAAAGCCGCGCCCGCGGAGTTGATCATGAGGTAACGTCCGTTGAGATCCTTTACGAACACCGCGTCGGTTGTTCCCTCGGTGATGCCCCGCAGCAGGGCGAGGTTCTTTTGCAATTCGCGGGAGCTGATCACGAGTTGGTTCTGAACCACGAACATCCGGCCGGTGGCGGCCGCGAACGATACGATGACCAGCCCCGCGGCCCACCAGAATTGCTCCTGGGCAATGGATAGAGCCATGGGGAAAACGATGGCAGGAATCAGCGCGGGAGAAAACTGGGCCAGCCGTTGCAGCGTGCCGGATCGCGACTCGAGCGGGACTTGCTCTTCACGATCACTCCATGTGCCCGCGATTACAATCAGCAGGCAGTAGCTGAGGGTCCACGTAATATCGGGCCATTCTCCCTGCTGGTAATGGCCGGAAGCCTGATAGTAGAGCGTGCCGTTGAGAACGAAGGCATAGACCACCAGGAAGCCGCCCATGCGCATGAAATAGCGTCTTTCGGTTCGATTCGTGCCGAGCAGTCCGCGGACGAGGAAACTCACAGCAATCAAACCGTAGAAAAACATTCCGGCGTGCAGGGCGTGAATCTGCATGGCGCGACCGGCAGACTGCCAGCGGGAAGGCACGTAGATTTCAGATAACTCGACGGCCAGTGCCAGTGTGCAGACCTGGGCAAAGTCCCACATGCGCAGCCATCCGTGCCCGCCTGGATCGCGGGGGCTGAGGAACAGCGTCAAGACGATGGGGACGACCCAGAAAAAGACCAGGACGTCGCTGGGCCACAGCGTGCCCAGAGGCGCGTGGAGATAATCGTAGTATTCGGTGTAGAAGCCCTGGCCCACGGCAGCCAGCAAGGAGGAGAAGGCGACCAGCCGCCATACTCGCTTACCGAAGGGGCCGGCTTGGCGGGATGCCAGCCACGAGATCACGACGGCTACGAGCGGAGCCGCAGTGTCGATCCAGTCGCCCCAAACCGAAGCGGCGGCGCTGCCGTAGCGAAACACCAGAATGCCAACGTGCAGGAGCACGAGGCTTGCCGCCGCCGCCAATGCGGAGGTCCGAAATCTTGACATCTTACGACACTTCTCCAGCGCTTCGTCGTCTGGTCGGCGAGGACGCAGGGGCCCAAGTTGCCACCGAGTATACACTCACAGCCGAACGGCAGAATCAAGTACTTGGATCGTCCGCTGGATTGCGCGCTAGGTCTGAGCCGCAATTGGCAAGGATTTCGTGTGCACGGAACATTACTTCGGTTGCAAGCCGCCTGCCATCTTTTTCGACTCTTCCACTTGCCAACTGCCGGGAATTTCCCTAGCATCCAGACTGATAGCCGGCCTGCCGGGTTGGTGATGGCGGGTCACCGATATTTGAACCAATGCAGAATGAACGGGAGCTCGACTCGAACTAGGATCCGGTGAGCAACGCTGCGCCATGCGCAGATGCCTAAAGGGTCTCGGCGGGCGCCCACGTCTACCGACGGGTTCATTCTCGGCCCCGTCACACGGCTTAGTGGGTCGGCTTGATTTTGCCTCCAGCCCGGGGTAGGCAAAATGCGGAAGTTAGAATTCAGAAGGTAGAAGTAAATCGTTCGCCGGTGTAGGCCTCACTCCCCTTCTCCTACCCTGTATGCCTTTATTTCTGCATTCTTACTTCGAAATTCTTACTTCTTGATTCTTACTTCTTAGTTCTGCCTTCCCGGTTCTGACCGTCTTTTCCTGCTAAACTGGTGTCAGTAGCGAATCCCCAGGTTAGCGCATCCAATAAAACAGTGTTCCCACAACTTTTTCACATTGGCAAGTTTTTCCTGCCGACCTATGGATTCCTGGTCGCGATGGGCGTCCTGATCGGGCTCTGGATCAGCGTGCGCAACTCGGAGCGGCTCGGCTACGACGGCGACAAGGCTTGGAATCTTGGCATTCTGGTCGTTCTCGCCGGCATCATCGGCGCCAAAGTCCTCTACATCATTAACGATTGGGGCATTTACAAGGACCATCCCAGCGAAATTTTCAGCCTCTCGACCTTGCAGGCCGGAGGCGTATTTTCCGGCGGATTGATCGCGGCTTTTATCGCCGCGGCATGGTACGTCCGCAAGCACCACATGCCCGCCTTGGGAACTTGTGATGCCTTCGCTCCGGGACTGGCGCTGGGACACGCTATTGGCCGAGTCGGCTGCTTTGCCGCGGGATGCTGCTATGGCAAGGAAACCCATCACTGGTGGGGCGTGGTCTTTCACAATCCGCTGGCGAATTCGATCACCGGCACCCCTCTCAACGTGCCCCTCGAGCCGACTCAGTTATTCGAGTCGGCCGTGGAACTGGCCAATTTCTTCTTCTTGATGTGGCTGCTGAAGCGCAGGAAATTTGACGGCCAAGTGATCGGCGCGTTCATGTTCATCTATGGAATTGCGCGATTCTTCCTCGAATTCTTGCGCGACGATCCCGGCAGAGGCTCCGTATTTGGCGGGGCCATGAGCGGAACCCAGTTGATTTCGATCGGACTCGTTCTGGCGGGCGGGTTCATCTGGTGGCTGCGCCCCGGGGCGAAGGCGGTTTCAACCCAGACAGTCAGCACCGCACGCTAATCAAAAATTATCGTGTCGACGTTCCCGCAGAACGTCATACCTGGTAATCGTGTAACCCAGAGCCGCTCCCAGGAAAACGTCGGAAGGAAAATGCGCGCTGGTGGTGACGCGAGAGAAACTGATCGCCGCGGCGAATCCATACGCCAGCAACGGCACCCACCGGTGGTGCTGATACCGGCAGGCAACCGTCGTAGCCACTGAGAAGACCGCCGCCGCGTGCCCGGATGGAAACGAACTTCCCTTGAACGGCGATTTCCCTCCATTGAAGAAGGTGTCCTGGAACGAGCCTCCAGGGGGAACGTCGCTCGGCCGCTTCCTGCGAGTCACCGCTTTCATGGCCAGATCGACGATCGCCGAGTCCGCGTAAGCTTCCCCGGCCAGTAGCGCGGTCTCCACCTGATACTGGTCGTGCCGCGCGTAGCCGGCAGCCAGCAAAGACACGGGCACCGCGACGATTTCTGCCCCACTAATCAGAGGGTCAAACACATCGTTGATGTCGTCCAGACTCCCGGCATGCTTCTGAAAGTACGGCATGGCGTGGGGATCGGCAAAAATAAGTCCCGCGGTTATGCCGGTGATGGCAATCGTGGGTGTCCAGTGATGTCCTTGGGCCAGGCTCGCCGGAAAGAGCCAAATCCCTTTCTGATCGTGGAGGAAGTCTTTGGGGAGCGACCGCCATGTCACCCGCCGGTCCGCTCCTGGATCATCGCGGTGCTTTTCCAGCCGGGCCTGCGACGGGCTATCCGGCAAATCGGAGGAGTTGTCCTGCGCCCATGCCCAATTCAGAGGCATGCAAAGGCAGAGTAACAGGAAGAAAACGAGACGGGGCTTTCGTGACTGGTCCATTAGGTTCTCTTGGATGCCGGAAACAGCGCAATACGATGCGGAAATAGCCCAATACGTTGAGAAGGTTTTTTGTCGCGCGTGCAAGAGGGGAACAGATCCGGGCTCTCTGTCGAGGATACCTGTATGATGGTTCGCTGTAAATGACAGAAATATCGCCAGTTCCGATCTCCGTGCCGCCTGACGATCGCGGCAAGCGCCTCGATCAATTTCTCGCCGGCATACTGGATGTGAGCCGCGCCCGGGTCCAGCACCTCATCTCCGAGAAAAAAGTGCTGGTCGATGAAGAGGTGCCGAAAGCATCTCTCAAACTCCGAGGCGGAGAACGCATCACCATTCTGGGGCCGGCGGCACGCCCTCCGCTGCGGGCGATTGCCGAGGCCATTCCCCTCGACATTGTCTACGAAGATGATGACCTGGCCATCATCAATAAACCTGCCGGGATGATGGTGCATGCCGGGGCAGGAGCGACTGAGGACGAGCGCAATCGCGGGACGCTGGTGAATGCCCTGCTGCATCATTTCCGCCGCCTCTCGGGCATAGGCGGAGAAATGCGGCCGGGCATCGTCCATCGGCTGGACCAAGCAACCAGCGGGCTCATCGTGGTGGCGAAAAACGACCAGGCGCATCAGAAATTGGCCGAGCAGTTCGCCCGGCGCGAGGTAAAGAAGAAATACATTGCGCTGGTGCATGGCTGGCTGCAGAAGGATTCCGGCACTATCTCGGCCGCCATCAGTCGCGACCGCGTGCGGCGTACTCGCATGACGACCCGGCACTCCACAGGACGAGAGGCGGTCTCGCACTACAACGTGATCCGCCGGCTGCAGACTTCATTCGGCAAGTTCACGCTGCTCGATGTGAAGATTGACACGGGCCGCACGCACCAGATTCGCGTTCACATGGCGTCGCTCGGACATCCCGTCGTAGGCGACACGCTTTATGGAGCGCCTCGTGAGCTGCGGAAATCTGCAGCCCGGCGAAAGCAGGAAACGCCCGCAGGCATTTCACTGTCCCGCAATTTTCTGCACGCCGCCGAATTACAGCTGGCGCATCCCCGGACGAGGGTAAAGATCGCGCTCAACAGCCCGCTCCCCGGGGACCTGCAGAGGTTTTTGACTACGCTCGAACAGGCCCCCGACAGCGCCATTCCCGCGGTTGCAGACCCCGGTGGACGGCTATAATAAAAAGTACGAAGGGGTAGCTTTAGTATGAAACTGATTTCGGGGGCGGCGCTTTTTCTGCTATTCACCGGTTGGAGCGCCACAGCCCAGAACGCTCCGCCCACGGCAAATCCACCCGCCACGCAGACAGCGCCATTGACCGCTGCACCAGTCAACGCCGCTACCAGCGGAGCGGAGAAGCCTGCTAAGGCGGACGCGGGCGCAGACTCGCAAGCCATTACCACGCTTCGTACCAGCACCAACGAAGTAAACGTCGTATTCACTGTAACCGACAAGCACGGGCGCCGCGTGACCGATCTCAAGCAGAGCGATTTCCGCGTCGTGGACGACAACAAGCCTCCCCAGGAGATCCGCAGCTTCCACGCCGAAACCAATCTTCCCTTGCAGGTCGCCCTGCTGATCGATGCCAGCAACTCCGTCCGCGACCGGTTCAAGTTCGAACAGGAATCGGCGATTGAATTCCTCAATCAGACGATCCGTCCGCGCTACGACCAGGCTCTTGTGATTGGCTTCGACGTGACTCCGGAAGTGACCCAGGATTTCACCGATGACACCGGCGCCTTGGCGCATGGAGTCCACGAACTGCGTCCCGGGGGCGGTACCGCGCTCTACGATGCCTTGTATTACACCTGCCGCGACAAGCTCATGAAGGCGCCCAAGAGCACTCCCGTTCGCCGCGCCATTATTCTGCTCAGCGATGGCGAGGACAACCAGAGCCATGTCAGCCGCGAGGAAGCCATCGAAATGGCTCAGCGCGCCGACGCCATCGTTTACACCATCTCCACCAACGTGAGCGGCACCAAAGGCGCCGGCGACAAGGTGCTGGAGCGCATTGCGGACGCGACCGGCGGCCACGCGTTCTTCCCTTTCCAGATTCGCGAAGTCGCCGATGCCTTCGCCGAAATCCAGGGCGAGCTTCGCAGCCAATACGATATCTCCTATAAGCCGGCGGATTTCAAGGCGGACGGCCATTACCGCACCATTGAAATCGTGGCCAACGACCGCAAAAACTTCAAGGTGCGCGCGCGCCGCGGCTATTACGCTCCAGCAGCGCGGTAGAATCTTTAACCACAACCAAAGTTTTACCCGCGAAGGTGCCGCAGGTTCCCGAAGTAAAATTGTGCTGCTTCGTGTGACTTAGCGCCCTGCGTGGTTTGGTTTGTGCGTGAGGAACAACCATGGTACGAGTTGGACTGATCGGATTTGGGCTCGCGGGTCAGGCGTTTCATGCTCCGATGATTCGCGGCGTAGCCGGTATGGAACTGGCCTGCGTCCTGGAGCGGCATAGCAATAACGCGAAGGCGCGATACCCGGAAGTCCGCGTCGCCCGCACGCTCGAGGAAATGCTTTCCGACAAAAGCATCGGCCTGATCGTCGTGGCCACGCCCAACGATACTCACTTTTCCTACACCAGGGCATGCCTCGAGGCCGGTCGCGACGTGGTCGTGGACAAGCCCATGACTCCGACTCTCAGAGAGGCGGAGGAACTTGTCGAACTGGCTAAGAGACTGGGAAGGCTTCTCACCGTCTATCAGGACCGCCGCTGGGACGGCGCTTTTCTGACAGCGAAGAAGTTGATCCACTCGGGCGCGTTGGGCGCGATTGCCGAATATGAGGCGCGTTTTGACCGCTTCCGGATCGATCCCAAACCGGGGGCATGGCGCGAGCAGCCCGATTTTCCCGCCGCCGGCGTTTTGTGGGATCTTGGTCCTCACTTGATTGATGGAGCCCTGGTCTTGTTCGGAGAACCCCAGTCGATTGATGCTGCGGCGCTTTGCCAGCGCGCGACTTCCCGAGTAGACGATTCCTTTGACGTGATCATGCAGTATCCGCGGCTGCGGGTCACTTTGCGGGCGCGGATCATCGCTTATGCCCCCAGCCATCACCTGCTCATCCACGGCACCGAGGGATCATGGGTGAAGTTCGGCATGGATCCCCAGGAAGAGGTTTTGCGGAGTCCTAACTGCCCCGATGGCCTGGACTGGGGCCCCGACTGGGGCTTGGAGCCGGAAGCGCGCTGGGGCATTCTGAGCCGAATTAATGGCGAGATGAAAAAAATCAGGACTGAACGCGGCGATTATCGCGGCTTCTACGCCAACGTCAGAGACACGATCGAAAACCGAGCGCCTCTGGATGTCCCGCCCGACCAGTTCCTCCGCACGCAACGCGCGCTGGTGCTGGCGCACAAGAGCAGCCGCGAGAAGCGGGTCGTGCCATGGAACGAAGCGGCGGAATAAAACCGTACTCTCTGCCTCAATGAACCTTCAGTGATGCAGTAACTCGACAACAGAAAAAAATGGGGAGGGCGGGGGGAGAGCTACCCCCGACTAGGCGGGCCAGCGCGAGTATCGCTGGTATCGTTTCCATACGCAACAAAAATCTCGCGACCCACTCCTCAACCTGCACAATATTTCACTTTACCCGCAACCGCGGGCACAAACCTCGCAACTTCCATCATCCTCTGCCCGTTTTGCCCGTTTCAGGCTATGGGATTCCTCATCCCCACTGCGGCCCGGATCGGGCTTCTGTAGAGTTGACTTCTTTTTATAACAACTCTGAATTCATGCGGTTAGCGGATGAGCCACTATTTAGCTGCCGTGCATTGCCAAGCCCGAGAATCCTATACTAAAAGTAGGACCGCAACGCATCTCGCCTGACCAATGAGGCGTTTTACCAGGAGTATCCGCATGCCTTCCCGCACCTGCGCTTTGTCTCTCGCCGGCCTGCTTGCCCTTTTTGCCCTTTCAGGTTGCAATAACACGTTGAATCCTTTGTGTGGGAGTGCGAGGCCCACCCCGGTGATTGGGTCGCTCTCGCCGGCCGCGGTGACGTTCGCTCAAGTGCAGGAAGGAGTAACGATCACGGTGAACGGCAGCCAATTCGTCTCGGCGTCGCAAGTGGTGGTGAATACCACTCCGATCGCCGCCACCGTGGTAAGCCCGCAAAAGTTGACGGTAAAACTTTCGACCGATCTCATCTCCGGGCCCGGTTCGGTCAAGATCATGGTGCAGACTCCCAGCGGGAATTCGGGAGATCTGGGCTGCACCAGCGGAGGCAACAGCAGCGTACTCCTATTAACCGTTAACTAAGCTCCGGCCGG
>DASYYT010000229.1:0-24710 GCA_035949755.1 Candidatus Sulfotelmatobacter sp.
ATTGCTGCCAATACACCCGCCGTTTCTCTGAACGCCGGCGATATCGTAGACTTGGGCATCGAAGGGCCTGGGGAGTCGCGTCAGGAAATGAAAGAATCCGAATAGCCATGCGGTTGGAATCTCACGCGCACTTGCCGATGACGGGAGCGGGCGAGGGTGGTATCATCGTCGCCGCCGTGCCCCAAAATTTCCTGAACCGAGCTGCGCCGGTGAAGTGGCCGGGTGTTCGCAAATGACAAGTCGCGGGCCGGGCAAGGTGCGCTGGTTTCTGATCTCGTGGCTTTTCGTCCTCAGCGCTGTGGCTTTCCTCGACCGGGTGAACATCTCGATCGCGGGAGGTTCTCTCGCCGCCGCCTTCCATCTCAGTAATGTCGAACTGGGGTGGGTCTTCAGCGCCTTTCTCGCCGGATACGCGATATTCCAGACGCCCGGGGGAAGGTTGGCGGACCGCTTCGGGCCTCGCCGCGTACTCGCCGGTGGAGTAGTGTGGTGGGGCATCTTTACCGCGCTTACGGCCGTCGTTCCGTCGGGCATTCGGGGCGCGCTGCTTCTGTTCATTTCCATACGCTTTCTGTTGGGAGCCGGTGAAGCGGTGGTGTATCCGGCCTCCAATCAATTTGTAGCGCGCTGGATACCGCTTTCGGAGCGGGGGCTGGCCAATGGCTGGATTTTCGCGGGAGTCGGCGCGGGAGCCGGCCTGTCGCCGCCACTGATCACTTACATCATGTTGCACTACGGCTGGCGAACTTCGTTCTGGCTGTGTGCGGGCATCGGCCTCATTTGCGGCTGGGTGTGGTTCATCATCGCCAGGGACACGCCGGCACAACATTCACGGGTCTCTGCCGCGGAGCAAGAATATATTCTGGCTCACCTTTCCAACGAGCTCTCGGAAAAGCCGGGCCGCAAGCTGATTCCCTGGCGAACGGTCCTGAAGAGCCGCGAAGTGCTGGCGATCACGGTGAGCTACTTCAGCTTCGGATATGCAGCATGGATATTCTTCAGCTGGTTTTATATCTATCTGGCGCAGGTTCGCGGCCTGAATCTGAAGGCCAGCGCGTTCTACGCCATGCTGCCTTTTCTTGCCATGGCGGCCTGCTGTCCGCTAGGCGGACTGGTCAGCGACTGGCTCACCGCCCGATATGGCTCGCGGGTAGGACGGTGCTATCTCGCATCCGTGGTCATCGCCCTGGCTGCAGTATTTCTGGCGCTGGGCGCCGAAGCGCATAGCGCGCGGCTGGCTAGTATTGTGCTCGCGGGCGGAGCCGGTGCGCTTTATCTGTCGCAGAGCTCTTTCTGGTCGGTGACCGCAGATATTTCCGGATCCTCTCCCGGCTCCGTTTCCGGGCTGATGAATATGGGCGGCCAGATTGGCGGCATGGTCACGGCCTCGCTGACGCCGGCGATCGCCAACCGCTTCGGCTGGGAAGTTTCATTTCTGGTTGCGGCCGCGTTGTGCGTGACCGGCGCGCTGTCCTGGGTGTTCGTGGATCCCAAACGAAGCCTTGAGCCGCGCCCAGACAATGTTCCAAGGATCGAGGCTGTCGTCAAGTAGCCGATGGCGAGCGCGAAAATGCCTTGAGCTTCAGACGCGAGCCCCGTTGGAGTGCGAAAGCCTCACCGGCGCGGTGATCCGCTGGAACCCGGAACAATGACGGAGTGGTCGAACCGGGGGCTCCTGGGTCAAGATAAAGCGGCGGTTACGTCAGCTCCACCACCATCTTCTTGGCGGCGCGATCGAGCTGCGTGATGCGGAAGCTGCGCACCTGTCCCGCGCGGGCGGGTTCCGTCTTCGGAGTGACGGAGCCGCTTTTCCAGCGCGCCTGCAGCATCGAGCTGAGCGATGACAGATCCGCCTTGCTGCCGGCGGCGCTTTCATTCTTCGCGGCCGTCGCCGCGCTTCCCTTGCAGGTGGCGTGAATGCCGTCGCCCAGCTCGACGCGGCTTCCCGCGTCATCCATCAACCGGCCGGTGACCACGTCCCCTTCCTTGTGTTCTGCGAGATATTCGTCAATGCCCGTGGGGACGAGCTGCTTCATGCTGAGCTTCATCTGGCGCTTCTCAGGATCGATCCCGATCACCAGCGCCTTTACGATCTGTCCAGCGCGCAGCACGTCCGCGGGCTGATTGATGCGCTTCTCCGGGCTGATCTCGCTGACGTGAATCATGCCCTCAATGCCTTCGGAAAGCTGCACGAAGGCGCCGAATTTTGTCAGGCTGGTCACCGGGCCTTCGATCTCCGACCCGATGGGGAAGCGCTGCGCAACATCCACCCAGGGATCGCCCAGCGCTTGCTTGAGGCCCAACGACATCCTGCGTTCGCCCTGGGTGAGGCCCAGAATGACCGCTTCCACGGTCTCGCCCTGCTTGACCACATCGCTGGCCTTGCGCAGCTTGCCGCGGGTCCACGACATCTCGGAAATGTGAATCAGTCCTTCGATTCCGGGCTCGATTTCGACGAAGGCGCCAAAGTCGACCAGCCGCGTCACCGTCCCGCGCACGCGATCTCCGACTTTGTATTTCTGCGCGACGGCGTCCCAGGGATGCGGCTGCAGCTGTTTCATTCCCACCGAAATGCGCTTCTTGTCGCCTTCCTGGGCCAGCTTCAGCACCTTTACTTCGACCTGTTGTCCCACCGAAAGCACATCCGTTGGCTTATTGATCCGGCCCCAGGCAATATCTCCGACGTGGAGCAAGGCATCGACTCCGCCCAAATCCACGAATGCCCCGTAATCGGTGAGGCTGCGCACGGTGGCGGCGACGGTGTCGCCTTCTTTGATCTGCCCGTACAGCCGTTCTCTGGCCGAGCGCTCCTCTTCTTCCGCGACGGCGCGGCGATCCACGACCACATCCTCGTCGGCCACGTCGAGTTTGATAATCCGGCAGCGGATTTCCTGTCCTACCAACTTTTCCATATCCGCCGCTTCCCGCACGCCGCTGCGCGAGGCCGGCATAAAGGCACGCACGCCCACATCCACACTGAACCCGCCCTTGACCACCGCGGTCACCGTGCCGAGGATGGGTGACTTATCGGCAAAGGCCTTTTCCAGCGCGGACCAATCCATCGGCCGCTCGACTTTAAAGCGCGACAGCTCGTAGTAGCCATCCAGATCCCGTCCCTTAACCGTGACCAGAGCCTTGTCGCCGGGCTTGAGCGTTTCTCCCTGCAGCGCCGAGAGGGGAAGAATTCCCTCCGACTTGAATCCGATATCGAAGAATACGGACTCGGCTGTGACCGCGATAACGGTGGCTTCCAGTTGCCGGCTGCCCTCGGTTTTATGGGAATGGCTCTTCTGGAACTGCGACAGAATATCGCCGAAGGATTGGTCGCTTTCGCTGGTTTGAGTTGTCAAAGGGTTGGGATTGGTAGCGGTTGGATCAGCCATGAAAAATTACAGCCCTCGCGGAAGATTGGGAGTTCTTAGGATAACATCGCCGCCGCGACCGTAGGGCTGACGTCCCACCGGGCGGTCGGGCGGGCACCCGCCATTTCAAAATCAAGCTAAATCAACGCCTTATTCGCCGGCGATCCGGCTTAGTGCCTCAGCGCCCACTGCGGGTCCTCTTGCGGATTCACAATCTGTCCATCCCGCATGTGAATGATCCGGTCGCCATACTCGGCTGCCTCGGGATTGTGCGTAATCATCATCACGGTCTGTCCCAGTTCCTTATTCGACAGCCGCAGCATCTGCAGCACGACTTCCGAGTTCTTGGAATCCAGATTGCCGGTAGGCTCGTCGGCCAGCACCACCGTGGGCTTATTAATGAGAGCGCGCGCCAAGGCCACCCGCTGCTGCTCGCCTCCGGAAAGTTCTGACGGACGATGCTGCAGCCGTTTGCTCACCCCCAGCAGGTCGGTGATGCGGTTGAAGTGCGCGGGATCGGACTTGCCATTGCCGGCAATGGCCTGCGCGATCAAAATATTGGAGCGCGCGTCGAGGGTCGGCAGAAGATTAAACTTCTGGAACACGAATCCGATCTTGCGCTTGCGCATGCGCGTGCGCTCAGCGTCGGAAAGCGACGCCAGATCGTCGCCGTCCAGCACCACTCTGCCGCCGGTGGCCCGGGTGAGTCCGCCGAGCAAGTAGAAGAGGGTGGATTTCCCGCTGCCGGAAGGGCCTACAACGCTGACGAATTCGCCCTTTTGCACGCTGAAAGAAATCCCGCGCAGCGCCTCGACCTCAATCTTGCCTACCTGATAGGTCTTGCGCAGCGCTGTCGCTTCGATGAATGCTCCGGCCATGCCTGATAAATCTTACACGAAGGCTAGTGCGGAGAGGCCGGCGCCTACGGCGCTTCTATCTGCGTAGCCCCGGACGTATTCGTCCGGAAGGGCGAGCTGCGCCTGCGGGGCGGACGGATGCGTCCGCCCCCTGGCTGCGTCAGTTTCGTACAAAAGTGGAGAGACTTTACGCGACCCCGACGTGGCGGGACAACGCCGCGGGGCTGTGGTGCAGCCGCTTCGGTCCGCGCTTGCGTACCAACAACAAGCGCACCCGTTCCAGCAAATCGGCGGGCGCATACATTCCTTTGGCAAGGAATACATCCGCCTTGGAATCGTGATCGTAAATGCGGGCCTTGCTCGAGATAAGGATGGTGGGAGTTTGCGGCGAGGATTCTTTGATCTTGTCGATAAGCTGCCGCCCGTCCAATCCCGGCATCGTCATATCGGCGATCACCAGGTCGACTCCGCCCTGCAGGAAGCGCGCCAGCCCGTCTTCTCCCCGGGTAAAGCTGGTCACCCGGTAGCCGCGGGTTTCCAGCATAATTTTTCGGTGGGAAAGCGACTGCTCGTTGTCATCCACACACAGAATCGTGCGCTTGGGTTTCATCAGCCCTTCCGCAATCTATTGGCGCGAGGGCTGAGCCTCGCGAGAACCAACAGAAGCTTTTCTCAATATGAAGAGTGTTTGAAGCGAAAGGTATCGTAACCAGAAGGCTGTTCGCTGTAAAGTGCCGCGGATGCTAATGAGACGTTCGGGCTATTGACTTTTTCGGTAGCGATGGCGGCTCAGTATTTTCGGCAGATTTCACAATGTTGGTCGAGGAAAACTTCTCCGCGGATAACTTCTACTGCATTGCCTTCGACGCGAACGTTAACTATCCCGTTATCTCGCCGCGATGCGCGCGCGAAAATCCGGCTGAGTCGCCGCATTCGCGGGCAGAAACATTCCCCGCCGAGTCAAGCAGCCGATGTTGAAACTCGCATCCGCGATGCAGAAAAAGATGATCCCGGCCTGCCACAGCCCGGCTCCGGGGATTTGACACTGCGATTCCGGCGCGCCTATCCTAACTGCGATGACTTACCTTTCTGCCGCCCGCGCGATGTGTTGTTGTCGCCTGCTGCCGGCGTGTGGGTAAGGACGCAACGTAATTCTTCCCACTCACCCGGCAAACACGGGTGGGTTCCATTCTCATCCGCTTTTTTGCAGGGAGCCGGGTCGGGCCGACTATTATCTTTGGCCAATTGGGCCAACAATTTCAGGAGGAAAAAATCAATGACTACCGCGACCATTAGCGAAATCCATGGCATTCCCAGAATCAACGACACTGCGCCCGATTTCACGGCCGAGACCACGCAGGGCACCATCCATTTTCACAACTGGATCGGCGACGGCTGGGCCATTCTGTTCTCTCATCCCAAGGACTTCACGCCTGTCTGCACCACCGAACTCGGCTACATGGCCAAGCTGCAGCCGGAGTTTGCCAAGCGCAACGTCAAAATCCTGGGCCTCAGCGTGGATCCTGTCTCCAGCCACGAAAAGTGGGAGAAAGACATCGAAGAGACGCAGGGAGCCAAGGTGAACTATCCCATGATCGGCGACCCGCAGCTCAAAGTGGCCAAGCTTTACGGCATGCTGCCGGGAGACTCCGGCGAAAGTTGCGAAGGCCGCACGCCCGCCGACAACGCCACCGTGCGCACCGTCTTTGTGATCGGTCCCGACAAGAAAATCAAGCTGCAGCTCAGCTATCCCATGACCACGGGCCGCAACTTCGACGAAATCCTGCGCGTGATCGACTCCATGCAACTCACCGCCAAGCACAAGGTCGCGACCCCGGTGAACTGGAAACAAGGAGACGACGTGATCCTCACTGGCGCCGTTTCCAATGAAGAAGCGCAGCAGAAGTTTCCCGGCTTCAAGACCATCAAGCCGTATCTGCGGGTCGCGAAGCAACCGAAGTAGCGGCAGCGAGCATAGAATTGGCCACGGATTGGCACGCGATCTTCACGGATAGACCGGGATCAAACGGCAACGTGAAGCTCCGGCATTTCCGTGGCATTTGTTTGCAGGATTGGGGAAGCGCATGCGGTCCGGTGATCGTCCCGGTCTTCAAATCGTGTAAGACCCAGTGTTTTCGATGCGTTACAGTCCGCACGATGTGTTAAAACCCGCACCGTTTGTTAGAGTTTGCAAAATCGTGCCAGCAGGACTGCCAGTAAGTCTAGTGACTCGGTAGGGGTTGAAGGTTGATTGAGAATCAACTGTAGGGCCAAACTAGATTTCCACTTCCGCAGTTTTCCACTAACGTTCACAGCCTGAGGTCTGGTTACATACCGCAGGCTTTACACCATTTGCACCATTTTTGGTGTGATCCTGACTGGCAAAGGTTTTGTGGTCCAAAGGAAAGGGCGCTGAGAAAGTGAGATGCCTGAACATTTCTTCAGGATGGCAGGCACCCCATTTGGTTGCTCTCGGAGATGTCCGGGTCCGAATCCCCACCAAAACCCTGCCACTGTAATTGAAAGTTGGTTGATAATCAACCTGAGGGCAGGCAAGAGAAACCTTCTGAGAGAGCGCAGGAAAAAAAACAAATGTTACACCGACGCCCCGATCAAGATAGCCACCTCGACACGATCCTCTATGAGATTGATATGTTTCGCCACTGCTCAAAGACCCTAGCGGCGAAGAAGGCTAGAAAGTCTGAATCTGACGAAGCCTTGGGCGAATACAATCTGGCAATCGAGGGCTTCCTTATTCACCTCAGGAATCTCATCGCTTTCTTTACGACGCAGCACTCCCAACCAACCGATCTGCGGCTGAATCACCCTGAAGTTTGGTATCAAAGGCACGTAGAGGAACGCGAGCATTCCGACCTGAGGGGCAAGTTCCAAGACTTCAATACCAGCCACAGCGAGACCTTCAAAAATGGCAAGAAACTCGATTGTTTTGATCTGATCTCGAAGTTCCTGCAACACTGTACGCCTGAGAGGTACGAGCAGGCTGTGGTGGGTTGGGAAATCGAGAAGATGTTCGCGGAGATTGAACCTATCCTCGCTGACTTCGAAAAGCGGTTTCCGTCGCGGACCTCAGCGGCCCCGGTCTTGCCTCTGACGATGGGGGCAATTAGCGCCAACACCGCTAGCTTAAGAACCTTCCCGGCTTCGATTGATTTACCTTTGACGAAGAAGGAAGACTAGGAGTGGGCAGGCCGCGCGATGCGCCCCGGCAGGAACGGATCATTCGCGGCCTTAACCCGGCCCGCCAGAGGCCGTTGGCTTTTATCGGGTGCGATGTGATGCGGGAACATCACAAGGCACCCGAGCCAATGGCTTACCAGATGTCAGTTGATACGTAAGGCACGCAGCAAAAGATTGTGGAGGAACCTCACGCAGCCTGAGCCAATCAAGCTTGACTTCCTCGGTGATTAACAACCATACTCCCCAATCACTTCTTTCCAAGGAACGCTGCAATGAAATTTGTTGTAGTTTGCGCTCTTTTGATCGTCATGGTCATTACTGCTTCGTTCACATCGTCCGTGGCACAGCCTCAGCGTGCACAAAAGACTGATGAGACATTGATTCTCTTCGGCGGGACCGGCAATGATCTTCTCGAACGGTGCAGTCATCCAGCGGTTAGAGCAGGTGAAACTATGCAGATCACGGAACTCATCAAGACCGCCAAAGACAATGGGATGTGCCTTGGATACATCGTTGGGGTGAGCGATCAAGCCATGGGTGAGCAAACATCTGCCCATGGAAAACGGAATTATTGTCTACCTTCTGAAGTCCGTTCGGAGCAGTTGGTCATGGTCGTCAAGAAATATCTCGAAGACAACCCCGCCCAACTTCACTATGAAGCGGAAGTGTTGACGATCCATGCGCTCAGTGATGCATTCCCTTGCCAGTGAGGTGAAGCAACATGGCTGAAGACTCTCTAAAAAAGGAACTTGAGGAGTTTGAAGCGAAAGACGCCTAGCATACAAGTTTACCTGACGCTAACATCCGACCTGCCGTGATTCTCCTGACGAAGGCGGTCCTTCGTTTGGACGCAACTAGCACTCGATTGTGGAAGGTGAATATAGGTCTTACTGCTGTAGCTGTTGTGTTAGCGGTCCTTCAAATCTTCCACCACTGACCAAGTTGTTATCCTCCGTGTGTTCGGCCCGAAGCTATCAAAACAGCACAGCGGGGCAGGTTATGCTGTAATGGGTTTCGTCACGATCACAGAGCTTATGGGAAACACGCTTTCTCTCCCCATTGAACTAGCGCACGAAGAAGCTGTTGCTTGCTTCGTAGATCGTGCCTCGCTGGTAATTGCTTCTCATGCGGGCATTCTATCTGCCAGTAAACCTGCCACTAAGGACGCGTTAAGTAACCAACAAACTGTTGTTAAATCAATAGGATGGAAGCGCATGCGGTCCGGTGATCGTCCCGGTCTTCAAAACCGGCGGGCGGCGGGCAATCCCGTCGCCGGTGGGTTCGACCCCCACTCGCTTCCGCCATTTCATTTGCAAGCGCCTTAGATCGGCAAATGGCTTAGCGTGACATCAGGAACTGGACTTCCTGTTCGATTTCCGAGATCGCGATGGGAGCGACATTTGCTTCGGACAATTTCTGATTCAGCCGCGGAAGTTTGGTGGTTTTGAACTCGCCCCATTCTCCAATCGCTATTTTGACTCGCTGGCTGGACTGGTTGTAAACGGCAATCGCTTGCGAGGGCATCGCACGATCTCCACTTTCGACAACGCGCAGCGCCGATGCCATATCGGCGAAAGCGTCCCGCAGACCTGAGGCCTGCCCAACCTCTCCTGGATTGGCTTCTATCTTTGAAATTTCAGTTCGAGCATCGGCCAGCGCTGACTTAATTTCTGAATTTGTCTGGCCCAGCTTCTGCTCCCGATCAGCCAGCTGTTTCTGTAGCGAACCGATTTCAGCCAGCGCGCGGCGCGCCTCCAGAGTTTCAGCAAATATCTGCTGGCCGAGTTGTAACTGCTGGTGAAGTATTTCCGGAGTGGCCGGCGAGCGGGGATCCATAACGACGGTCAGAGGCTGCATCTGCGGCTTTCCGCCAACCGTGAGCCTGACGGTGTAAATGCCGGGCACAACTTTAGGACCACGGGGACTGCGATAGTCGGATTCTTCGTCCACACCGTGTCCACCAGAGCTGCCCCAACGAAGGTCCCAGACGAAGCGATGCATTCCCGGCTTTGCTTCGAGGACTTCGGGCTTGGGAAACCAGCGCTCGGCAATCGGGAGCGGTGGGTGCTTTTCCGCATGTCGGTCCTCGGAGGAGAACCTGCGCACGAGTTTCTGTTGCGCGTCGAGAATCTCCAACGTGACGCTGGTGGCGTCAGACTTGAGGAGATAATCAATGACGGCGCCGGCAGGAGGATTTTCGGCCGTAGGTTCCTCCGGCGGAATTGGAGTGCCGGTAAAGGAGTCGTTATCGATGCGATATGCCGGCGCAGGATGGTACAGCCAGGCTGCACTCGCCGTTTGGGCATCCGAGGCCTGGCGCAGCGGCGTGATGTCATCGAGAATCCAGAAGGAGCGGCCGTGGGTGGCGACGATCAGATCATCGCCGTGAATGGTCAGATCGCGGATGGAAGTCACCGGCAGATTAAGCTGCAACCATTGCCAGTGGTCGCCGGCATCGAACGATACGTAAACCCCGAGTTCTGTTCCGGCAAAGAGGAGATTTTTTTTCTCAGCGTCTTCGCGAATGCCGCGCAGAAAAGCATGGTCCGCGATGCCCTGGGTAATCAATTGCCAGGAAGAACCATAGTCGCGAGTTCGGTAGAGATAGGGCGCCTGATCGTCTAACCGGCTGCGATCGACCGCCGCATAGGCAACGGCGGGATCATAGTGCGAAGCTTCGATAAACGAGATCTTGCTCCAGGCCGTCAACCCCGCAGGCGTAACGTCTTTCCATTTCCTGCCGCCGTCGCGTGTGAGATGAATCAATCCGGTATCGCTTCCCGCCCAGATCGTCTCCCGGCTCAGAGCGGATGGCGCTATGGTGAACACTACGCCATAACCTCGTTCCTTCGCATTTTCGATCGTGGGCGGCCCTTCTCCCTTATTTGCCGGCTGTGGTGCCGATCCGGTGAGATCGGGGCTAATGGTCTGCCAGTGCAAACCGCCATCCACAGTCTTCATGACATATTGCGTGCCGAGATAGAGGGTGGTTGAGTCCGCGGGAGAAAAAAGCAGAACCGGCGTCCACGGATCACGATATTTGCGTTGATTGATCTCGGGACCAAAGGTTGGCACGGGCCAGGGCGTAATATCCTGGCTGAGGCCCGTCCGCCTGTTGTAACGGGAAACGCCGCCGTAGCTTCCACTCAGATAAATGATGTTCGGATCTTTGGGATCGGGCGCCATGTATCCGCTCTCGCTTCCACCTGCGGGGAACCAATCGCGTGGAGTAATCTGGCCGTGATCCGTGCGGCTTAGAACCGCCGCGCTTCCGCTATCCTGCTGCGCGCCGTATACGACGTACGGAAACTGATTGTCGGTGATCACATGGTAGAGCTGGGCTGTGGGCTGGTTGTACCACGTGCTCCAAGTCTGGCCGCGGTCGAGGCTGACGGTTGTGCCCTGGTCGGTGCCGAGAACCATGCTGGCGGAATTCCTGGGATCAACCCAAATTTGATGGTAATCGTCACCGCCGGGGGCACCGCGCACGATCGAAATCGTCTTGCCCCCGTCTTCGGACCGATAAAGTGCGACGTTGGGCACGTAGATCACGTCAGGATTATGCGGATCGATGGTGATGCCGCTGAAATACCAGGCGCGACTGGTAAGGCGAGGGTCCGCGTTCTGCAAAACCCAGGTATCGCCACCGTCGTCCGAGCGATAGAGCCCCGCTCGCTTCGCTGAAATTAAGGCATAGACGCGCTTGCCGTCGGACGCAACGGCAATGCCAATTCGGCCCCAATCGCCTGCGGGCAATCCATTGCCGACCACTTGCGTCCACGTCTTGCCCGCGTCTTGCGAGCGGTAGAGACCACCGCCCGGTCCGTCGATGGGAGCATAGGTACTCCAGGGAGGACGATGTGTATTCCAGGTTCCCGCGAATAACAGCTGCGAGTTGCCGGAGCAGATCGCCAGATCGGAAATGCCGATTTCAGATCCCTGGTCGAGAATTTTGTCCCAATTCTTCCCCCCGTCGACGGATTTAAAAACCCCACGCTGTTGGTTTGGTCCATAGGCATGGCCGAGCGCACCGACATAAACAACATTCGGATCTCGCGGGTCAACCACGATGCGGCTGATCTGGCGCGTCTCATCTAATCCTACGTGCGTCCAAGTCGAGCCCGCGTCCATGGATTTGTAAACGCCGTTGCCGGAAGACAAGTCGGAGCGAATATCCGATTCGCCAGTTCCGGCGTAGATTGTGTTTGGGTCGGAGGGCGCAACGGCAATGGCGCCGATTGAAGCGATGGGCTGGTGATCAAAAATCGGCCTCCAAACCGTTCCCGCGTCAGATGTTTTCCAGATGCCGCCGTCGACCGCGCCGAAATAGAAGGTCGTCGAGTCGCCCGGCACGCCCGCGACGGCGACCGCTCGGCCTCCGCGGAATGGGCCAATGAGCCGCCATTTGAGGCCGCTCATCAATTGCGGTGGAACCGACTGGGAGACTGCGGTGAATACGAGTAAGGGAAGAAACAGAGCGATGTAACTCCGGTGCAAACACGACCTAAGTTTGTGCAAGTGCAATCCCTCGCTGGCTAGCCAGTTTACTGGAAAACGCAATACTGCATTCGGCTGTGAGCGAATGCAAACATTAGGCAGAACAGGGAACTGACTGTGGCGGCGGAACCCATCGCAATCTTGCCCGATGGCTGGCGGGCAGCTGCCGGTGCAATAAAAATCCCACCCTTCGCTGAGCAAAGGGTGGGCGGTTTCGGCAGGACTGCCCCCTCAGTAATAGGTAAAGTTCAGCTTGTCGAGATAGACCGTGTACGGCGATTGCTTGTAGTTGCCGTCCGGTTGGAAATTGATGACCACGCCCCACCAACCCGGGGCGGAGAACGGACTATAGGTAGCATTCAGCGTGCTGGTGACGCCATTCAGAGTGATGGATTGGTACAAAAGCTTATCGGCTGAAGTGCGCTGTACCTTGATCGTCAGGTGATTCCAGGAATTGCTCAACGGCTTGCATGGCGCCGTCGTCGTAACCCACTTGCTGTGGAGGGGGTCCCAGATTCCCCAAACGCTGCCATTCACAATCTGGCACTGGGTTCCGAACATGAATCCCAGGTTGTCGACAAATTGCGCAACGTCGAACTCCAGGGCCTCGGCGAGAGGAAGGTTCGTCCCGTAGAAGTACACGTCGTAGGTGAAATTATGCAACGTCGGCACGAGCGTGTGGCTCGTGTCCGGCAGCCCCTGGGAGGAATTGTCACCGATCAGATGGTTGTTCCACAGCACATCCGAGTACGGAGTAGTTCCTCCGATATTGAATTTCGCCGCTTGATTGTCCATCGACGGTGAGGTGATCCCCTGGCTCATCGACCAGGTGATGCCCGACCCGCAACTTGTGCAGGTGTTGTAATTCGGCGGCAACTCGCCATAGCCCGTCCATCCTTTGCCGGCCTGCAAGCTGCTCATAGTCGTGCCGGTGGTTCCTCCACTGACCGTAATCGTCACAGGCGTGCTGGACGCTCCGCCGCAATTGTCCCATTCCTCCACGGTGGTGTTGTAGGTTCCCGCACTCAGGGTGAGGTCGGTACTGAGGCTTGCACCTGAAACCGTATAGGCCTTCTGGTACGGAGCGGTGTAGATGCCCATGGATGCAATGCCCTTGGAGCATGTCGTAGTGGCCGTAGCCGCGTAATATACTGGCGAGCTGACGGTGCTGTTATTCGCCGGCGACGTCACGAAAACACCATTGCTCGAGGAAACGGTGATGGTGATCGGGGTAGTCGAAGCTCCCCCGCAGTAGTCCCACTGTTCCACGGTGGTGTCGTAGGTTCCCGGACTCAAGGTGAGATCGGTGTCGATGGAGGTTCCATTGGTGACGTAAGACAGTACGCCTGGGGAAGTATAGATTCCCATCGACGCAACGCCTTTTGAGCACGATGTGCCACCCGCGGTGGCGCTGTAGTGGACCGGAGACGAGACGGTCGAACCGTTTTTCGGGGCTGTGACATTGACGCCTGCGAAGACATAAGAAGTGAACATCGAAAAACAGGCGATCAACAGGGCATGCTTGTACATACATTTCTCCAATATGTCGTTATTTTCGTGCGACTTGCCGAGAACTACCTGGCCGTAAGGCCTTCCCATGGCGTGAGCGGGACGCTTGGGGAAAACACCGAAAGACCGCTTGGAGTAACGGTGTGAACTCTATTGCTTGCGGCGAGAGCTGGAACTATCCCGCGAGGGCCGGACTGGGAATTCCAAGCTGGAGCCGAAAGCTGATGAAGAGTTACTGTGAGGGTACCAGAAAAACCGCATTGCGCCTAAGGAAAAACCGCAGAAACCATACTGGAAAGTTGTAATCCCTCCCCAATTTCCTGTACCAGCAATTAAGGGATAGCGCCGATTGCGATTGTTCACAGCCCGCCCTGCAAGCCGCGTCCTTTCTGCGGTTTACGCGTGTCGGATTCCAAACAGAACATTACCAATGAACTTTGCTCTGCATTCCGCGCGGAAACTCTCGCCTGAAAAACAACCTATTGGAGAGATACGTACATCGAAAAGCCGCTCCAGAAAAGGAAATCCGGAGAGGGACGATGACGACCTGGGCCCTGCACCGAGCCGGACAAATCTGTCTGATTCTCACTGCTGCATGCTTTCTGGTCAACTGTCAGGCAACACACCAAGCTTCCACCACCACCACCACCCCAACCCCGCCAACTCCCCCAGTTAGTTTGGTACCGACGCCCGTTTACAGCGGAGTCTTGATGTGGAAGGGAAGCCCGTCTGTGAACGGGCTCTATGCCAAAGAAACTACCCTCACTCCCGCCAACGTGAATGTCAGTCAATTCGGACAACTGGGCATCTTCGCGGCCGACGGAGTTGTAATGGCGCAGCCTCTTTACGTTTCTGGACTTGATATGGGGGGAGGCCAAACCCGCGACGTGGTAATCGTTGCGACGGAAAATGACAGCGTCTACGCCTTCGACGCGGCCAACCCCGGAGGCGGCTCGCTCTGGGAAAGGCACTACACCGATCCTGCCAATGGCATCACGACCTTGCCGGATAACTTTGGCGGCAGAACCACACTGGGCGGTCAGGTTGGAATCACCGGTACACCCTACATTGATCCCTCGACCGGGGTGATGTACTTTGTGACCACGCTGCAAGATAACGGCGTGGCCCAACAGTGGCTTAGAGCCATTGACATTCACACCGGAAAAGATTTCGGCCCAGGCAGCGTACAGATTCAGGCCAGCGTGCCGGGCGACGGCAAGGACAGCGTCAACGGCATGATCGCGTTTGATCCTTCCATACAGAATCAACGCCCCGGATTGACCGAGGCCAATGGTGACATCATCGTGGGCTGGGGATCTTTCTCCGACTGGGGTGTTTATCACGGCTGGCTGATGGCCTTCGACCCCACCACCTTGCAACTGGTCTCTGCGTTCAACCCTACGACTCAGTTTCAGGCCGTGGATGCGGCGGATGGCCCAGCCGATCACGGTGGTGGTGGGTCGATCTGGCAAGGCGGAGCGGCTCCTGCTGTGGATTCTGCCGGCAATATCTATGCCAATACCGCCGACGGCAGCTTCAATGCCAACCTGGGCGGCAATAATTATGGCGACACGATGTTGAAACTCAAATTGACCAGCGGCGGTTTTCAGGTCGTGGATTGGTTTACCCCCTTCAACGCTGACTGCATCGATCTATACGATCTCGAAATTGGTTCTGGAGGAGTTGCGCTCCTGCCCACCGACTTCACGAACGGCAAGAATCTCGCTCTCGCGGCTGGCAAAGAAGGCCGGATGTTCGCTGTGGATCGCGATTCCATGGGGCACTTCAATGCCGCAGCTGACACCCAGATCCCCGAGGATTTTATGGTGGGCCAGGGGGTTTGCTCCAATGCCATCACCGGCGATGTCGCGGAGGGAAGCACCTGGAATCGGCTGTACGGCAATGTTTCGTATTGGAATGGCAACGTGTACGCCGGCCCGTCCAATGCCCAACTGAGCCAATATCAATTTCAGAACGGTTTGTTGAATACGACTCCACTCGCGGTCTCGCCCACCGCCTATGGACTGCGGGGCGCGAATACAGCCGTATCCGCCAACGGCACTCAGAACGGAATTGTCTGGGCCTATGAGAAGACTGCCGCCGGCACCGCGACACTGCATGCCTATGACGCGACCCAGGTCTCAAACGAGATCTGGAACAGCAACATGAATGCTGCGCGAGATGCCGCTGGAGGAGGAATCGGGTTTGCCGTGCCCATCGTTGCCGACGGCCGCGTCATTGTGGCGTTCGACATGAGGGTAGGCGTTTATGGATTGCTGCAGTGAGATGAAAGCAGCCCGGTGCTTTGGATAGTCCGGTTTCACAAAACTGTACAGTCAATATTCGGAATGCCGCGCCGGAAGCGCGACGGCGCCACTGGAAAGTTCCTGCATGATGCGAACTCCTGAACTGGTTCCTACCAGATCAGCTCCCGCGGCGAGCAGGTCGCGTACCTGCTGCGCGGTCTTGATCCCGCCGGATGCTTTGATGCGAATGTGCGGAGGCGCCACTCTCCGCAAGAAGCGAATCTGGTCCGGAGTCGCCACTCCCACCGCCCCGCCACTCGCGTTCTTCAGATAGGCCACACCGGCTTCGATACTGAGCGCCACCGCGCGTTCGCGCTGCCGCGCATCCAGCAAGGGAAGCTCCAACATGACCTTCACCGGGATCTTTCCGGCAACCTTCACGACCCCTCGAATCTCGTCCTGGTATTCCTTTTCCATTTCCGAAAGAAGAAATCCGACGTTGGGCATCAGGTCAATCTCTTGGGCGCCGTCGGCTACGAGTCGCTCTGCCTGGAATGCCTTGGCCGTGCTCGTCATCCCGCCGTAAGGAAAATCCACAAATGATGCTGTGCGAACGCCTGTCCCGCGCAACTTCTCAGCCGTGCGCCTGACCCACGCGGGGGGAATCATGGCGGCATGAAAGTGGTATTGCAGACACTCAGCCAGATGCGCGTCCAATAACGACTCGGTCAGCACGTTAGAGATCAAAGTATGCTGAATGCGAGCGGCTAAACGGCTGCTCTCCGAACCATCCGACTCCGGCTGCTGCAGATCGAGCACCACATTGCTCCTTACCATCGCGGTGGCAAGCGTCAGTCGGGCTTCAGCCACCTGGGTGCGGAAATTGCGCGCATCCTGCAGAACTCGACAACTTCGTCGCGCCGAGGGAGTGATGGAACCACCCCGTTCCTGGTCACTGCCATCGCTCCCGTTATGATCGCAAATTCCACTGCTTCTACGATACTGTCCCCGTGAGCCAGCGCGACGGCGAGTCCGGCATTGAATGCATCGCCCGCCCCGGTCGTATCTACGGCGCGAACATCAACCGCGGGGAACAACTTTTCGGACGACGCGTTCATGAGCAGCGCCCCCGTTTCGCCGAGCGTCATCACCAGGTCTTTGACTCCGCGGGCCAGCAAATTCTGCCCCACGGTATGAGGCGCGACGGTTGAGTCCGGGAGATATCCGGCCAGCACCTTGGCTTCGGTTTCATTGGGAACCAGGATATCGATGGATGCAAACACGGACCCGGGCAAGGAACGGACCGGGGCCGGATTCAAAATCGTAACCGCCCCAGCCGCGCGCCCCTCCGATAGCGCGCTGGTGGCCGCATCCACGGGAATCTCCAGCTGCGTCAGAACCACTTTCGGCGACCCGAGCATGGCAAAGGCAGCGGAAACATCGGCTGCCCTCAGCAACTCGTTGGCGCCGGGATCGAGCACGATGCAATTGTGTCCACTCGAAGTTTCCACGACGATGAATCCCACCCCGGTCGGCGCCTCCACAGATCGTTTGACAAAGTTTGTGCCAATGCCTTCGTCAAGATACAAACCGGCTGCCATGTCACCAAAACTGTCTTGTCCAATGCTGGCGACGAAATCGACCTGCGCCCCGAGGCGGGCGCAGCCTACAGCCTGATTCGACCCTTTGCCGCCGAAGTCCACGCGGTATCCTGTGCCCAGCAGGGTTTCACCTGCGCAGGGAATTCTGGCACTCTTCATGGTGAGGCCGGTTGCGTAGCTGCCGACAACTACGATTCGCGGGGCGCTCAAATGCTTATCTCTCGGATATTGAAAGCAGCGACGTACTCACAGCGCAAAGACTTGTCCACCCTGGATTACGGCTTCGGCGTCGGAGCGGTCAACAGTTGCACGAACTCGTTGTAGAACTTCTGCGTGTCCAGATCGACTTGAATCTCCGAGGGCCGGCCCACAATCTCCGGCTTGTCGCCTTCCGACCAGCTCAGAGTGTTGCCATAATCCGCGCCGCGGCTGAGGTCCACGTCGAGATAACGCGTGTCCCTGGCCGTGATCAAACTTGGATCGAGCCATGCCATAGCCGCGAGTTCATCCCACAAATAATTGTATTGGCCGCGCAGCCGGGCGTACGAGCCCACATATTTCGCCGCCGGCGAAGTTCCGGCTTGCACGCGATTGATCAAGTCCTGAGTAAGCCGCGTCTTCACCGAAATATCCACGGTGGTGCAGACAATTTTTTCCCAGGGCGCCAGCAGCACGGTATGCGCGGCCTCCGGATCGAACCATAAATTGAATTCGTGCCGCGGGGTATTCGTGAACTCTGGATCATCCGTCGTTGGATTCAGGCTCCCACCCATGAATACCAGCTCTTTTGCCAGACCGGCGAATTCGGGATCGATGGTAATGGCGAGGGCAAGATTGGTCATGGGCCCACCCTCGTAAATCGTGATTTCGTGCGGATATTTCCGCACCATCCGCACCAGAAAATGCGCCGCGTCTTCATCCAGCGGCTTGGTCGCGGGCTTGCCCTCGGGCATCTCACCGAGTTGATCCGGGGGATGGTAATACTGCGGCGTCCACGCCCCAACCCACGGCACCCGCCCGTATCGCTGCTCCCACTGCTCCGTTTCATCCTTGCGCCGGACCAGCGGATATTCCGCTCCCGCCACGACCGGAATGTCGGTTCGCCCAATCAGTTCGAGCATGCGCAAAGTATGCGCCACCTCGTCTTTCAGCCAGCCGTCGCCGGTCACCACGGTCACTCCCAGCACCTCGGTTTGCGGAGACTGGATCAGCAACAGGATGGATTGCTGGTCAGTTCCGGCCGGCCCGGCGGCGTCTTGATCGATGATGACCTTGCGCCTTTCGGAATTCCGCTGGCCTGCGGCTGACAAAGGCATCACCAAAAGGAACGCAACCATGGACAGCCACACGAGTTGGGATAACGGGCGAATTTTCATAGCGAAGCTGCAGCGAGAAAACGCATTCTATTTGGTCGTGCACACGATCGCCAGCAATTTTTCTTCGCCTGCTGCCGGAGATCCGCCGCTTGCCCGTGTCTTCTCGTGCAGCTAAAATCCACTCCGGCGCCAGACCCGCGCAACCGCACGGCAATTGACGATCCCGGCCATGCCTCGTCCCCGCAAATTCCGCTTGCTTCACTTGGCTCCTTACTGCCTGGCTGCACTCGGCATGTTCGCGTTCTCGTCGGCGGCGCAAGAGTCTGGCTCCGCCTCCCTGGTCGGAACCGTCCGTGATTCGCAAGGCAAGCCGGTGGCAGACGCGGTCGTCGAACTGGGTTTGAGCGGCTCATCGCAGAAGCAGACCACTCACGCCAGCCCGCAAGGAACCTACACTCTCGGCGGATTGCGCGAGGGTGTCTACTCGCTGCGCGTCAGGAAGCCGGGTTATGCCGAGAGCGGAATCAATTCCGTATTCCTCCGAGCCAAAGAGGAAAAGAAAGTGGACGTTGTGCTCGGGGCTGCGAGCGCGGAATCGGCCCTGGGAAAACCGGAGTTCTCCGATGAACCGCAATTCACGGTATCGGGAGTCACAGACGTCACCAACCTTGGCGGTCACGGCTCCGACACCGTAGTGCGAACTCGTGAGGCTCTCGCCGAGGGCACTGTCTCGCTCGCCAACCCCGCTCCCGGCGATGTGCCGGCTCGTTCCTCTGGTGACAAGAAGCCGCTCCAGGCGAGTGCGCAGCACATCCGTACTGAGTTGGCCCAGCACGATCAGGCCGAGCTTCATCGGCAGCTGGGCGAAATCGAAGAGAAGCTGGGCGATCCGCTGGAGGCGGTTCGGCAATACCAGCGCGCCGCCGAGATGGATCCCAGTGAAACCAATTTCTTTGTATGGGGATCGGAGGTGCTTCTCCATCACGCCCCGAAGCCGGCCATGGAGATTTTCACGAAAGGCAATGCTCGATTCCCTGGCTCGGAACGGATGCTCCTTGGCCTGGGCGCTGCCTCCTTCGCGGTGGGCGCAAACGAAGAAGCGATTCAGCAGATATCGCGAGCCTCGGATCTCAATCCCAGCGATCCGATTCCCTACATTTTTCTGGGCAAGATCGAACTCGCGGAAAACAGGCCTTCCGACCATGCGCTTGAAAAGTTGCAGCGCTTCGTGACCCTGCAACCAGGGAATGCCGAGGCGAATTACTACTACGCCGTCGCACTCTGGAAAAAAAACCAGGCGGCACAGGACAGCGGTGCTGCGGCGCACGTCGAATCGCTGCTGAACAACGCTCTGCGGCTCGATTCAAAGTTTGCTGCCGCCTATCTCCAGTTGGGGATCGTGCAGTCCGATCAAGGCAAGTATGCAGAAGCCGTGTCGAACTATACCCAGGCCATTCGTCTCGGTCCAAAGATGGAAGAACCGCACTACCGCCTGGCGCAGGCTTACCGGCAACTCGGCCAAACAGAGCGGGCCAAAGAAGAACTGCGGCTCTACGAGCGGCTTGCGAAGGAGTCCACCCAACAAACGGAACGCAGCCGGCAGCAAATCCGGCAGCTAGTCTACACGCTCCGAACCGCCGACCGCTGAACGTCTGGCTCTCCGGTAGTGCCTGAAAACTCTCTGGCAATTACGGGCAGGAAACTCCCGAAGCGAGGTATTCCCCAGGTCGGATCACGGAGGTATTATCCAAGGTTCGCAGCGGCGATCCTGACCCCGATTACATCTCGACTAGTTTTGTAGAACGCCCGAATCTTACGATGCGTATGCAATTCGCCGTTTCACGCGCCTGACGAACGCTTTCAGCAAGAAACTGCTGAATCTCAAGATGGCGGTAGCGCTGCATTTCGCTTACTACAATTTCTGCCGCGTTCATAAATCATTGCGCGTCACTCCTGCGATGGAAGCGGGATTGACCGACCACGTTTGGACAATTGCAGAGCTGATTCAGTAGTAGACCTCTGCTTTCTCTGTGATATTTCGTAAATTTTCCAGCCTCGCTCGCAAAGCCCGATAGTGCCAATCGGCACCAGGTGCGATGTGCGGAATCGGAGTACTTGCTACGACCACTTGCGCGAACGATATCGCCGCTTCGGAGGAATACTCAGTCAATTGTTTTTCGACGGTAGCTGTCCATTCATCAACCGATTTTCCCCAATGGTCAACTTCCGTAAATTGTCCCACAGAAGGGGCATGATGCAGGATTGCTTGGCCCTTAGCTATTAAGGAAAACAACTGCTTTTTCCTTTCCCCGATCTCTATATTTCGCTCGCGAGTTTTCCGCCGTTCGTAGACGGAATAGAAAACTTCATAGGCAATGAGCAGCAAGGCTATTGCCTCAATTCCAAACATTAGCCAGTCGAATGGCTTGACCTCGCCAAACATAATGCGCCTAATTGTATGGCACGTAATGAGAAGCGAGACAGCAAAACAAACGGCTAGGACTTTCCGCCTGTTACGATCACTATGTTTGGCTACTCGCACTTTTCAGGCACTACCGGCTCTCCGCCCGAAACAGCAACCTCTCTTCCGCTGTGTTACACTTTTTAATTCACAAAAACAACACGTTGGCACGCGGTATCTCAACCCAAGCATGCTTCTTTCCAAAGAATATGTGGGCTATTTGGCCCGCGAAGTCACCAAGAAACTGATGGCCGGCAAGATGATCGAGACCTCGGCTGTGCCCGCGGTGACAGAACGCGTCCACGCCGCCCTGGTGGATGAACTCTCGCTGGAAGATCGCATCAACGACGAAGTCCGCGTCATTCTGGAAACCTATTCCGAAGAAATGCGCAACACCGGGGCCAACTACCAGGAGATGTTCCGCAAAGTGAAGAGCGAGCTGGTGCGCAAATACAAGGCGGTGCTGTGAGACTGAGCCGCGACAAAGTCAATGTGCTGGCCCGCGCCGTCTCCGAAGTGCTGAAGCAGATGGATGAAGTGGAGTTCATCGAAGATCCCAATACCATCCGCCAGGAAACCCGGAAAATCCTCGAAGACCTGCTCAATCAGGAAGCGAAAATCGATCTCGCCGCTCGCGCAAAAATCGACAGCCAGAAGCGGACCATCCTGGAAGGTTCGCAGGAGTGGGACATTCTCTATCGCAAGTATTACAACGAAGAAGTGAAAAAACTCGGAGTCTAGATCCCGAGCACTTTTCTATCTTCCACCCAACGCCCATCCTGCCTGAAAAAGGTTACCCTAGTCATTGGTGACTTCGAACTCCGAGATCAAATCAGTCATTCAGCGCGCGGCGGTCGAGGCGGGATTCGATCTTGCCGGCACCGCTCCCGCTGCCGATGCCGCCGAGCTCGAGCATTTTCCTGAATGGATTGCTGCCGGCCGCGCCGGCGAGATGAAATACATGGCGGCCCGCAACGAGCAGGGAGAACTCAAACGCGGCTCCCTCGCCCGGGTCGCGCCTTGGGCGCGCAGCGTCGTCGTCTGTGCCATCAACTACAACACCGCTCAGCCCTACTCCACGCAACTCCAAGATCCGAGCCGGGGATGGATCTCGCGCTATGCCTGGAGCCGCGAAGATTACCACGATGCCGTGCTGCGGCGCTTGCAACAGGTGGAGTCCGCCCTGCACCAATCCACAGCGGGGCTTGAGCCCGCATTGACGACGCGCAGTTACGTTGACACTGGACCGATTGTGGAGCGAGTTTTCGCGAAATACGCAGGGGTAGGCTGGATCGGGAAGAATACCTGCCTCATTCACCAAAAAGTGGGCTCCTGGCTGTTTCTGGGTGTGATCCTCACGTCGCTCGAACTCGCGCCCGATCTGCCGGCTCCCGACCGCTGCGGTACCTGTACGCGCTGCATTGAAGCCTGCCCGACCGATGCCATCCTCGCGCCATATCAGCTCGATTCCAACAAATGCATTTCTTACCTGACGATCGAGAAGCGTGGATCCATTCCTGAAGACTTGCGTCCGGGCATGGGGCGCCACATCTTCGGCTGCGATATTTGCCAGGACGTTTGCCCATGGAACCGGAAGGCTCCCGCGAGCAGCGCCCCGGAATTTGCCCCCCGCACAGGCCTGGTGAACCCGGCTCTAGACTGGCTGGCGGAAATGTCCGCCGAAGATTTCCGGGAAAACTTCCGCGGCTCCCCTATTCGCCGGACGAAACGTTCCGGCCTGCGCCGCAACGCCGCCATCGCCATGGGAAATAGCGGGAACCGCGAATTCCTTCCAGTCTTGGAAACGATGACCTCGGACCAGGATGAATTCGTGGCCGAAAGCGCGCGCTGGGCTGTTGCCCGTCTCGATCCTCCTGTAAAATGAGAGCATCGAGTAGGCCCATTCGAAGTTTATCCCGGCGTCTCCGACATTCGCCGTGTCTTCGCTTTTTGCCTAGCCTGATTCTTGGAACTTCCGTAACTGGTTTTTTTGTTCCATAGCAACTAATCTTCCGCTAAAGGGTTCTGATTAGGAAGGTTAGACTGTCAACGACGCAGGGGAGTGAGTCATGGTATTACGCCACATTCCATGGATGCGGCGCTTTTTTGTCAGCCTGGGCTTGCTGGTTCTGGCGTGTTCCGCCGCAGCCTCCGCCTCGGCGACTTTGCTGCTCGAAGAACCCTACGGAACTCTCGGATTCTTTACTGCCACCGGACATGCTGCCGTCTATCTTTCTGGCGTCTGCGCCGATACCCCCCTCGTGCTGCGGCGTTGTTCTCCGGGAGAAACGGGAGTAGTCATCAGCCGCTACGACGGCGTGGGCGGCTACGATTGGCTTGCCATTCCGCTCATTCCTTACCTTTACGCCGTCGAACGCCCGGAAGATGTTCCGTTGTTTGCGGACGCGAAAATGACCGCCTTCCTGCGCGATCACTACCGCCGCCAATATCTTGAAGATCTGATCCCTGACACGAAGGATGGCAGCACTCCGGGCGGAAATTGGTACGAGTTGGTGGGTTCTGCCTACGATCGCACCATTTACGGCTTCGAGATTGAAACTACGCCTGAGCAAGATGAGGCATTGATCCAGAAATTGAACTCATCACCGAACCGCTCTCACTTTCACACCGTCTCCAGAAACTGCGCCGACTTCGCCAAAGATATATTGAACTTTTATTATCCGAAGTCTTTTCATCGCAGCATTGTGGCGGATGCCGGCATCACCACCCCCAAGCAGATGGCGAAGATGATCACGCGCTACAGCGCGCACCATCCTCGCATTCGCTTTTCACGCCTGGTGATCGCGCAGGTTCCGGGGAGCATGCCTCGCAGCACGCCGGTGCATGGAGTCGTCGAATCTTTTTTTAAGTCGAAGAAGTACATCGTGCCCAGCGCCGTGGCCAGCCCTATTTTTGCGGGATGCGTTGCCGCTGTATACGTTGGAACTGGAGCGGGTCACTTCGAACCGGATCGCAACGCCATGGTATTCGTCGTAGGCAGGGGCCCGGAGGCGCCACTCGACCGCGAAGACCTGCGCGCTTATCGGCACGAACTGAAACATCTGCTCGCTGGCACTTATCCGGCAAAAGCGGGCCGGACTCCCGACAAAGTATGGGAGAAACTGCAGTCCAAAGCCGCAACTGCCGTGGATGCGGAAGGAAGGCCAGTCCTTGAAATGCGGATGGGTGACGATCTGGTGCAGGTCGGCATTTCCGCCGACAACCTGTTGAGCGGAAACGCGCCTCCACAGTTGCTACGCCAACTGCTCGAAGCCCGTCTCCAAGCAGAATTGGGTCATGGGCGCGCCCCCCGGCACGGTATCACCGAATCTGAAGTTGCCCGTGACTGGAGACTGCTCCAGTTGACGATGCCCGCTGGCGACTCGAATCCCGCCTCCCGCTCGATCCAGCGTGCCGATGCCTCCCACGGCAACGCCCCCTAGCCCGGCGAGACTGTCATCACGATGGCTCTCCTATTGGCGCAGACGAGCGCACTCGCAAACATGCACCTCCTCAAGATTGGGAAAGCACGCACCTTTTGCGGTCTTTGCAATATTACGGTTGTTGAGGCGGGTGCGGCGGCATCCCGGAACCCGGAATCGGTGGCTGTCCGGGCGGTTGTTGCTGCTGCAATTGCAGTTGCCGCTGCTGCATCTCCTGTAG
>DASYYT010000230.1:0-11893 GCA_035949755.1 Candidatus Sulfotelmatobacter sp.
GCTACACCGGCAACTGCTCCTGCATCCATCCCGGCGTTTCCAGCTTCGGCTCGGCAGTCAGATCCATGACCAGGCGCTCCAGCACCAGCCGCTTGCTCACCGGATTCGAGCGCAGCGCCAGGTCCGCCTTCGCGACCAGCCGGATCGCCCGCGTCAATTCCCGCCTCGACTTGTAACGCCGCGCCTGCTTGATGATGTCGTCGGCCGCAAACGGAGGTACGCGGAATCCCTGCCACAGCGCCGCCCACAGCATGCGCTGGTCGCGGACATTGCGTTCCAGAATCACCAGCATCTGGCGGAACGTTTTCGCCAGCATGTAGACATGCCCGATGGAAGCTTCTTCACCTTCGCCCGACGCCAAGATCGCATCCAGCACTTCCAGCGCGCGCACCCGGTCTTTGCTGGAGATTGCGTCTGTCAGTTCGTAGAGCGAACGCTGCTTGGCCGCCAGCACCATCGTCTCCACATCGCCCAGCGTGATGCGCTTCTTCTCGCCCACATAGAGAATCAGCTTCTCCAGTTCGTTGGAGATCATCATCATGTCGCCGCCCAGCGCATCGACCAATTCACGCGCGCCGTCGGCTTCGATCTTGACGCCGCGGCCGGTGCAGTAATCGCTGATCCATCGCACCGCCTCGCCTTCTTCCACCCGCGCCAGCTCAACCATGCCGCAGTACTGGCCCATGGTGTCGCGGATGCGCTGGTAGCGGTCCTTATCCTGCATCTCCATTTTGCGAACGTCGGCGGGAATGCTGATGTGGTCGGCGACAAAAATCAGCAGCGCATCCGGATTGGGATGCTTGCAGTATTCCTCGATGGCCGCGAGTTTCTCTTCATTCGATCCGCGGCCAAACAGATTTTTCACCCCGCGCACAAAGAACACCTGAAAGGGCGCCATCAGCGACGGCGTACGGGCGCGGTCCAGAATTTCGGCTACATCGTTTTCGGCCAGATCGAATTCGAACAGGCTGAAGTCCCGCAGATCGGCGGGAACCAGATGCTCCAGGATGGCGTCGCGAAAGCGCTTGCGGAAAAAAGCTTCGTCGCCCACGAAGACATAGGCCGCGCGCATCTTGCGCGATTCCAGTTCGCTGACGAAACGTTCGGCTTGGGCAAAGGCGCGCATCGGGTTTTACAGTCTGGCAACTCGACACGAGCAGGCTTCGAGAGTCATCGCTTTCGACTTTAGCATTGAGCGGAAGCTCCGCATAGTGACGCAAGCGTGAACAGTCACAACCGACTCAGGAACTGCACAACCTCCGGGGAATTCCAATCCACGGGGCCAACAAACTTGCGGCGCATCACACCCTGCCGGTCAATGATGTAGGTTTCCGGCCATCCCGAAGTGCCGTACATCGCTGCCACTTTCTGCTCGGGATCGCGCACCGTCAGAAAATTGACGCCGCGCTGCTTGAGAAAACGATGATAGGCATCCTGATCCACGTCAATGCTCACGCCCAGCACGACGACTCCTTTGGCCCGCAAGCGGTCTTGCATGCTTATCAGCGAAGGCAGCTCTTCCATGCACGGCGGGCACCATGTTGCCCAGAAGTTCAGCACCACCACCTGCCCGCGAAACTGATCCAGGGTTATCTTCCGATCGGAATCCTGCACGCTGAAATCTTTGGCCGAAGCGCCCACATGCGCTGGCCTCGATCCTGTGTAGCAGCCAGCAGCCGCCAGGCATGCCGCCAACGCCAGCACAAACACAAGCCGCTTCACTTCTAGAATCCCTCCAAAATGTTCGAAACCAGCGTGCGGGCAAAATCCTGAGACAGCCGGCGGAAGGCCGGTGAATCTTCCTCGAAAAAACTGGCCAGGTCCTGCGAGACCTCGTATTGTTCGCGGAACAGGTACGCCGGATTCTGATACAAGACTTTTCCGTCCCGGTCGACCAGCGACACTTTCATGCTGACCACCACCAGCACGCTGGCGGCGCGCCCCGTATTCGTGTCATAGGTCAGCGGAGAGGCCACCGTGGACAACACCGTTCCGCGCAGAGTGGCGTCTGCGTCCTCCCCAGCATGGTTCACGATCCGGTAGTGAGTGCGGGTGGTAAACTCGCGCACCACCGAAGCGGTCAGCATCTGCTCGATACGATAGGTCAGCGTCTCGTTCTTGAAGGCGGGAACGGCTATGGTCTTGATGTTCTCGGGAACTTGAACCGCGTGTCCCGCGGTGTGATAACCGCACCCGGTTGTCCCGACCAGCAGGATGGCCATCAATCGGAACCACTTCATTGAATTTTTCCTGTAGGACGAGTCGCGGCCATGCTTTCGGCGCATTCCACCGCGTTCAGAGCCGAAAGGCGAAGATTATCCGCTGCCGCCCACAACCAGACGCCATTCGGTTGCACCGGGTCGGCCTTTACGGAAAGTTGAATATCGGCCTGACCGGCCGAACTGACGTTACTGGGCGCATCCTGCTCCGCTCCGGTGATGCTCACATGATCGCCGGCCAGAAAGGTGGAGAGCGCGGAAACATCCACTGCCGAGTCGAGTTCCAGAAAAAGCGCCAGCGCGTGCCCATGGAAAATCGGAGCCTGCAGCAGAAAAAGAGCCGGCTGCAAAGCCTCATCGCCGGCAATCTTACGATAATGCCGCAGTACCCGAGCCTCCACCGAGTCCAAGGTCAGCTGGGACTTCTGCCCGTAGCGCGCCACCATGTTGAAGGCGACCTGCGCATCGAATACGTCTTTCGGCAACGGCTGGAACGAGAGCAGGTTCACCGTCTGCTGGTGCAACTCATCCATGCCGCGTTGTCCCTGCTCGGAGGCGGGCTCGAAAATAGTGGCCACGGCATGCCTGATCGTTCCCGCTCTTTTCGCCCGAAGAAGCAGCAATGCCAGTGTCACAGCCACCGGGTGCGCCGTCACGCAAGGTCCGGGTTGCAACTCAGGACGTGCGACTTGCCCGCGCTCACGCTCGATCCACAGCGACCGCACCGTCGCTCCCGCCACGTCTTCCAGCCCCGCCGACAGGTCAATGATCGCGCTACCCGCGTCTCTGGCATCTTTCCAGCTCCTGCGCGTGCTCTCCTGGTCGGAAGCAAAGAACGTGAAATCCACATTCTCAAACTGTTCGGCGCGAACTCTCTGGATGAAGCTGATCTCGTCCCCCATCGACTCCAATTGACCCAATGACTCGTCGTCATCCAGCAGGCGAATATCGGCCGCCGGGAAATTGCGCTCGTTCAAGACCTCGGCAATCTCTTTCCCCTTCAGAGACGCTGCTCCCACGATGGCGGCGCGGTACAATTTGCCACGCGCGGCGTGCGGCTGAGGTACCGTCGTCGCTTTTACGGTATCGTTCATGATGCGTGCGTAGCCTCGCGGTAAGGAGGGGGAGGCGGCGGACCGGAGCGTTTGCGGAAAATCCATTGCAATCGCCAGAACACGCCCGAAACCATGTACAACAGTGCGACGCAGAACAGCACCGGGCGCGAGAAGAACCAGATTCCCGCAAACAGCGCGCCCAGGATCACAATCACCCGAAACGGATGCTGCGAACGGAAATCGATGTCCTTGAAACTGTAAAAGCGCCATGTGCTGACCATCAAATACCCAACCGTAGTAACCAGGGCCAGCCACACCATCGCCACATAGAGCGAGACCAGCGGTTCACCCGCTCCGAAGTGCACCACCGCCGCTATTACCCCGGCTCCGGCGGGAATGGGCATGCCCACAAAATATTTCTTTCCTGGACGGCCGGGGTTCGACGGTTGTGGATTGGATGTGATATTGAACCGCGCCAGCCGGCTCGCCCCCGCAATCAGGAAGAGAAAGCTGGCAATCGCTCCCAGCTGGGTCAATTTGATCTGCCACTGTCCTTGCGTCAGCAGCACAGTGGGCATCAGGTGAAAGCCCCAGGTCCAGGCCAACATGGCGGGCGCAACCCCGAATGTAATCACGTCGGCCAGGGAATCCAGCTCGCGCCCGAAATCGCTGCTGGTGCCTGTCATGCGGGCAATGCGCCCGTCGAGCCCATCGAACAGCACCGCAAATCCGATCGCCTTAGCGGCGTTATCAAGATGCCAGAAATCCACCGCTGTGGCATGCAGGACCTCAAGCATGGCGTAAAAGCCGAGGGCCATATTGGCGGTGGTAAATAGCGACGGCAGGATGTACATCCCTTTGCTCCGCCGGCGCCGCGGTTTTGGGCTGGTCTGCTCCATTAGCGCGTCCTCTCGCCTGCCGAAATACTCTCCATCGCCGGGTTTCCCTGCGGCTGCAAATAGGCGAGGACGCTGGCGCCGCCCTTCACGCGCTCCCCAACTTTCACGCTCACCCGGGCTGAAGCGTCGAACAGCACATCCACCCGAGATCCAAACTTGATCAGGCCGACCCGCTGGCCGCGCTCCAGCCGGTCGCCGATCTTGGGATAGAAAACGATCCTCCGCGCCAGCAGGCCGGCGATCTGCTTGAAGACAACTTTCTTGCCATCTCCTTCGACGGTCACGATGTTCTGCTCGTTCTGCTCGGCACAAATCGAGCTCATCGCGTTCAGGAACTTCCCCCGCTGGTAGCGCACGTCGCGAACGATGCCCGCAATGGGAGAGCGGTTCACGTGCACATCAAAAACACTGAGAAAGATGCTCACGCGTAATTGCTTGCGATCGCCGTCGGCCAGCGTGGAAACGTCAGTGACTTTTCCATCTCCAGGCGAAACCACCGCTCCGGGATCGGTCGGAATGGCCCTTTCCGGATCGCGGAAGAACCAGAGGAAAAACGCTGCCAGCAGAAAAGGGATGATCGCCCAAGCCGGCCGGGTCAGCCAGCCCAGCACAACGCCGGCGGCGATTAGGAATACACCGTAAAAGTAACCATCACGAACCATAGGGGAGACATTTCCATTATAGCTGCCGCAGCCGATGCGCGAGGCGTAAGCCCCTCGCCAAAGTCTTTGTAAGTATAAATAAAAAAAGGCGCTTTATCGCGCCCTGTGGCAGATGTAATGCTCCCGGGGCGGCATGCCGCCCACAGGTTAGCCAATGGCAAACTTACGCTACGTTCACGCCGTACTGCAGTCGATACTCGCGCTCAATGGACTCCATCTGATCTTTGAGGCGCAGTTTCAGCTTTTTAAGACGAACTTCTTCGAGCTTTTCGTCTTCACTGAGGTAGCGTTTTTGGGTGAGTGTATCGAGACGTTGTGCATACTGCGTATGCTCCTGAGCCAGCCTGCGGAATTCTTCATGACTGGTTAGGAGTTGGTCTCTCGAAGTCAGCATCCAGCAGACCTCCAAACCGGGATATAAGGTCACGGTAGCACAGCCCCAAAGCTGGTTCAATGCCAAAAAAGTGGTGCAAAACATGGTGCGGCTGTCACTTTGAGAATTCGGAGGGGTCGATTTGCCTGACGTAGAGGACCGCATCCTCGCAGGGATCGTGGTAGTAGGATTTTCGGCGGCCGGTCTCGCGGAACCCATGCTTCTCGTAGAGCTCTCTGGCCTCCCGGTTTGATTCCCGAACTTCCAGAAAGACCATGTCGCCACCTGCGTCCGCAATCCGCGGGAGTAAGGACTGAAGGAACAGCGAACCGATTCCCTTCTTTCGATAGGCGGGTGACACCGCTATGTTCTCGATTTCCCAATGCGAATCGACGGACCGTACCACAAGCAAACCCAAGATCCCCCGCACTGCGACGGGCTTTCCCGCCTCCGCCAATAATTCCTGAGCGACGAATGCCAATTTCTGAAGGCGCTTGCAGGTGGGCTCAAACAGGCTACGGTATTGCACCTCGCTCCAGTGAGCGGCCGCAGGACACTGGCGGTCTAATGCAATCATCTGCGGAATATCTTCAATCGTCGCCTGGCGTACGTGGTAGCTCAATTCAGCACCGGCCATCCCTATTGAACCAGAAGTTGGATCATGAGCCAGCAACCGGCTTTAAGAAAAGCTCGGCATCAGAACGACGGATGTAGTTGGCGTCCAATTGCTCCGGCGTGACGGTTTCTTGAGCCTGCAGTTTTTTCCAACCCAGGCTGGCGATCATTGCTGCGTTGATCGTTTGCACAGCGAAAACCTGGCAGCCTGCTTGCCTGGCGAAATCAGCCAGAGACGCGTCGGGCGTGGATACAAACGAACTCGATGCAGCGGACGATAACTCTTCTTTCGGGATCAACTGTTCCCGATGGACTTTTGCGGAGTCGCCGGTAATTTCGTAGTGGCCGGCATAGACTTCGCCGCGTCCGGCGTCGAGCACGGCCACGACTTTGCCCTGCTTTCCGCTCGCCAGCGCGATGACTTCCAGCAATGAGACCGGCACAATGGGCTTGCCGAGAATTTCCGCCAGTGCCTTGATAGCGGCGAGGCCGACGCGCAATCCAGTGAACGATCCTGGTCCCGTGACCACCACGAATGCCCCGATGTCGTTCTTCTTGAAACCATGTTGGTCGAGCAGAGCCGCGATCTGCGGGACAAGCTGCGCGGAAAAAGTTCCCCCGGCGAGCGGCACGGATTCGATCACGCGAATTTTGTCTTCCGCGCGCACACCGGCGAGCGCCAGACCCACGCTGCCGTTCTTGCCCGAAGTGTCTGTGACCAGAAGAAGCATGTTTGCGATTGATCCCGTGGAGATCCGCAGAAATCCCTGGCTAGCCCTGCACCAGCTCCAGCAGCACGCCGCCGGTGCTCGCGGGATGCACGAAGACGTATTGGTGGCCGCCTGCGCCGACTTTTATCTCTTCTGAGACGAAGCGGACGCCATCTTTCTTGAGCCGCTCGACGGCTGCGGGCAAGTCGGGCACTTTCAGGCAGACGTGGTGCAGACCTTCGCCGCGCTTGGCGATGAACTTGGCGATGGTCGAATTTTCCGAGGTGGCCTCAAGCAGTTCCAGACGGCTCTCGCCGACCGGGACCATGACCAGCCTGACCTGCTCCTGCTCAACAGTTTCCTCGGGCGAGACCGTGAGTCCGAGTTTTTCGTAAATCGCCTTGGCGGCCGAGAGCGACTTGACCGCGATTCCGAGATGGTCGATCTGAAACATTAAGCGTGCACTGCGAACAAAATTGATAGATCGAAATTCTTCAAAATATTGATTTCAGGTAACTTAGCTGCTCTTGAGCCCATTTTATCCTCGCAAAATCTTGGATCCAAAGGACTTACACGCACAATATTCCAGAATAAGGACTTAAGAGGGCGTCTTTGTTGCTTTCTTTGTTCCCGATTCCCTGGGCCCATCCCCAATCCCTCATAATTGTCGCGGTTTCGAGGCCCGTGAGTAAAGGTCATTCGTCACAATGAAAATGATTTTAACTCTGGAATCTTAGCTGCATTGTGACGAGCGCACGGTCAAAACTTGGCGGCGATCTCTTCCACCAGCGAATAGGGATCGCGCTTGTGCTCGGCCACGTCCCTTGCCAGCCGGGCTATGCTGCCATCTCCCAGCTGGGCGCGAGCTTTTTCGAGCATGGCATCGCGAAGCATTTCGACCAGCCGCTCCTGCCAGTTTTCTACGCTCTTTTGCAGCGCGCGGTTCTCTTTTTGCAGATAACTCTCGTAGCCGGCAATCGCGGCGGCCAGTTCCTGGATGCCGATGCCTTCGCTGGCTACAGTTTTCACGATGGGAGGCGTCCAGCCATCGTGGCGCGTGGCCAAGGTTTGAAGCGCCCGGATTTCGCGCTCGACGCGTTCAGCGCCTTCGCGGTCGCTTTTGTTGATGACGAAGATGTCGGCGATCTCCATGATGCCAGCCTTGATGGTTTGGACATCGTCGCCCATGCCGGGAACGAGAATCACGACGGTGATGTCGGCGAGGCGAACGATGTCGATCTCATCCTGCCCGACGCCGACGGTTTCGACCAGAATGATGTCGCGTCCAGAGGCATCGAGCACGGTTGCTACATCAGCAGTGGTGCGCGCCAGGCCGCCGAGCGATCCGCGCGTGGCCATGCTGCGAATGTAGATCCCCGGATCGGCGAAGTGGTCCTGCATGCGGATGCGGTCGCCGAGAATGGCCCCGCCAGTGTAGGGACTGGTGGGATCGACCGCGATGATGCCGACCGTGCGATTGTCTTGGCGGTAGATGCGAGCCAGTTGATCGACCAGCGTGCTCTTGCCGGCGCCGGGCGCTCCGGTCATGCCGAGGACACGCGCGCGGCCAGTGTGCGGAAACAAGGCTTTCAGCAGATCGGACCATCCTGCGGCGCGATTCTCGACGGTGGAGATGGCGCGGGCCAGGGCGCGGGGATCTCCCGAGCGCAGAGAGTCAACCCATGCGTGGATTTCGGAATTCGAAGAGGTGTTCAAGCGACCAGTGTAAACCGAGGCTGGGGAAACGGGCCAAAACGATAAGAGTTGGCGGGAATATTGGATCGTTCTTTCGCGGCTCGGAGAATACAGGATGAAGAGAAACGGCGGCTGGCTGGCGAAATCAAAATCCCTCGCTGGCCCAGCAAGAGGCGAAGGTACAAGGGCAAGGTTGTGAACAACCCAGCCAACCGCGCTGCTATCTGATATAAGGATAGGAAATGAGATCTCGAACACGATCGATAGCAGTATGGATCGCACTTTGGTTTTGTGCCTTCGTCGTCCTCGGTGGAATTCAGAGCCCGGGCCAGACATCGGTCCCGGCCACTGCTGGGTCCAGTTCCCTGGTCTCACGCCTCACTAAAGAACTCTCCATCACGCGGCCACAAGCGCGCGGCGGCGCGGGCGCACTTTTCTCCCTGGCTAAACTGCGACTGAGCGCAGACGAATTCAGCAAGTTATCGGCGGCGGTACCGGGAATGAGCGGCTTGTTGAAGGCGGCGCCGGCATCCGGAGGAAACTCGGAGTTGTCCAGCCTGGAAAGCTCGCTTCCCGGAAGCATGGGCCGCATGGCAGAGGTGGCGGGAGCGTTCCACAAACTGGGGATGTCGCCAGAGATGGCGGGAAAGTTCCTGCCCGTGATGAGCAAGTTCGTGAAGGCCAGAGGCGGGTCGAGCACAGCTTCTTTGTTGGAAAAAGCGCTGAAGTAGTTTGGGAAATTTGAGGAATAAGCTAAGTGCGGCCGGTCGGGCCGAGCGCACCCGCTGCTGAACAATCAAAGAATTGTGTCAGCGTCCATCGCAATCGGCGGTTGGATTCAACTCCCAGCTAATCTTTGAGCAACTGACGTGCGATCACGAGTCGCTGAATCTCGCTGGTGCCTTCGCCGATGGTGCACAACTTCACGTCGCGGTAAAACTTCTCCGCCGGATAATCTTTGATGAATCCATAGCCGCCATGAATCTGCACGCCTTCGTTGGCGCACTTCACCGCGACTTCGCTGGCGTAGAGCTTGGCCATGGAAGATTCCTGCGTGGTTTTCATGCCGGCATCTTTCATGGAAGCGGCCCGCATGGTGAGCAGCATGGCAGCGTCGATCTCGGTGGCCATGTCGGCCAGCTTCCACTGGATCGCCTGAAAATCGCTGATGGCCTTGCCAAACTGGCGGCGTTGCTTGGAGTATTTCAGCGCGGCTTCGTAGGCGCCCTCGGCCATGCCCAGCGACAGGGCGGCGATAGAGATGCGGCCGCCGTCGAGGACGCGCATGGCGTCGGCGAATCCCTGGCCTTCTGCGCCGAGCAGGTTCTCCGCGGGGATGACACAATCTTCGAAGATCAATTCGGCGGTATCGCTGGCGCGCAGGCCTAATTTATTTTCTTTCTTGCCAGCCCGGAAACCCTTGGTGCCCTTCTCCACTGCAAACGCGGAAATTCCATGGGTATGCGCGGTCTTATCGGTGACCGCGAGTACCACGACGACGTCGGCGTAATGGCCGTTAGTGCAAAAAGTTTTGGTGCCGTTCAGCACCCACTGATTGCCTTTGCGGACAGCGGTCATGCGGGCACTGCCGGCGTCCGATCCGGATGAGGGCTCGGTTAATCCCCAAGCGCCGATGAATTCTCCCGTGGCGAGCTTGCTGACGTATTTTTTCCTCTGCGTTTCATTTCCGGCGAGAAAAATATGATTGCTGCAAAGCGAGGTATGGGCCGCAACGATGATGCCGACCGAGCCATCCACGCGCGAGAGTTCCTCGATGGCGGTGACGTACTCGACGTAGCCCATGCCGGCGCCGCCGTACTCGGGAGGAAAAACCATGCCCATCATGCCCAGCTTGCCGAGTTCTTTGATAGTGGCCAGTGGGAACTCGCCGCTTTCGTCCCACTTCATGACGTTGGGCTTGATCTCGCGCTCGGCGAACTCACGCACGCTCTTTTTTAATTGCAGTTGCTCTTCGTTCAGTAAGAAATCCAAAGGTCCTCCAAAACACGCGGACGCTGCGCCTGCCAACGCCGCACCAAGGGGCGACATCAGCTCCAAAACTTTGATTAGAGCATAGCCCTGTTAGAGGAAGAAGTTACGCCCGGAGGGGAAAGGAGAGAGGTGGTAGAAACCGCGTGAACACTGGCAATTCCGCGTGTTTCCTGATCCCACCCAACCGACCGGATGGTCTGGCAAATTGACCTGCAAACACTCTTCCGGCAGCAGCGTTCGCAGTCCGAGGCCATTATACGCCCGGCATTCAGCCACGGGCGGACGCAGCGGTGGGAGCGAGGAACGCCTCAAAAACCTCATTGGAAAGCAGGCGGCCGCGAGGCGTGAGGCGAAGAATGGTGCCATCTTTCTGGAGCAGTTCGCTTTGAACCAGTTCCGCGATGGTGGGCTGCAGATTGTCGAGCGCGAGTTGTGCGAAGGCAGGATCTATGACGGCCAGATCAACCCCACGATTCAGCCGCAGACCAAGAAAAAAAAATTCTTCTAAGGCGTTGACGTTGGAGATTTCAGTTCTCCGGAGGGGCGAGCCGGAGACATATTTTTCCAAAACGTCCGCCGTAGCAAATCGTACTGCGTTTGTCCCCTGGTCCACCGCGGGCAGCATCGAATGCGCATCTACACCGAGGCCGAGGTAGGGCTGGCGGGTCCAGTATTTGAGATTGTGCCGGGATTCGGAGCCGGGGCGAGCGAAATTGGAGATCTCGTACTGCGGGATGTCGGCCGCTGCCAGAGAGTGGCATGCGACCAGATAAAAATCGGCGACCACGTCGTCGTTGGGCACGAAATGGGCGTGGTAGCGCGCGCCGCCGGCGATCAACTCGTGGCCGAGGCGCGAGTCGTCGTCCACTTCGAGCATGTAGACGCTGACGTGCGGGGCGCCTGTCGCGATGGTCTGATTCAGCGACTCCTGCCAGGAAGCGGCGGTCTGGTGCGGTAGTCCGGCAATAAGGTCGATGTTGATATTGGCAATGCCGGCAGCGCGCAGACGAGCGATGTCGTCCATAATGGTGACGCGCTTGTGCAGGCGGCCGACCGCGGCGGCCTCGGCATCCACGAACGATTGCACTCCCAGGCTGACACGGTTCACGCCGCACTGGATCAACGTCTGCAGCATGAGGGGAGAGAGCGTGCCGGGCGCACACTCCACCGTGATCTCAGCATTCCTTTGTACTGAGAATTCTGCTCGCGCTGCATCGAACAGCCTGATCAACTGAGCCGGATCGAGCACCGTGGGAGTGCCGCCGCCGAGATAAATCGAGTCCACATCTGGTTCGATGAGGCCGCCCATCTTTTGGGCCGTGGCACGGGCATCGGCAATGTCGAAGCATATGCGATCGACGTAGCGTTCAAACACCGCGCGCGAAAACACGTCTGACGCGAAATTGCAGTAGCTGCACTTGGTGCGGCAGAACGGCACGGAAATGTAGATGCCCAGGGCCACCTGCTCCATTATCCCATTGCAAAGCTTTTCCATCCGGAGCGGGACCGAAGCCATCTATTTGGTAGTCTGTGGAGGATGCCCCCGCGGCATTCAGGGGGAGTCTTGCCAGCCCACGCTGCGCGGGCGGAGACGCCCTAGCGACAGCCGCCGATGCGGCGGCGCTTCGGGCCTCTGGGACGGCGCTAGGGTTTGATCGGAATTGAATGGCTCA
>DASYYT010000231.1:0-4426 GCA_035949755.1 Candidatus Sulfotelmatobacter sp.
TGGAGAAAAGTTGCGGAAACGCAAAGAACTGCTGCGACTGCGGAGCTACGGATCATCGTGGAAACTCACGCACAAGAGCGGAGGCAAGGCCGGCCGTCATAGTTCGCGCGTCGAGTTGGAAACCGGCGTCTCCGATGGCAAGAAGATGGATGCGATCCTGCAAGCGCTGGGTTATTCTCCTTCATTTCGCTATGAGAAATTGCGCGCGGAATGGAACGATGGCAAGGGCCAGGTGGTCGTGGACCAGACTCCGATCGGAGATTACTGCGAGATCGAAGGCCCCCCGCGATGGATTGATGCGACGGCAAAGAAGCTCGACGTGAGTCCCGCGGATTACATCACGAAGAATTACGCCACGCTGTTTGCGGAGTGGAAGCAAGAGAGCCACAACTCGGCGAACGAGATGACTTTTAAGGCGGTGGGACGCCGATCCACACGGTCTGAGTGATGGGGTTTCCTGAGGCGGGAAAAGTCAAGACCTCAACTGTCTACATCGTGCACTAGCGATGGTGCTATTTCCCGGCAAGCGACTGAGTTCGCAGCTACTTCCGAGCTGGAAGTGCTGTGTAAATAATTCCTCTTAAGTCTCTCATTCCAAACAAGATAAATACAGCAGTTAAATCGATTTAAGTTCCCGGCAGAGCGCGGAGAAAACGACCCGATGCTCAACCCATCCCGCCGCCCGATGGTTCGCCTGACGCAATTGCCAGCGCGGCGCCGGGCATGGTGGGAGGTGAGCTGCCCGCCTCAGGCGCCGTGGCACTTCTTGAATTTCTTGCCTGAGCCGCAGGGGCAGGGATCGTTGCGTCCCACTTTTTCCTGGCCGCGGACGACTTGCTGCACCTGCTGCGCCGGGCCGCCGCCTCCGGCCATGCGGGCTTGCTCCAGTTCGCGGCGCTTGCGGCGCATGAAGGCCTCTTCCAGTTCGTCGGCGGTGGTTGAGACCATGCGCGCCGGACGCTTGCCGTTGCCGTCCCCACCCCCGTCTTGTCCTTGCGGAAGCAACTGGGCGGTGATCTCAGGCGGTGGTTGCGCCGGGCGTTCCAGAATCTGCATCAGGTACAGATAGCGGACCGTGTCTTCCTGGAAGCGCTGCATCATGGCTTCGAACATGTCGAAGGATTCTTTCTTGTACTCGACCAGCGGATCGTGCTGGCCATACCCGCGCAGCCCGATTCCTTCCTTCAGGTGATCCATGCTGAGCAGATGATCTTTCCACTGCTGATCGATCACGCTGAGCATGATCATGCGCTCGTGATGGCGCATGGCTTCGGGCCCGATGAGCTTCTCCTTGGCGTCGTAGCGCTCCTTGAGCTTGGCGAAAATCGCGTCGCCGAGTTCTGCCCGGTTCAGCGCGTCGGGCTTCACGCCTTCCGCCAGAAAGTCCACGCCAAAGCGCGTGAAAATTGCGTCTTTCAGCCCTTTGATGTTCCAGTCGTCGGCATGCGCTTTGATGGGACAGAACTGCTCCAGTTGATCGGCGAGAATGGCTGAGACGTAATCCTCGAGAATCAGATCCTTCTGATCGGTGCCTTCGAGCAAGCGCCGGCGCAGGCCATAGACGGCCTCGCGCTGCTTGTTCATGACGTCGTCGTACTCGAGCAGGTGTTTGCGCGATTCGAAGTGCTGGGCTTCGACGGTCTTCTGGGCGGTCTCGATGCGGCGGGTAATCATCTTCGATTCGATGGGAACGCCTTCTTCCATGCCCAGCTTCTGCAGCAGGGTCGAAACCCATTCCTTGGCGAAGATGCGCATCAGGTCGTCTTCGAGAGCCAGATAAAAGCGGGAAGAACCGGGATCGCCCTGGCGTCCGGCGCGTCCGCGAAGCTGGTTGTCGATGCGCCGCGACTCGTGACGCTCGGTGCCCAGAATGTGCAATCCGCCAACCGCGGTCACTTCATCGTGCTCTATATCCGTCTGGGCTTTATAGCGGTTGAGGGCCTCAGTCCACTTGTCGGTGGGAACGTTGTACTCGTTGCCGTTGTAGTAAAAGATGGAGGTCTGCCCATCTTCCTGCGGCCCTTCAATCTTGCCCTGCGCCACGCGGAATTGCTGGGCGATTCCCTTCTTGACTAATTCCTGCTTGGCCATAAATTCTGGATTGCCGCCGAGCAGGATATCGGTGCCGCGGCCGGCCATGTTGGTGGCGATGGTGATCGCGCCCTTGCGTCCGGCTTGCGCGACGATCTCGGCTTCGCGCTCATGGAACTTGGCATTGAGCACGAAGTGATTCCTGATGCCTTTCTTCTTCAATAGCTGGTCGATGCGCTCGGATTTTTCCACCGAGGTGGTTCCCACCAGAACCGGCTGGCCTTTCTCGGCCAGCTTTTGAATCTCATCCGCTACCGCAAAATATTTTTCTTTTTCGGTGCGGTAGACAACGTCGGGATTCTCCACGCGCAGCAACTGCCGGTTGGTCGGAATCACGACCACTTCCAGCTTGTAAATCTTTTCAAATTCTTCCGCTTCGGTTTCCGCCGTACCGGTCATTCCGGCCAGTTTTTTGAACATGCGGAAATAATTCTGGAAGGTGATGGTGGCGAGGGTCTGGTTCTCGCGCTCGATCTTGACGCCCTCCTTGGCCTCGATCGCCTGGTGCAGGCCATCGGACCAGCGCCGCCCCGGCATCATGCGCCCGGTGAATTCGTCGACGATCAAAACCTCACCGTCCTTGACGACGTATTCCACATCCTTACGATAGAGCGCGTGCGCCTTGATGGCGGTCTCGACGTGGTGCTTGAGGGGCCAGTTCTCGGGATCGGCGATGTTGCCGATGCCGAGCAGTCCCTCGACCTTTACCCAGCCCTCATCGGTCACGGTGATATTGCGGTGCTTCTCGTCGATCGCATAGTCACCGGTAAGAATCATCCGCTGCGGGTCGTTGCCCGACTCATTCAATTCGCGAATCAGCGCTTCTCTTCGTTCCGGCGAAAACTTGTTTTGTTCCAGCAGGTCGCGTACCTCGCTCTGGCTGAGTTCTTCGCCTTTTTCGAGCTTCGGGATGATGCGGTTGACCTTGTAGTACTTGTCGGTGGATTCTTCACTGGCGCCGGAAATGATGAGCGGGGTGCGGGCTTCGTCGATCAGGATGGAGTCGACTTCGTCGACGATGGCGAAGTTGTGTCCCCGCTGCACGCAATCGCGGATGTCGAACTTCATGTTGTCGCGCAGGTAGTCGAAGCCAAACTCGTTGTTGGTGCCGTAGGTCACATCGGCGGCGTAGGCCGCGCGGCGCTCGTCGTCATCCAGATCGTGGACGATAACGCCGACGCTCAGTCCAAGAAAGCGGTAGAGCTTGCCCATCCACTCGGAGTCGCGTTTGGCCAGGTAATCGTTGACCGTCACCACGTGCACGCCGCGCCCGCTCAACGCATTGAGATAGACCGGGAGAGTGGCGACCAGCGTCTTGCCTTCGCCGGTTTTCATTTCGGCGATTTTGCCGCTGTGCAGCACCATGCCGCCGATCAACTGCACGTCGAAATGCCGCATGTTGAGGACGCGGCGGCCGGCCTCGCGGACTACCGCAAAAGCTTCGACCAGGATTTCCTCGAGCACTTCCTGCAGGGCTTCGTACTCCGCCTTTTCGAACTGCTTCTGCTGGTCAAAATCGTCTTCGACTTCTTCCGGCGCCGAGGCATCGGCTGGCTGCGCTTTCATCACGCGGCTCAGGCGCTCCTGAATGCGTTGCCGGAATGTGTCGCTCTTGGCGCGCAGTTCGGCGTCGCTGAGCTGGGCGATCTGCGGCTCCAGCGCATTGATGGCCTTCACGTTGGGCATCAAGCTCTTGATGACACGCTCGTTCTTGGTGCCGAAAACCTTGCCTAGCAGTTGGTTAATCAAACTGGAAGTCCTTCAAAGGGCAGGAAATGCCCAGATACCATCCTCTAGAAGCCTAGCATATTAGATGCACCGCGAGTGAGCAGCGAAGCACCTTGGATACGTCCAGCCGCGAAACCTGGAAGCAGGAGTTTCAGGTAGATGTTAGCAAGGGCCCTCCCCCTGCGTCCCCCGCCGCTTTCGTGTATATTCCCCACGACGCATGCCCACGTTCTACGACCGCTTTGTCGAATGCGCCCAGCGCTGGCCCAGCAACGTTGCCCTGGAACTGCAGCGGCATGACCAGATCGTAAGCTGCACCTACTCGGAACTGCAGCACATGGCGGAATCGGTGAGCCGGTGGATCATCGAGCATGGATTTCGCCGGGGATCGCGGCTGGCCATCCTGGCCGACAACCATCCCCGGTGGGTGGCCGCTTACCTGGGGATCATCGCGTCAGGTTGCGTGGTGGTGCCGCTCGATACCGCCCTGCACGACGACCAGGTCACGAAGCTGTTGAAGGATGCGGGCGCATCCGCGGTCTTCTGCGACATAAAACACGTTGCCGTGGTCCGTCCGGCCGCAACCGAACTCAAGCTTGGGATGATT
>DASYYT010000232.1:0-5721 GCA_035949755.1 Candidatus Sulfotelmatobacter sp.
TTACGGCGGTGGTTTTTCCTCTTGCTAGTTTTGTGCGTCTCCGGAGGCTTGGCCTTCGCCGCCGCTCGCGCCTGGACCGCCGAACGCTGGAACGCTACATCCGATCCGCGCTTGTGGCTTCGTGCGGCAAAGATGGAACCAGGCAATGCGGAATACTGGGATCACCTGGGACGCTACGCCCTGCTCGATTTCACCACCGGCGACCTGAGCCGGGCGGTTGGGTATCTTGAACGCGCCGCGCGGGTCAATCCTCGCTCCGACGATATTTGGATGGACCTGGCCAGCGCCTACGAAGCCAGTGGCAATCCGGGCGACGCCCGCCGGGCATACGACAAGGCCGAGGCCGATCATCCTATTTCCGCCACAGTCGCCTGGCGGTATGGAAACTTTCTCGTCCGCCAGGGGAGGAACTCCGAGGGGTTTTCCCAGATGCGGCGCGCCATTACCAGCGACCCGTCTCTTACCGAAGCTGCCGTTTCGGAATGCTGGGAAGCGAGCGGAAACGCCGAAGATCTCAACGAAGTGCTGCCCGAAAAAAGCAGCTACTACGTGACTGCGCTGAATTTCTTTTTGTCGCGGAACAACCTGGATGCGGCGCTTCACGTTTGGAGCCGGCTGCTCCGGCTTGGCCATCCCTTTCCAATGGAACCAGCGCTCGATCTTACTGGCGAACTCATCACCGCCAACCGTGTTGCCGACGCGCAGAAAACCTGGCAAGAGATTCTCGCGGCCGAGCATTGGCCGCAATCCGCCGACCGCGGAGACAATCTTATATTCAACGGAGGCTTTGAACACCGGCCGGCTGGCGGGGGCTTTGATTGGCGGGAACAGCCTGTGCCGGGCGTCTCCTACGCACTCGATCGAGCGGTGGCGCACTCGGGGATTCAGGCGATGAGAATCACCTTTGACGGCAGCGCCAATCTCAACTTTTCGCAACTCGTCCAGTACGTCGCTGTCGAGCCGAAAAAATCCTATCTTTTTACCGCCTATATCCGCACCCAGGGGATTACCACCGACAGCGGAGTGTGTTTCGCCATTGATGATCTCGGCCAACCTTCCAAAGCGCACGTGCTCACTGCGAATCTGCTGGGCACCCATCCGTGGACGCGTGTCGAGGCGGAGATCGCCACCGGCCCGAACAGCGATTTGCTGGCCGTGTCGCTCCGCAGGATCCCCAGCCAGAAGTTCGACAACAAGCTCCGGGGAACTGTGTGGGTGGATGACATCTCGCTCGCGCCGGAGAGGGGAGATGCAGCAGAGGTCCGTCGGCGATGAAGGCCATTCGCTGCGGGGTTTGCCTGCTCATCGCTTTCGAAGTGCTTGCTTTTGGAGGGGTGCGGCCGTTCGGCCTGGCGATTCTCGAAATTGGGGCTGCCGCGCTCTTCCTGCTTTGGGGTGTTCTAGCGATCCTCCGCGGCGAGGTTGCGCTGCATTGGAACTGGCTCTACGCGCCGCTCCTCGCACTGGGGCTCATGGCCATCGCCCAGGAGATCTTTGGCCTCTCGATCTACCCCTATGCGACCAAGCTCGAACTGCTCAAATGGGGAGCCTATGTTCTCCTCTTTTTCCTCACCGTCGAATCCTTCCGCACCGCCAGCCAGGTTCGAACTTTGGTCTGGTTCCTTCTGACCTTCAGCTTCGCTGTTGCGCTCTTCGGCATCATCCAGCACTTCACCTTCAACGGAAAGCTGTACTGGTCGGTCGTGCTGCCATCGGGCGCAGGGCCCTTTGGGCCTTACGTCAACCGCGATGATTTCGCCGGATTCGTGGAACTGACCGCGCCGCTGGGAGCGGCCCTCCTTCTATTCCGCGCATGGCGCCGGGAAAAACTGGTTTTGCTCGTGCTGTTCACGGTGCTGCCCATCGGCACGCTGGTGCTCTCGGCGTCTCGCGGCGGAATCATTGGATTCGCGTTCGAGTTCCTTCTGCTTCTCTTCCTCTCGCGCGCCCGCCGCGTCGGGCGCAGACAGCTGATCGCCGGAACGGCGCTAGCGCTGGTCGCGGGCGTCTTCGTCGTCTGGCTGGGAGTGAGCGAAGCGGTAGCGCGCTTCGAGCAGCTCACGCCCGGGGAGATCTCCCGGGACCGCCGGGTGTCAATGTACCGGGACACCTGGCATGTCTTCGTTCACCACCCGTGGACCGGCACGGGACTGGGGACTTTGGTGGTCGCCTATCCGAAATATGAGAGCTTCTATGACGGGCTCGTCGTCGACCACGCGCAGAACGATTATCTGGAGCTTCTGGCGGACATGGGACTGGCGGGAGGGCTTTGCGGAGTTGCTTTTGTGGGACTGCTCGTCTGGCGGGTGCTACAGAATCTGCGCTCTGCCGAAGGGCGTACCGCTCGGTCGCTTTACGCCGGAGCGCTCGCCGCGTGCGCGGGGCTGCTGCTTCACAGCTTCGTCGATTTCAACCTGCACATCCCGGCGAACGCGTTGCTTTTTCTGCTGCTGGCGTCCATCGCCACGTCAACCATGGAGGAAAATGCAGAGTTGCCCATTCGCCTCGCAAACCCAAGCGCATCTTGAAGCGGCGCTCTGCAACCGACAAACCCTTGCGCGCATCGTTTCTTAATGTCTCGCTGGAAGGGAAAGGGCCTCTGCTTGAGACAGAGGCCCCCTCGCACTCCATTCACCCAGCGGGTCATGGGGTTGACTATCCTGGCTTCCCCTCTCGGAAGCAGGTGGGTCTGGTTTGAGGACGGCCTCACTCGTTTCAACTTTCGGCTAGCGAGCGACGCATCCGGCGAACCAGTTTTGGAGCGCGAACTCAAAGAGCGGTCAAGAACTAGCCGCAGCACCGATGGCCTTGGGAACTGTTTGAGGCGGGGCCGCGTCGGCAGGTTCGAGAACCGAAAAAAGCAGCACGCTGGGCTCGCTCCTCAAAAGCTCATCTCTTGCACCGAGAAGGTATTCATAATTCGAAAACACCTTGTCGCGGTAGTCCTTCACAAGCCCGCTCGCTACTGTCTTCCTGATCTCCTCGATTCCCTCTTCCAGCCCGGTTTGACAGACAAAACCCAAATACGAATGAATCTTATCGAAAGAGACGCGGTAGTTTCGCATGTCCGGGTTCTCCTTATATTCAATCTCAACCGACGGAATGTATTCGCGAATCTTCTCGGCGACCTGCCCGAGGGAATAGTTCAGCTGATAGGAGCCCACGTTAAAGATCTCTCCGGAAACAGTCTTTGCCGGTGCCTGGAGCGCACAAACAAATGCCCGCGCCACATCATTGACATGGATGAACGGCCGCCATTGTTCCTGGTTGAAAATCATAATCTTCCCGTCTTGAACCGCGCGAGCGGTAAGAAGATTCACCACCAAGTCAAAGCGCGGCCGTGGCGACAGCCCGAACACGGTTGCCAGCCGCAGACACGTCGGGTGAAGCGTAGGAGACTTGGCCGCGAGGAAGGCGCGCTCGGAATCGAGCTTCGTTTGCGCATAGAGAGAAATGGGATTGGGCGCGGAGCGCTCATCCATCAGAAAGTCGCTGGCGCCATAGACGCTGCAGGTGGAGGCAAACAGAAGGCGGCTTACTCCAGCGCCCTTGCATACTTCAATGACCATGCGCGTCGCTGCGTAATTGATTTCGGTGGTGAGGTCCGTTTTGATCGTGCATGCCGGGTCTCCGACGATCGCCGCCAGATGCACCACCGCATCGATCCCGCGCATGGCCTTGACCAGGGACTCGACGTGGCGAAAGTCGGCGCGCAGGAATTCGAAACTAGGCTGCCCGAGGAGGCCGGAAATTGCGCCGTCGCCGAACATCAACGAATCGAGCACGCGGACCCTGTAGCCTGCCTCAAGAAGCTGGCGGCTTAGCGCCGATCCGATGTATCCCGCCCCACCGATAATCAAAACGTTCTTGATCTCCCGCTCGCCCTCGACGGGCTTGCGCGAAATGGAGTAGGATTCGGTCACATAATCCTTGAGCGTGCGGCTACCCGCAATCATGACGAGTGAAAACATCCAAGCAAGCAGCATCACGCCGCGGGGCACCACATCGATCCTGAGTACGTAGGTGTACAGCAGCACTTCAACAAGGAACGTCCAGGTCACTGCATTGGCGATCACCAGCAGCTTGTAACGGTTGCGGTAGGTCCGAGCATTGGTGTAAAAACCCGACAGCGCGAAAATCGTGATGCCAATGGCTACCAGCAGGACAATGTTCTGAAAATAGAGGACCTTGAAAGCCGATTGAATCCGGCCCTGATTGGGAAAGTTCTTCCAGTAGACCGCATACCCGACGAAATAGGCTGAGAATGCCAGAAAAAGCGCTGTGCACAGAGCCGCCGCATCGGCAACCACTCGCGGTAGGATGTCACGCAACAAGACTCTAGGCTTGATCGTGATTCTCATTTGAGAAGGCCTCCCAGGATTTTTTTCACACCCGTATGCTCTGCCCCTTGACTCATTGAAAAGTCTGCCGTGTGAGAATCGAGCTTTCCCTCTTACGCCCCCGGAGCTCTTGCGATTCGCAACACGGTCTGCAGGATAATCTTCATATCGGAGACGAGCGTGCGCTGTTCGAGATATTTGGCGGAGAGTTGCAGCTTGCGCGGAAGGATCTCTTCGATGTACAGCGCTTCGGTGTCGCCTCCTTGAAGCAAGGATTCTTCGTCGCGAAACGCGAGGGTGGCAGGATCGGTGATTCCGGGGCGATGCAGAAGGATGGGCGAATACTGCGCATGGAACATGCTGACGTAGCGCTCGGACTCCGGACGCGGCCCCACCAAACTGATTTGCCCCCGAAGCACATTGAGGAGCTGTGGCAACTCGTCGAGTTTGTACCTGCGGAGGAAGCGGCCGGTGCGGGTCACGCGCGCGTCCCCGGCAACGGTCACCGGCCCTCCCATACGGTCTGCATTGGGAACCATGGTCCGGAACTTGAGGAGCCCAAAACGCGAGAAGTTCCTGCCCACGCGGGTGTGCGAATAGAAAATCGCGCCGCCATCTTCTATCTTGACTGCTAAGCCGATTACAACGAAGAGCGGCGAGAGGCAAATCAGGCCCATTGCCGCGAAAATCACATCAAGAGAGCGCCGAATAAAGTCCTCCAGCCATGAGCCTGTGCGGGTCGAAAGCGACGTTGCCGAGGCCTCAAAGCGGTTACTTGACGCCCTCGCCGTGGGAGCTACCCGGAATAGGCAGGGCAGGCTCGACAAGCTTCCTATTCGCAAACGCAAAAATTTGGCTCTCAGTCGGAAGCCTGTGCCGATGCAAGGCGCTCACCCGAGGCAGGGTCAACGGCGTGCTCTTTTGCTATTTGCGTGACTGCGGAGATGACATCCTCGATATCCTGATCGGTCATGCGCGGATAAAGAGGCAGTGAAAACATGCGCTGGTATTCGTGAAAGGCTACTGGGAAATCATCGGGCTTGAATCCGTATCTCTGCTGGTAATATGGATGCAAATGGATCGGGATGAAGTGGACCGAAGTGCCGATTTTACGCGCCTTCAGCTCTTCGATGAACTGGTTGCGCGACAGGCCGATGCACTCCTGGTTCAGCCGCAGGCTGTAGAGGTGCCAGGCGTGCTGGACATACTCGCGCTCGGGAGGCGTCTCGAGCTGTGCGACCTCCGAAAATGCCTCTGTATAACGCCGGGCGATATTGGTCCGTCTGGCATGGAACTGCGGGAGCCTGCGAAGCTGATGTAATCCTATGGCCGCCTGAATATCGGTCATGTTGTACTTGAACCCTAGGCGCGTTACTTCATA
>DASYYT010000233.1:0-7355 GCA_035949755.1 Candidatus Sulfotelmatobacter sp.
CAATCCAGACCTTGTCATCTACATCCCGCGGAGAGTGATGGCGAGAGCGTGCGGCACGGGCCGACCGGCAGCTAACGGTGGCAGCGGTTCTGGTGGTGGTACCGGCTCTGGGCTGAACCCTGCACTTAATCCTGGCGGCTCTGGCCTCCGGTCAATTACAGGGGGCGGCAGCGGTGCGGGCGCTCTTGGTGCCCTGCAGTCGAGCGTGCTCACGAATGATGGTGTAGTGCGGATGGTGAAAGCCAGAGTTCCCGAGCCGGGGATCATCGCTTTCATTCGAGTGAACCCGGCGAAATTCGATCTATCCCCCAACGGACTCATTGCACTCAGGCAAGCAGGAGTGAGTCCGAAAGTCCAGCAGGAGATGATAAGACACGGAAGCGGTCCGGTCAGCGTCCCGGGTACCCAACCGTCCGGAATTGGAGGGGCAGCCAAGGCGGATGATTTAAACCCACAGCCGTACCCCCCGAAAGCAATGCTTCCGGCTTTGGGCTCACAACAAACGATGCTGGACCGCAGAAGCACGGTCCCCGCACAAGTGGCAGTCCAGAGGACTGCGTCCCCGGCGGGGCTTGGCCCAAGCCAGACGATGAATTCCCCGGGGAATTCGCCGATGTCAGGAGCGCTTACGCAGCAAGCTGGAGCAACTGCAGTAGCACCGGCCTCTGCCGCCATGGTGCGCACCCCATTCGCGTCCCCTAACAATGCCGTGATTGTAGCCAGCGCCTGCGCAAAGGATCCCGCGTTCCGGGTGTTGGGAGTATCCGGCGGCGCTTCCAGCGGTAGCGGCGGTGTCACACTGACGGTCGAGCAGCAATATACAATCCTGGGCTGCTCGTTCGGCAACCCTCCTTTGGTTAAGAGGACCACGCCGGTAAGCTCGCCGCAGTCGCTCGCATTTCAGCCAAACTACTATAACGTGTCCATCTGGATGTTTCCTCCCAACAGTCATTTGTTGGGCGTAGATGCCAGCATCAATTCCTGGAGCGACAACGCCATCGTCGTAACCTTCCATCACAGTGCGACTTTTGATGCCGGTACCATTTCATTGCCGGGCAAAGTTTTTCCTGCCGAGCTTCTGGTGACCCGCGCCGACGGTCAGACAGAGATTTACGGATACGAAGGAGGCCTCTCCTTCAAGCTTCCAAACTAACTCGAAGACGGGGAACGTTTGAAACCGGTTTTAGCTCTACTCCGAGCGATGGGATGCGATAAAGCAAAGGAGGAAATGATGCTCGTGAAAAAAGCAGCGCGGCTCGCAATTCTGACGGTGATTTTTGCCGTTGTGCCGGTGGTCGGTGCCCAACAAACGCAGAAGCAGCTGACGAATGACGGCGTGATCAAGATGGCGCAGGCGGGGCTCTCGGAGTCGGTGGTGATTGCCGCGATTCAGTCCAGTCCCGCGAACTACGACATTTCGCCGGACGGGTTGATTGCCCTCCAGAAGGCTGGCGTTACGAAGAATGAATTGGATGCCATCTTGGCGGCGCAGAAGGCGGCCAATGGTGGCGGGACCGCTACGGCTCCAGCGAATGCTGCTGATGCCGGAGCCGGCACTGCAGCGCCCGCTGCTGCGCCAGGCCCGAAATGGCTGATGCCCACCGTGGCGCTTGTCCAAAACGGCACCTCGCAGGCTCTGCCGCTCGAAAAAACGCAACTGGCCGAGACAAAAAACAAGCCGCAATCGCTGGCCAGTCTGGCTGGCGATTCAGCAGTAACCGAAGGAATTCAGGCGGGTGTCAACGACGCGTCCTGGAGCGCCGCGTCGCACATAAACAACGGCGTGGGCGGCTCCGCGGTGATGCAAGCGGGAGGCATTTTTGGAGGAATGATGGCGCGACGCCAGCCAACAGTGACGTACGTCTGGGGCGTCCCGGGACCCGCATCGGCCAATGTGCTGCAGACGGCCACGCCATCCTTTTCCGTGAACTTTGCAAAGGCGCCGGGCGTGAATCCCAGGGAGTTCGCGCCGGAAATCGTCAAGCTGACCCCCGCGCAGAACACCTGCCGGCTCGTTGGGGCAACACAGGGCAAAGAAGACGTGCGCTCGCATGACGCGGCGGACTGGAAGATTTATTCGTCGTTCGTCGAGGATCGCGTCGCCGTCAATTTGCAAAAAACCGCGGAAGGCGAATACCAGCTCTCACCTCAGACAGCGCTTTTGCCGGGGGAATATGCGGTCGTGCTGCGGCCCGTTTCCAAAAACGAAAAATTCTCCGGCGGAGACGTCGCCCGCGGGCAAGGCCCTGGTCTGATGTTCGACACAGTATGGACGTTTCAAGTGTCCGACACCGCGCAGTAGGTACATGGAAGGAAAGCAGCGATGAAGGACCGCGGAGTTATGACGCGAAATAGCGCTTTCAAAATGACTGTTGTGATTTCGCTCGCTGGTTTATTCGGCGCGCTCGCTGCGGCGGCCACTGTGGATTTGAAACTCAAGCCCGGCAAGTACGCACTGACCGTCACCTATGAAGTCCAGGATCAGCGGCAGAACCAATCCCGCAGCGCCACGCGCTGCATTCGGCCGCGGGATTTGAACAATCCGGAAAAGATTTTTGATGACCGGGTCGTCGCCACGCCGAAAGAGGAAGACGCGTGTTCGGTGAGGAACTTAAGAACCGCGAATCGACAAGTCTCTTACGACGCCGACTGCTCCAACCGGACCGTCCACGTCGAGGGGACTTTGAGCGACGGCGGATTTTCGGTCATACGAACGGTGACGCCCAAGGGGAACCAGGGAGTTTCCCTGAAGTTCATGGTGAGCGGTAGGCGGACCGGCGATTGCCTGCCCCTGGGAGAACGCTAGCGGCGGGCAAATTCCGAAGAGCATTCTTGCGCGAAAAGTGAGCAGCGATGAAGCGGGAATTTCAATTTCTGAGGTGCGCGATGAGCATAGCGATGGCCGCAGCGCTGGTATTCGTCTCAGGGTGCAAATTCGGGGCGAATAACACCGCCGCGGGAAGCGCCACGAGCGCTGTTTCCGTGAGCCGGCCCAGCCCCAATGAGTTCAGCCCTACGGACGCAAGCATCTGCCTGCAGCAAATGATCAAGAACTCGCCGGGGCCTTTCCATTTATCGTTCGCGGAGAAATCCTCCCCGCGGGACGCATCGAGCGTCGAGGCGGATGTAACTCCGGCCACGATTGACTATACAAAACGCGAGATGAGTGCCGGACAAACCTCCACAAGCTCGAAACATCTAGCGCGCGCGCAGATGTCGGAAATGGAGCTCGATTTCGACGTGATGGGCCCGGTGCCCTGGCACGGAGAGCTGGTGGCCGCGCAAGACGCTGCGAAACCCGCGGGCGCAGGAAAGGTGAACGGCTACAACGCGATTAAGTACTCGATTGACACGGCGAACGAGCCGCCGGCGCAAAAGACCACATTCGAATCGCTGATGGCGGTCAAGAACTATTCAATCGTGGGATCCGCCTGGGTGACGGCCGACAGGGGATGCCTGGTGAAATACGCAATTGATTTCGAGCAGGACGGCAAAAACGGGAGCGTCAAAAAGACGCATTTCGAGGGCAACGTCACGAAAAAGTAGCTTGGGTCAAGAAGAGTTCCAAGGACCACGGCCGATTGCAAGAAGAATGAGCACAAGGAAAGGAGTTTGACATGGCAAATTGCGCGAAGTGCGGTGCGGCGGTAGCGGAAGACAGCGCGTTCTGCGGAGCGTGCGGACAGCCCAGGACACAGGCGAACGCGGTAGCGCCTGCAAATGTCTCGGTGGCCGCCGCCCCGGCGGTGGCCGTTGGCGGCCCGGTTCCGGGCGCCGCAGCCGCCGGAACTGTGAGCGCGCCGGGGCTCACCATGAATCTCGCGGCGGCGCTTTCCTACGCGCTGGGAGCGATTACCGGAGTGCTCTTCTTGGTGCTGGCGCCTTACAAAGACAACCGCTTTGTTCGCTTTCACGCCATTCAATCGATCATTCTCAACGTGGCAATCGTCGCAGTCGCGATTGTCTGGAGCATCATCGTGTCAATTCTGATGAGTATCGCGGGTTTCTGGGTGCTCACCGTGGCTTTGCCGCTCGATTGGCTCTTTGGCCTGGGAATTTTTGCGCTCTGGCTATTCATGATGTTTCAGGCCTACAGCGAGCGCGAGTTTCGCATTCCCTGGATCGGAAACATTGCGGCGAAGCAGGTGCACTAATTCTTGCAGACGTCGCGGCGGGTCTTGGTTCACAGACACAGAAATAGTCGAGGGCGCGGAACAGAAGCACCGCGATAGTAAACAAAACGGAGGGTGGACTATGTGGCGCAACGAGAGAGAACGCCGGTCATTGATTCGCGGCGCGACTGCTGCAGCTCTTCTGCTATTGACAGCGCAAGGCGGGCCTTTCGCTCGAGCGCGAGAAACGGGCGGTGCAGGAGGAGCTGGCGCCGGAACGGCAACAATTACTGTGACCATGAGCCAAGCCGGTGTGTTTGGAGGGGATTCCAACAAAGGAACGGTGAAACTGAGCCCGCCAGCTCCGGCGGGCGGGGTAACAGTTCATCTCGGATTCGGCACGAGTCTGATCATGGCGCCGTGTACGCACCCCGCCATGTCAAAGAGCAGTGTCCCGGCAAGCATGCCGAGTTGCGTGAAGGTGGTCGCGGGAGCGGCATCAGCGACGTTCACCGTGGCCACGACCAACGTCAAGACATCCAAACAAGTCAAAATCATTGCGCAGTTGGGCGGATCTTCGGTTTCCGGGAAGGCTTCGTTCCAAGTGAATCCCGTGACCGTATACTTCTCCCAAAAACCAACGGGCCCCATGGACTGGGGAAGCTCCGCGACGTGGGGAGTGACGTTGAGCCATATCCCGAAGGGCGGAGCAACCGTGCTTCTCGGCGCCAGCGGCGTGAGCGTACCGGCCAGCGTGAAAATAAAGGGCGCTCCGGCGACGTTCATTGCGAAGGCTCCGGCATTATCTCCGTGCTCAATGTCGCCATCTCATCCCCCGGTTTCAGGAAATATCACGGCCAGTTGGGAGGGGGCCAGCGCGAGCGCTCCGGTTACCGTCGGCAAGAATAATGGCCAACCATCTCGCTACACGAGCAACGCCATTCGCATCGACCCCTACGCAATTTTGGGCGTAAGCCACGATGCCCAGGTGCTTCTCCTCAAACCCTCCGTCTGCGCTAACAGCTTGGCCGCAGGAGATGTCATGTATATCAAAAAACTCGGCGTCCTCAAGGTTGGAGCAGTCAAAAAGGTAAACACTCCTTCACCCGAGATCGCGGTGGGAGTGAGTTCCGCTTCGCTCACCGATTTCATAAACGACGGTACGTTGCAGATTCTTAAAGAAACGCCACAGACCGCAACGGAGCCAGGCGGCTCAAACAGTTCCGGCAACCCGTGGGCGGACACCGCGGAGCCCTATCACGAGCAGAGTCCGGGAGAGCAGCCATGGAAATACAGTACGACTGGTTCGGCGTCCAGCTACTCCTTCACCGCGTTCAAAGAAAACAATGGGCTGTCGGCCAGCGTTACCGGCAAGGGGCAGGTGAACGGCGGCTACAACTTCCTAGTGGTAATCCACAGCGCCAGGCTCCAGCAAGCAACCTTCACGGTTCCAACTGACGGCACCCTGGACGTTGAGTGGATGGCCCAGACCACCGCCTCCGGGCAGGGCATTGGAGAATCGCGCCTCAGAATGTCGCCGTTGTATTCCGGGCTCGTGGACGATAAGGCGGACGACATTCCTTTTCTCTTTCAGATTTACGCCAATCTTATTTTTAAGCCCGGTTTTGGAGAGAAGGCCGCCGCGAAGGGTCATTTTCAGATTACTTACAAAGGTGAGGGAGGCATAGACGGCTCCTCGGCAGTTAACAATTCTCTCGACGCAACACCCGATATATCGAGCACGACCTCGTCCGCTAAAGCGCCACACGGCGCAGTGGTGGCCATCAACGCGCCGAAGTTTGCCTTGACCTTCAGCAAGGATAGCTTTCTCTGGGCTGTGGCCAACCGGCTGCCCAGCGCCTTGAACACGAAAGGCGCGGACCTCGCGGACGGCCTGGAAGGGCAGCTGAGCGCGGCGTACGCCAGTAAACACAACGTTAACGTCAAGTACCCTCAGCCGGACGATTACTTCAAGCTGCCGCGCGCCGCTTATGTCCAGTGGGTCGCGTCAGTGGCTTACGCCGGCCAGGGCCTAATGGGCGCGGGGCTGCTCAGCCCGGTTCCGTGCCAGCAGTATTACCAGAACTACTTGGTTCAAGCAGGCATTGACAAAGACATGCTCGGCTCCATCAGCGGTTCCGTACCGCCGGACAAAGGCGTCGAGGTCTTCAAGAAGTCAGGAGTATCAGCAATCCCATCTATTCAGGGATGCATGCCCAAGAAGTGACAGGCCATGAGAACAGAAAAGCCTGCGGTAGAAATCAGTGCCGCAGGGAACCCGCGGAACAGGAGAGGGGAAGTGAGATGACCAATCACAGATTTTTCTTGCGGGGCGTTCTTGCGGGCGTCTCCGCGCTGGCGCTCCTGGCCTTATGTGGATGCACTTCCGGCCCAAAATCTGACTCCTCGAACGCCCAGGATGCGGACAGCCCGGGCCATCACATTGATGTGGGATGCATGCTCGGCGACGTCGAAAAGCCGGCGGAATCCTTCCATTATTCCTACAAGTACGCGGATGAATCCCGTTCGCTCGATGACGAAGCGGATGTCACCCCGCAAGCCGTCGATATCGTGTTTAAGAATACGGACGGGTCCCATTCGCTCCATGCTGTGCGCTCCGACGCGAACAGTTGGAACACCGCCCTGTTGAGCCTGTCCAGCCTCGAGTTCACTGGCATGACTGGGAGGCTTGCCGCTCTGGAAGACATGTCCGCGATTGTCGGCCGCGGCTCGGAGGCGGTGAACGGCTACCCGGCAACGAAGTATTCCATTGATACCGCCAGCGCCAACTCCTCGGACCAGCACACAATCGAGATGCTCTTCGGCGCGGGGAGTTATGACAAGGGAACGGTCTGGATGGGCCAGGACGGTTGCGCCGTGAAGCTCGTTTTGGATGAAGGAATCACTTTGCCGGATGGCGTGCACAAGCGGCACTTTGAAATAGCTCGAATCAAGAAATGAGCTGGACACCGGCTGGCCATCTCGAGAGTTGTGGGCAAGGCGAACAACGGTTTGGCGAGCCGGAAAACAGTTGGCAAGTCGGAGGATGGTTTGCAGCCGCAGGACGCTTGGCAACTCGAAGAATGGTTGGCAAGCCGGAGAACACCTAGCCCGGAAAATGACTGGCTCGCTTGCGATGCTTCCGTGAGCGGAGGTTGAGATGGCAACTACGTGCAATCAATGCGGCGCAGCACTCAGCGAACGCGATGCGTTCTGCACAAAATGCGGAGCGCAGCGCAGCGA
>DASYYT010000234.1:0-7053 GCA_035949755.1 Candidatus Sulfotelmatobacter sp.
AGGCGGAAATGATTGATGCTTTCGGGAAACATTCCGGCAAAGAACAAAGTGAAATCGCCGATATGTTTGCGAACCTGGCGCTCACGGTCGAATGAGGGCGCGGGGCCGTAGACGGGATCGGATTCGAGCAGCATTTCGCCCACATCGGCGAGGGGGCGATTGCAGGCGTCATGAACTTTATAAAGCTGATCGGCTTCGCAGAATTCCGCGAGCAGGTGAGAGACGTAGGCGACGATCTGGGGATCGCGAATGCCAATCTCTTCCGCGTAGTGACGTCCGACTAAATCCTGAAACAAATCCTGCAACGGATGCGATTCCGGGATCATTTTAGGCCCTCCGAACTCCGCTCCCACCACGAAGTTTCAGCCACCTGCGTGAGTAGATACTCTAGTTTGCTGTGGGAACGCAAGTGACTTTTGTTTATCGGCATGATTCGTTTTCCTGATCCGTTAGAAGGGAATGGCGATGCAACGCGTTGTCCGCAGCAAACGTTAGAACATGGGGGTGTAGCAAAGGAGGTGCAAGCGGAATTCGCTGTATTTTTGCTGGCACTGAAGAAGGTCGGCTGCTAATTAGAAGGGAACTGTGTGCTCTTCACGGTATTTCCCGGTTCGCGCTCCCGCGGGCGAGGACGCGAGACCCGATAGCCGCCGGGCCGACGGCGCTACACGCTTGTAGAATGCGGGCACGGAGGAATTATGGAGAGGCAGAACATTTCCAGCGGGACCACCTGGGAGCCGATCGTTGGTTACTCTCGTGCGGTGAAGGTGGGGTCGTACGTTCATGTTTCGGGAACCACCGCGACCGGGCCGGACGGAAAGATCGTGGGCGTGGGCGACGTCTACGCGCAGGCGGTGCAGACGTTGAGGAACATTGAGAGCGCGCTGAAAAAGGCCGGCGCCGGCATGCAGGATGTCGTGCGCACGCGGATGTACGTGACCAACATCGCGGAGTGGGAGAAGATCGGGAAGGCGCACGGGGAATTTTTTCGCGAGGTTCGTCCGGCGACTTCGATGGTGCAGGTGAGCGCGCTGATTTCACCGGAGATACTAGTGGAGATCGAGGCGGATGCAATTGTGCCGTAACTGCTATTTCAACTCCTTCGACATTTTTACGAAATGGCAAGGTACCTTGGGAATAATTCCGGGAACGAACGGAGCTGTGCCGGTCTCGATATAACCGCGGTGATGATAGAAGCTGGGCAGTTCCCGGCGCACATTGACGATCTGGAGGTCGATGAAGCGGCAGCCGGAGTTGAGGCAATAGTCCTCGGCGGCCTTCAAGAGCATGGAACCGAGCCCGGCTGTCTGACGATGGGGATCGACGGAGAGCAGGCCGAGGTAGGCTCGATCTCCCTTTGGTTCGACATACACGCAGGCGGCTAGCGTCCCACTTTCCTCCGTGACCAGAAACTTCCCTTTCTCCAGCAAGCCTTGAACAGTCGGCAGGTCGATGCGATCGCCGTCGATCAGGAACGATTCCGCGCGCCTGAAGGCGGAGTTGATCAGACCGGTGATCGCGTCAGCCTCTGAATGTGTGGCCACTCGCAACTGCACGCTGCCTCCTGCTGGGACATTCTAAAATCCCCGCTTCTCGTCAAAGACGCGAGAAGTGGGCACCCTACTGGACTCAGGGTATAGAATCCTTGCCGCCAAATCATCCCGGCAAGCCGTTCGGGTCAACGGAGGCTAAGGTGAAGAGTCTTCTCTGCGTGGTATCTCTTTTATTTGTCATAAGCGCGTTTGGGCAACAGGCCAATCAGCCGGCACCATCAGTGACTGTGATTCGCGCTGGAACTTTGATCGATGGCAAGGCTGCGACGGCGCGGCACGATCAGGTCATTGTAATTCGCGGCAATCGCATTGAGAGCATCTCGGACGCGGCGAATGCAAAGATACCCGCCGGAGCCCATGAGATTGATCTCTCCAAGGAGACCGTGCTTCCGGGACTCATCGATTCACACACGCATATTTTTCTGCAGGGAGAAGATCCCGCAAAAGGCGGGTACGACGCAAACATTCTGAATGCGCCGCTGGCGTTGCGGGCGGCTCGAGCCACCGTTTCGGCTTGCCGCGCGCTGGAGCAGGGCTTCACCACGTTGCGCGATGTGGAAACCGAAGGCGCGGGCTACGGCGATATCGGCATCAAGCAGGCGATTGAGGGCGGATATATTCCCGGGCCACGGCTGTTCGTCTCGACGCGCGCGATTTCGACGACCGGCGGTTATCCGTTGGAAGGCTACGCTCCGGAGCTTGAGATGCCAAAGGGGGCGCAGATTGCCGACGGGCCGGTGGAGGCCCGCAAGGCGGCGCGCGAACAGCTCGATCACGGCGCGGATTGGATCAAGGTCTACATGACGCACCGCTCGTGGGTGGGCAAGAATGGCGAGTTGGTCTCACAGCCAACGTTCACGGTGGAAGAGCTGCGCGCCATCGTTGAGGAGACGCACGGCTGGGGCAAGAAGGTCGCTTGTCACGCGTATGGGGGAATCGGCCTGCGCCGCGCGCTCGACGGCGGGTGCGATTCGATTGAGCACGGCCTCGATCTCGACGATGCCGCGATCGCGCAGATGTTGAAACAAGGCACCTGGTACGTGCCCACGCTGGCGGTTTACTACACGGATTGGGCTCCCGCGGACACCCCGGGCGGGCAGCGCGACCGGCTGCGGGCGTCGGTGCACGAGGTGTCGTTCAAGAAGGCGATGAAGGCAGGCGTGAAGATTGTTTTTGGGACGGATATGGGTGGAATTCCGTGGACGGAGCCCATCGCGCAGGAGTTCTCGCGCATGGTCGAGTTCGGCATGCCACCGATGGACGCGATCCAGAGCGCAACGTCGCGGGCGGCTGTGATGCTCGACATGGAGGGAAAGATCGGCGTGCTCGCTCCGGGCGCGTATGCCGACGTAGTCGCGGTGAATGGCGATCCGCTGCGCGATATAAAGGTGCTGGAGAATGTCGATTTCGTGATGAAGGATGGGCAAGTCTTCCGGCCAAAGTAAGGGACGGGATTCGGTCTCAGGTTTCGGCATTGGGAACGAGCGGCTTCTCGATCAATTGTGTTAAGACCGAACACCTATGCCCAAGACCCCAGCTCAGAAATTTCTTGTTCGGCGACTCTCTTGCGGCAAATTATCTTGACAAGCGTTCCGGCGTGAGCATAATGCGTCAATCTGGTTTGAGCCGGTTCGAAGCCGGTTCCGGCGGTCGGCCAGAGGAGGTGTGCATGAGCGTGCTGGAACTTTGCGACCGAGAGATTGCGGCGGTGGATATAGAAGCGACGGTTGCCGATGCGATTCATAAGATGTTGGATCACCACGTTGGGGCGGTGGCGGTGGTGGACAGCGAATTCCGGGTGGCGGGGATTTTCACCGAGCGAGACGTGCTGCGGAAGATGTCGCTGACGCGGCTGGACCCTGCAACCACGTCAATACGTGAATTGATGACCACGCCGGTGGAAATGGCGACGCGCCAGACGGGCGCGGGCGAGGCATTGACGATCATGCTGGAACGGCACTTCCGGCATTTACCGGTGGCGGATGACAATGGAAAGCTGCTGGGAATTCTTTCGATCCGGAATCTGCTGGAGTGGCGAGTAGATGATTTGAGCCGGGAACTGGAATCGCTCGAGCAGTATGTTTCGAACGACGGCCCTGGGGGCTAAAATCTCACTCCGGTGCCTCCGGTACAAACCGTACACCACAGAGGCTACAGGGGAACACAGAGGCGTCACATTTTCGCCCGAGACGCTCCCTGCGATCAGCGGGGGCTATGATCGCGTGGCGCTTTTGGACGAACGGACGGCCTGCTCGGTGACCCAATCGGTCCAGTAAGAAGAGGCACCGCTGGCCAGCAACGCGGATTTGCCTTCAATCGCATCGATGAAGTTGGCAATGGTAGGAAGGTGCACGTTGGAGTGTACGGGCAGATTCTCGCGGCCGCCGGGATAGATCAGGTCGGGGCCATTCAGGGGCGACATTTCCATTTCGCCGTCGGTGCCGCGGATGCGGCATTCGTCGCGGACAATTCTCGAGTTCCAGCGCACGTCGACGAGTCCTCGGACGTGGTTGGCGTATTCGATCATCACGGTCGCGTTGTCTTCGACGGCATAGTGATGCACGGCATTCGAGAGCTGGGCGGCGACGCGCTGCGGCTGTCCGAAAAGAAAATTCAGCACGTCGATGCGGTGTGACGCGATATCGAACAGCGGTCCGCCTCCAGCTTTGGCGGGATCGAAGAGCCAACCTCGGTAGCCAGTGCCGTCGAACCACATGTGGTTGGTGAGTTCGGCATAGAGCGGCTGGCCGATGACTCCGGCAGCGAGCAGTTGCTTGGCGCGCTGCACTTTGGGATAGCAGCGGCGGTAGTAGGCGATGCCGAAGGTCTTGCCGCTTTCTTCGGCGGTCTTCACCATGGAGCAGGCTTCGGCTTCGTTCATCGCCATGGGCTTTTCGCAGAGCACGTGCTTGCCGGCGCGCAGGGATTGCATGGTTTGCGGAGCGTGCAGGAAAACCGGGGTGCCGACGTATACGGCCTGCACGTCACGATCGGCGAGAGCCTGGTCGAGGGTGGGCCAGGTGCGCGCGTTGAAAGGCGCAGCTTTGGCGGGATCGCCGGTTACGAAACCATAGAGATGGCTGCGCGGCTCGGCCTGAATGGCAGGAATGACGCGGCGTTTGGTGATGTCGCCGATGCCGATAACGATCCAGTTAAGCATGAGGTGCGGTATGCGAACTTTCCTGTTCTCCACGCACTTCCCGGCGGCCCTCGCTAGAAAAAGCTCAACGCAGAGGGCGCTGAGGTTTTGACGGAGTTCGCGGCGAAACGGGAACTCTTAAGCTGTGCCGGCATTGGTGAACGCTTCGATAGCCTCGTCGAGCGTGGGGAACATCAGGAAAATCTGTTCCACCTTGGTAATTTCAAATACCTTCAAGACCCGGCGATTTACGCCTGTGAGAGCGATGCGGCGCCCGGACTTGGCGCAGGAAGTGCAGGCGCTCACCAACGATCCCAAGCCGGAAGAATCGAGATAGGGCACGCCGGTCAAGTCGAGAATCATGGTGGGAGCAGTCTCGCGCCGCACGGCGTTCATGAAGTGAGACGCGTTCTCCATCGTGAGTGGACCGCGAAAGCTCAGCACTCCCCGATCCACGCGCTCGATCTCTAATGGCTCTGATCCCATGGCGCTGCGATTCTAGGCCAGATGGCAACTGCGGTTCAAGTTGGCCTGCAGGATGGATGGTCATTACCTTGGAACAGTGACCGACTGATTGTAATTTTTTTGTTTTATCGCTGTGCTGAGGGTTCCTGAAGATGGGCTGGGCAACTACGATTGGAACAACGGCATTGTGGGGAGAATGGATGATGAGAAGAAGTGGAAACTCAGGCCAGCACCGTTGAGAGCAACATCGGCATTCCTACAATCTCTGCGCGTAGTTTCGAAAAACATCCCAAGGGTACGGCCGCGCGCATTCTACTGAGCTCGGTCTTCGGGCCATACGCGCGGGACGACGAATTCGGCAGCCGCTCCATTAATCCGATGGAGCTTTATCACAACCAGGTCACGCGAGCGCAAGGCAGCTTCTCGCTGCGGATGTTTCACCGTTCCTGGGGCATCATGTTAATCCAGGCGAATATTTCGGCGCCGTGCACGGTGCTCGATTTTCCCACGCGCGACGACTTTGCGCGAGAGATCAGGGCTCAGCATTACGATGTTATCGGAATTTCTTCGATCATCGTAAACCTGGGCAAGGTGCGGGAGATGTGCCGCATGATACGGCGGCTCTCGCCGGATTCGACGATTGTCATCGGCGGGCACGTCGCCGCCATTCCAGGAATCGAATCGATGATCGACGCCGACCACATCGTGCGCGGGGAAGGCGTGGCCTGGATGCGTCGCTATCTGGGCGAGGACGAAAACGCACCGATCCGGCATCCGGCGATCGTTTCCGGGATGCGAACGCGGATTATGGGCATACGCCTGCCGGAGCGCGAGGGTTCGACCGCGGCCACCATTATTCCCTCGGTGGGCTGCCCCATGGGATGCAACTTCTGCACGACCTCGGCTTTTTTTGGCGGCAAAGGGAAGTTCATCAACTTCTTCGAGACCGGGGATGAATTATTTGCCGTCATGAGCCAGATGGAAGAAGAGCTGAAAGTGCATTCGTTTTTCGTGATGGATGAAAATTTCCTGCTTCATCGCGAGCGCGCGATGCGGTTGCTGGAACTCATGAAGCAGGGGCATAAGAGTTGGACGTTGTCGGTTTTCGCGTCGGCGAATGCGATCCGCAAATATACCATGCAGGAACTCGTGGAGTTGGGAGTGTCGTGGCTGTGGATGGGGCTGGAATCTCCGCGGGCCGGCTACAGCAAGCTGCAAGGCATGGACACCCGCGAACTCACGCGGGAGTTGCGCGAGCATGGCATTCGGGTGCAGGGATCGACCATCATTGGCCTGGAGCATCACACGCCGGAGAACATTTTGTCGGAAATCGAGCACGCGGTGTCGCACGACACTGATTTTCACCAGTTCATGCTGTACACACCCGTGCCGGGAACGCCGCTGTACCAGCAGATTGCGGAAGAAGGCCGCCTGCTCAGCGACGTTGATTATGCCGACGTGCACGGGCAGTTCAAATTCAACTTCAAGCATGCGGCCATCTCGCGGGAGGATTCCAAGCGCTTTCTGGATTGGGCGTTCTGGCGCGACTTCGAAGCCAACGGCCCCAGCCTGTACCGCATCGCGCGGACTTTGCTGGCGGGCTGGAAGCGCTACAAAGACTGGCCCGATGCGCGCGTGCGCGAACGCTTCACGCGCGAGATGCAGCGGCTCAGCGGGATGTACGGCTCGGCGCTTTGGGCCATGGAGCATCGATTCCGGAAAGTCAATGGGGAAGTGAGCGAACGGATTCGCACTCTGCGGCGTGAATTCAGGCACGAGTCAGGCGTGGTATCGAAGATGACGCCGGTCATTCTGGGGCCGATCCTGCTATGGACGACGCGACGCGAAGAACGACGACTGGCACGGGGAAAAACTTACGAGCCGCCTACCATCTTG
>DASYYT010000235.1:0-10192 GCA_035949755.1 Candidatus Sulfotelmatobacter sp.
CGGCGGAAACTTTCGCCGTAGCCGTGCCACCACACTTTTTTCATTCCCGGCATGCGGTCGGTATCGAGATACTTCACGCGCACCATCTCATCGAGCCCGAAGCGCCCGTGGGTGCGGCCCACGCCGCTGGCTTTGACGCCGCCGTGCGGGGCCTCGCTGATGCCGAAACACGAAACCACATCGTTGACCATGACGGTGCCCGCATGGATGCGGCGCGCCAGGCGCTGACCGCGGGCGGCATTGCGCGTCCAAACGCTGGCCGCCAAGCCGTATTCGGAATCATTGGCCAACCGCACTGCTTCGTCGTCATTGTCGCAAGCCATCACCGGCAGCACCGGGCCGAAGGTCTCTTCGCGCATGATGCGCATATCCTGGGTCACTTCGGCCAGCACGGTCGGAGCATAAAAGTTCGGGCCCAGTTCCGGCAGGCGGCGTCCTCCTGCCAGCACGCGTGCTCCCCGCGCCTTTGCGTCCTCTACGTGCGACTCCACGATGCGCACCTGCCGCTCTTGAATCATCGGGCCCACATCCGTGTGGGCATCCATGCCGTTGCCAATGCGCAACTGCTTTGTCTTTTCCGCGCACGCCTTCGCGAATCCCTCATACAGGCTGCGATGCACATAGCAACGCTCGACCGACAGGCAGGCCTGCCCTGCGTTGACGAATGCTCCCCAAACTGCCGCGCTCGATGCCACGTCCACGTCGGCGTCGTCGAGCACCAGCATGGGATCTTTTCCCCCCAGTTCCAGCACTACGGGTAACAAACGCTCCGCCGCCGCAGCCGCAATGCGCTTCCCCGTGGTCACGCTGCCGGTGAAAACCAGCTTGTCAATCGAAGAGCGCATCAGCGCCGCGCCCGCGGGTCCTTCACCGATGACAACTTGAAATGCATCTTGCGGCACGCCGGCGGCATGCAACAACGACGCCAGCTCCAGCGCAACCAGCGGCGTCAATTCGGACGGCTTGAGCACCACGGCATTGCCGGCCACCAGCGCCGCGAGTGTTTCCGTTGCCGGAATCGAAAACGGATAATTCCACGGCGAGATAATCCCGATCACGCCATGCGGTTCGCGCACCAGCCACCCACTCTTCAGTTTGGTCACCAGGTTGGCATGAGGCACAGGTTCATCGCGCAACAAACCCCACGCGTTATCGATCAGAAAGCGGGCGGCGTCGAGCACGACCAGAACCTCAGTGACCAGGGCCTCCGCCAGCGGCTTGCCGGCTTCGCGCGTGATCGCTGCCGCGATTTCTGATTTGCGCGCATATAGCTTTCCCTGAAATTCGCGCAGAATAGCGATGCGCCTGCGCAGTCCCAGATCAGCCCAAGCCGGCTGTGCCGTCCGCGCCCGCATTACTGCAGCCTGGACCTCAGGGTCTCCCGCGCACTCGAGTTCCCGCAGCACTTCGCCGGTAGCCGGATTTACCGACACAAGCTTGTGCGTCGCGATTTGTAGATCTGTAACCATAACGCAATCCTAGTCCCGAAAGCCGCGGTCTTCCGCGACTCCCCTACCCACTTCGCAATTTCCCTTCAATTGGTTGGATAGTTCGACTCGGGTGGCCACAACCTGGACGAACGAACCAGGCTGCGGCGCAGGCTTGTTCGACGTAGAGGCGGATTGTGCCTCGACCAGCAGAGAGGTAATAAGCAGGAACCCTGCCAGCGTACAAGTTGCGAGTGTGGGCACTGGCCACCCCCAAGCGATTTCAGCTTAATACTCGACCGCGACCAAATACAATCCGCCGGCCGGCGCTGTCGCTCCCGCCGCGGACCGGCTGCGCGCATCCACGATGCGGATGATGTCAGCAGCCTGCAACGTACCGCGGCCCACCAGGATGAACGTTCCCACGAGGTTGCGCACCATGTGGTGCAAAAATCCGGAGCCGCGCACGGTATAGATCAATTCTTCTCCTGAACGCTCCCACACGGAAGAAAAGATTGTGCGCACATTGGAAACCGGCTCGCGCCCTCTCTCCGGATCGACGGCGGCGAAGGAAGTGAAATCCTTCTCCCCCACAGCCAAATGCGCGGCCCGAATCATGGCATCCTCATCCAGCGGATAGGGATAATGCCACACATAGCGCGCCAGAAACGGCGGGCAAATATCTCCTCGATAAATGCGGTAGCGGTAAGTTTTCGCCCGCGCCGAGTGCCGCGCATGAAAATCCGCCGGAGCCTGGGAAACTTCCAGCACTCGCACCGATGCCGGCAAAATATCATTCAAAGCTTTCACAAAGTTCTGGGTGGGGACCGAAGACTCCGTGACAAATGTCACGACCTGCGCCAGGGCATGCACTCCCGCATCCGTGCGTCCCGATGCCTGCGGCAATACCTTTTCGCTGGTCACCCGTCCAATGGCTGAGGCCAGCGTGCCTTGCACGGTGGTTGCGTCCGGCTGCACTTGCCAGCCGGAAAATTCCGCCCCGTCGTAGCACAGAATCAATTTGAGAGTACGCATGCGCGCATCTTTCGAGTCCTGAACCGGAGTTGCATCATCGAATGCATTTTCGGCGTTCCTGCCATTCGCCGCTTCGGTGAAGATCGCGGGAACGTCGCCGGGGTGTTCGGTCAGATATACTAGTCGGTTTCCGCGGAGTTCCGCTCTCGATGTGTGTTTTCTGTCGAGTTGTGCCCGGAAACACCGGCCTCGGCAAGAGAGGGCGGGAAGAAAAAGAATGGATCCGGGCAGGTCATTTGTCCCAGCTTTCAGGAACCTTCCGCCGCTTCTTTGCGTACCAATGCCTGAGCAAGAACTATTTTGGGTCAAATTTCAGACGAGAACTAGTCGTTTTCGGTACAGGCCTTTATCACGCTTTTAACGATCGGAGATGAGTAGATGCCATTCGCACGCTTAGCTTCAACCATCCGACTGAGCGCTGCCGCCAGTTTGCTGGCTGCGCTTTCCCTCGTGGCCCCGGCTCAAGAAGCGCCTTCGGCGCCGACCCCGCAGAACACTCCGGAAGCACGCCCGGTGCCGGTCATGAATTATGCCCAGCCGGTCTCGCATTTTCCGAATCCGATTGGGCCGTACACCGCCCGGCACCTGCCGCCGCCGAATCTGGCCAACACTGCGCGTATCGATCAACTGATGCATGATGGCAAGCTGTACCTGTCATTGAACGATGCCATCGCGCTGGCGCTGGAGAACAATCTCGACATCGCCATTGCCCGCTACAACCTGAATATCGCCGATACTGACGTGCTGCGCGCTCGCGCCGGAGCGACGATTCTCGGCGTCCCTCTGGGCATCGTGCAGAACACGCCCGGTGGAGGCGTAGGCGGACTTGGAACGCAAGTGGGTTCGGGAACCGGAGGGACCACTGTCGGCGCGGCTGGAGCCGGCGCCGGTGCCGCTGGCTTGACCAGTTCCACACTCGGCTTGGGACCCGCAATCAATAGCTTCGATCCTATTGTTACGGGTACGCTGCAGGAAGACCATTTCAGCCAGCTCTCCACCAACATTTTCCAAGGCGTGCTTCCTGGGTCTACCTTGGCGCAGAACACTGGCACAGTAAACTTGGCTTACCAGCAGGCTTTCCAGTGGGGTACGAATCTCAACGTCGCCTTCAACAATACGCGCTCGACCACGAACAGTTTTTTCAGCGGCGCCAGCCCCCTATTAAACTCCGGCTTCAAAGCCACCATCACGCAGCATCTGCTCCAGGGATTCGGGTTCGCGCCCAATACGCGCTTCATTCGTATCGCCAGGAACAACCGTGAGCTATCGGATGTAGCCTTTCGTTTGCAGGTCACAACCACAGTGGATCAGATCGAGAATATGTACTGGGATCTGGTGTACGCATACGAGAACTTGCGAGTAAAGCAGGAATCCCTGGCGTTCTCCGAAAGAACGCTCTCTGACACCAAAAAGCAGGTAGAGATTGGCAGCCTCGCGCCCATTGAGACGGTGCGGGCGCAAAGCACGGTGGCGGCGGATCAGCAGTCGTTGACTGTAGCTCAGACCAATCTCCAGTTGCAACAACTGCTGATGAAGAACGCGCTGAGCCGGACTCTGCACGATCCTGCCCTCGCCGAATCCGAAGTGGTTCCAACCTCGACTATGGAAGTGCCGCAGGCTGAACAAGTGCAGCCGACCGAGGATTTGGTCAACGACGCCCTGCGTCACCGGCCGGAACTGGTGGAATCCCGGATTCAGTTGCACACCCAGGAACTCAGCAACAAGGCAGTACGTAGCGCATTGTTGCCCACGCTTGACGCCTATGCCTATTACGGAGGCGCGGGAATTGGAGGCTCGCAGAACCCGGCTAACCTCTGCGGTGCTCCGGCTAATCCTGGATTCGGTTGTGCGGGAACCGGAGCCAACGAAGGCCCGCTGTTTCCGACTTCCGGCTATGGTGACACTCTGAATCAACTGGTGAATTCCACCGCTCCCGACAAAGGCGTCGGCCTGCAACTCAATATTCCGTTGCGCAATCGCGCTGCGCAAGCGGTCCAGATCCGTTCTGAACTGGAGTACCGCCAGTCTCAGATGGCGCTGCAGCAAACCGAAAACCGCATCAGCATCGAAGTGCGCAACGCGCAATTCGGAGTGGAGCAGAACCGCGCCAGCGTGGCTTCTGCGCAGGCTGCTGTGGATTACGCCAAGCAGTCGCTCGATGCCGAGCAAAAGAAATATCAGTTCGGCACCTCGACCACGACGGCAGTGCTGCAGAATCGCAGTGCGCTGGCCACGGCGGAGTCAACCTTGCTGTCGGCCATGGCGGCCTACGAAAAATCGCGCGTCGAACTCGACCGCGCCGTCGGCACTTTGCTCGATCATGACGGCATCAGCATCGATGACGCGGCTCGCGGCCAGGTCACGCGCCTGCCTAACGTACCCTACGTCGCGCCGCGGAAGGATCTGACCACGGTAGAAACCCCCTCGATCCAGCCGCAGCAATAGCGCTGGTTTGCCAAGACCACGCCGCTGCCACAAAAGCAGCGGCGTTTTTCTTTGGCCGGAACTCACAATTCTTTACAATCACCGGCACTTTTCGCGAACATTCTGCCGCTAAGATTGGAGTGACCTATTTCGGTCTCGTGCATCCAAGTTTGGCGTTACCTGAAAGTTTCGGCTGTTCATTCTGTAAGGAACCCGCAATCTGTGAGGAGAACCATCATGCTCGTACCGCGTTTGCTTTCTGCTGTCCGGCGGCTGCCGCTGCATCTCGCTTCCATCATCCTGGTGGCAACATTGCCGGCCACCCTCCGTGCGCAAGACGCATCGCCAGCCCCGCCGGCGCAGTCAACCCCTCCCGCGGCGCCGCAACCGGCACAGCCGGAGAGCGTCCACCTGCAGGACTATTCCGTCCCCCGCCCCGCCTTTCCGAACTTCCTGCAGCCCTATGCACCGCGGCCTCTCCCCCAGCCGGTTCTGGGGAACTCACCGCGCATTGATTCGCTGATGCACGAGGGCAAGATTTATCTGTCCATCGACGACGCGATCGCCCTCGCGCTCGAAAATAACCTTGACCTCGAGATCGCCCGCTATAACCTCAACATCGCCGATGCCGATTTGCTTCGCGCCAAGTCCGGCGCCAGCATTCTCGGGGTGAACACTGGAATCGTGCAAAACACGCCCGGCGGAGGCGTGGGCGGACTCGGCGGCACAGTCGGATCCGGCACCGGCGGCACCACGGTCGCGGCCGGCGGTGCAGGCACCGGTACGAACGGTCTGGTCAGCTCGACCCTCGGCATCGGATCGTCCATCACTAGCTTCGATCCACTGCTTACCGCTACTTTGCAGCTCGACAAGAACGAAACCGAATCGACCAGCCCTTTCAGCCCGGTTCCGATCCTCGCCCAGAATACTTACACCTCCAACTTCGGCTACAGCCAGGGATTCCACTGGGGAACGGATCTCTCCGTGGCCTTCAACAACTCCCACCTCACCACCAACAACCCCACGACTTTCATCGCTCCTGAAATCAGTTCCAATTTTCAGGCCCGGATTACGCAAAACCTCCTACAGGGTTTTGGGGCCCTGCCTAACACACGCTTCATACGCATCGCGAAAAACAACCGGGAAATCTCCGACGTCGCCTTTCGCCTGCAAGTCATCACTACCGTGGATCAGATCGAGAACATGTATTGGGATCTGGTCTTTGCCTATGAGAATGTCCGCGTGCAGGAGGAATCCTTGGCCTACAGCCAGAAGGCTCTCGCTGACGCTCAACGCCAGGCGCAAGTAGGCACCGTGCCGCCCATCCAGGTCGTGAGTGCGCAGAGCACGGTTGCGACCGGTCAGCAGAACCTGATCACCGCGCAGAACAATCTTCAGCTGCAGCAGTTGCTCATGAAGAACGCGCTCAGCCGCAGCATTGAAGATCCGGCGTTGGCTGAAGCCGACGTGATCCCGACTTCGACCATGCAACTGCCGCAACAGGAGCCCGTCACTCCCATCCAGGACATCATCAATGAGGCTCTTCAGCATCGTGCCGAACTGGTGGAGACTCGCATCGATCTCAACTCCCGCGACATCAACGTTCGAGCGGTCCGAAATGCCATGCTGCCCACGCTCGATGCCTTCGCTTACTACGGCGGCTCCGGCGTGGGCGGAGGCGTAAACCCTAATTGCTCTTTTGGCACCACCCCTTGCTCCAACATCGGCAAACTGCCTCCGCCGTTTCGGGGAACAAAAACAGTCGGTTATGGCGGAACACTCAGCCAACTGGTAACTTCAACCGCACCGGATAAAGGCATCGGCCTCACCTTGAATATTCCCTTGCGCAACCGCCTGGCCCAATCGGACCAAGTGCGCGCTGAACTCGAATTCCGCCAGGCGCAAACCCGGCAAATCCAGCTCGAAAATCAGGTTCGAATCGAAGTCCGCAATGCGCAATTCGACGTCAAGCAGAATCGTGCCGCCGTCGAAGCCGCCCAGTCCGCCGTTGACCTGGCGCGGCAGACCCTCAACGCCGACCAGCAGAAATTGAAAGTGGGCCTCACCACGCAGACGGCCATCCTGCAGGATGCGGCTACTTTGAAGACTGGCGAATCCAACCTGGTCTCGGCCAAAGCGGCCTATGAAAAATCGCGCATCGAACTGGATCGCGCCACCGGCTTGCTGCTCGATCATGCCGGCATCGATATCGCCGACGCGACCCGCGGCCAAGTCACGCACCTGCCCAACGTGCCCTATGTAGCCCCGCGTCAACAGGAAACGCCGGCCATCCAGCCGACATCGACCCCGTCGATTCAACCCCAGCAAGGAGGCCAAATGTAGCGCGGCTGTCGTGGCGGCGTCCTCGCCGCCACACTTCCATCCCGTATAATTGTCTAATCCTTCACACACAGCAGCCTTACGGGGTGGGCATTGGGGAGCCGATGGGTTACAAGTGTCAGGTTCACAAGCTGGAATACAACGTCGCCCATCATTGCAATCTGAAGTGCGACCATTGTGACCACCTGTCCCCATTTTTCGGCCCCAAAGATGATGGCTTCAATACTTCGATCTCGTTAGAGGCGTTTGAGCGGCAACTTTCCGTCTTAGCGCGGCATGTGCATTCCGAGGAGTTTCTGATCCTTGGCGGCGAGCCTTTACTTCACAAGAACTGCCTCGGATTCTTCAAGGCCGTGAAAGCCAGCGGGATCACCGACAAGGCCGTGCTGGTGACCAACGGCTTCCTGCTCGACAAGCAGGGCGACGATCTTTTTCGCTCGCTGGACAAAATCACGATCAGCTTTTATCCCTCGCTGCCGCTGAAGAAAGAAGCCATCGAGAAGGCTCGCCAGCGGTGCCAGCAGCACTCCGTGGAACTTGAGATTCACGATCAGCCCAAGTTCAGCATGAGCATCGTCGGCATCAAGAATGAAGATGACCGCCTCGTGGACGGCATTTTCAACACCTGCACCGTGGCCTGGACACAGCGCTGTTATGCCCTGCACGACGGCTATATCTATCGCTGCTCGCGGGCGCCGTTCATCGCCTACAAGCTGCATAAACAGGGCCTCGTCGCCGGCGACTTCAGCAAAGAAGACGGCCTTAAACTGGAAGACAGCGACAATTTCGGCCACAAAGCTGAGGAATACTTCAACCAAACCACGCCCCTGAAGTCCTGCTCCTACTGCCTGGGCAGCGTGGGCAAACGAGTGCAGCACCGCCAGCTCAGCAAAACTGAGATCAACGACGAAGCCTGGGCCCGGCACAGCATCGGCGACAGTCTCGACCGCGTGAAAGCGTTCCGTAGAATTGCCCTGTGGCGATGGCTCAAGGTCAGGTGAAAACGAACTCCGCTCCTCCCGGATGGCTTGCCCTATCGCCTGCCATTCGCAAGCACCTGCTTCGGTTGATGCTGCTTTCCTTTCTTCTGCAAGTTGCAACCATCGGAGTTTTCCGCCAGTACAAGACCCGCCCGGGAGAAGATCACTTCGGCTTCGGTTGGGAGATGGGCCGCATCGCGCGCTCCATCGCGCAAGGCGAGGGCTTCAGCAATCCTTACGGCGATCACACCGGACGCTCGGCTTGGGAGCCTCCGCTTTATCCCTACTTCATGGCCGGGGTCTTCAAGATATTCGGCGTGTACTCGTTTGCTTCGGCGTGGGTGCTACTGACCTTCAACAGCCTCCTCTCTGCGCTTACCGTTATTCCGATCTATCTGATCGCGAAGCGGCAATTCGACGACCGCATCGCACTGTGGTCTGCGCGAACCTGGGCACTGCTGCCCTGGTTCTGGTACTGGTCGGTGCACTGGCTCTGGGACACGACGTTCAGCCCGCTCATCCTCAGCCTGATTTTTCTGGTCGCGCTTGAACTGCAGGAGTGGCGCGGGATTCGCGGCTGGATTCTTTTTGGCGTGCTGTGGGGAATTGGCGCCCTCGCCAATCCCGCCATGCTCGCCTTTCTTCCCTTTTGCGGCCTTTGGGTCTGGCGGCAGAGATTCAAGCATGGCCTGCCTTCGTTCGCCGGAGTCGCGTTGTCATCTCTCATCTTTTTTGCTGTGTTGTCGCCGTGGCTGATCCGCAACTACGAAGCCTTCGGGCGCTTCGTTTTTGTTCGCGACGATTTCTGGTTCGAGGTCCGACTGGGCAACTTCAAAAGCGCGGACGGCATGCTGATGGCGTACCTGCAGCCCAGCCAGAACAAATTGGAGTTTGAGAAATTTCAGCGCCTGGGCGAACTGGCCTATGCCGCCGACTGCAGGCGCCTCGCGCTGGACTGGGTTCGCCAGAACCCCGGCCGCTTTGTCGTGGTCAGCCTGAAGCGCTTCTTCTATTACTGGAACGGCGTGCCGCGTGAAACCAGCAGCGTCGCGCCGGTGGATTTTCGAACTTCTCTTTTTCTCGCCACGTCCGTCATCTCGCTGTGGGGGCTAGGCCGCGCGCTGCGCCACAAGCGCCCAGCAGCGTGGCTCTTCGCGGGATTGGTCCTGACTTATCCCACGGTCTATTATTTTGTCTTTCCGCATGCTCGCTACCGGCACCCGATTGAGCCGGAGTTGCTGATCATGGCCGTGTTCCTGATCTGTGAAGCACGGCAAAATCGGAAATCAGAAGTCAGAACTCAGAATGCAGAAGTGAAAGCGCTTTGATACCTTATCTCGTCTGGAGGATGGCCGTTACTTCTGCCTTCTGCACTTTGGCTTCTTAACTCCTGCATTCTGACTTCTTACTTCTGCATTTCGTTGTGAGACAATTCCGAGTTCGCGAACACTTTCCGCGCCATGCAACTTTCCGTCGTCATCATCACCTTCAACGAAGAAGCCAACATCGGCCGCACGCTCCAAAGCGTGCAACCACTGGTCTCCGACGGCAAGGGGGAGATCATCGTCGTCGACTCCGGCTCGAGCGACCGCACGGTAGAAATCGCGAAATCGTTCGGCGCGAAAGTCTTCGTCGAAGACTGGAAGGGCTACGCCACCCAGAAGAACTCTGCAATCGACAAAGCAACCGGCGACTGGATTCTCAGTCTGGATGCGGATGAGGAATTGAGCGACGTAGCTCAGGGATTTCTGCTAGATTTTTTTGGAAGTTTCGGGTCGGGGCTGCGCGATTCCGTGCGGGGAGTCTCACTTGGCCGACGAAACTATTTTCTTGGACGCTGGATCAAGCATGGCGGTTTTTATCCGGATCGAAAGGTTCGACTCATACCCAGTGGGGGCGGCCGTTTCCAGGAAAGGATGGTTCACGAGGACATCAAACTGAAGGATGGACAGTTGATTTTTAACCCGTCGTTGCACTGGAGTTGGC
>DASYYT010000236.1:0-7055 GCA_035949755.1 Candidatus Sulfotelmatobacter sp.
CAAGCTGCGGCTGATGTCGGAGTCGGCGCGCGGGGAAGGCGGGCGTGTCTGGGTGCCGAGGACTCCGGGCGACAAGCGCGATCCGAAGTCGATTCCACAAAACGAGCGCTTCTACTTCCTCGAGGAATGGTATCCGAAGTATGGCAACCTCGTCCCCCGAGACGTGGCGACGCGCGCGATCTTCAAAGTCGTGTACGAGGAAAATCTCGGCATCGACGGCAAGCCGATGGTCTATCTCGACCTGACGCACATCGACCGCAAGGTGCTCGACAAGAAGCTGGAAGGGATTCTCGAAATCTACGAGAAGTTTGTGGGCGATGATCCGCGCGACACGCCCATGAAGATTTTCCCCGGCATGCATTACACCATGGGCGGGCTGTGGGTCGATTTCAAGCAGGCCACGAACATTCCAGGAATTTTCGCGGCCGGAGAGTGCGAGTACCAGTATCACGGCGCGAACCGGCTGGGCGCGAATTCGCTGGTGTCGTGCATTTTCGGCGGAGGGGTTGCGGGGCCGAACGCAGTCAAGTATGCGCGCGGGCTGCAGGGTTCATCCGACGGGAACGGCCACTTCGCGGCCGAGCAGAAAAAGCAGGAAGAAAATAATGCCCTGCTGATGAAGAACGAGGGAACGGAGAATCCGGTCAAATTGTGGCGCGAGCTGGGCGAAGTGATGACGAAGGATTGCACCGTCATCCGCTACAACAAAAACTTGCAGCAGACCGACGCCAAGCTGGTCGAGTTCCTGGAGCGCTATCGCAAGATCAACTTGAGCGATCGCACGCAGTGGGCGAACACGACGGTGGTCTTTGCGCGGCAGCTTTACAACATGCTGCAACTGGCGCGGGTGATCGCGCAAGGAGCGCGCATGCGGGATGAATCGCGCGGGGCGCACTATAAGCCCGACTTCCCCGAGCGCGACGACAAGAATTGGCTGAAGACGACGAAGGCGTATTTCGCCCCGGACGCGGACGAGCCCAAGTTCGAGTTCGAGCCCGTGGATATTTCGCTGATTCCGCCGCGGGCGAGGAAGTACTGATGCAAGGTGGGATGCGTAAACCGCCTGAGGGTAACTATGTTTGATCTTCTGCCGGAGAACTCGTATTCACGAAAGGCAGTTCGTTCTGGATTGGTTATCTCAGTACTGTTTATCGTGATGGGGGTGTTTGGAATCGTTCGCCATCACTACGAAGATAGCTTTGTGAATGTTGTCTTGGGTGTGGCGATGCTGTTTATATGGGGAACACGCCGACATGAGCCCCCACCAAGTGCTAAAGGTTAAGAACTAATGGCTGATAAAACCGTCATCATAAAAATTAAGCGTCAACTCACTCCCACAGGCAAGTCCTACTGGGAGGAGTTCTCCGTTCCCTACCGTCCCAACATGAACGTGATCTCGGCGCTCATGGACATTGCCGCCGACCCGGTCACGCGCGACGGCAAGGCGACCACGCCCATCACTTACGATTCGAATTGTCTCGAGGAAGTCTGCGGATCGTGCGCCATGCTGATCAATGGCAAGGCGCGGATGGCGTGCTCGGCCCTGATTGACAATCTGGAGCAGCCGATCAAGCTGGAGCCATTTTCGAAGTTTCCGGTGGTGCGCGATCTGGCTACCGACCGCAGCGTGATCTTCGAAAATCTGAAGATCGTGAAAGCGTGGGTCCCGATCGACGGCACTTATGACTTGGGCGCTGGCCCCCGAATGACGGCCGAGGATCAGGAAGCCGCCTATCCGTTGTCGCGCTGCATCTCCTGCTGCTGCTGCATGGAGGCTTGCCCACAATTCAACGAAGACACCGGCTTCGTGGGCGCGGCCACAATCTCGCAAGTCAGATTATTTAACACTCATCCTACCGGCAAGGCGCTGAAGCGCGAGCGGCTGGCGGCGCTGATGGGCGATGGCGGCATCCAGGAATGCGGCTACGCGCAGAACTGCGTTGAGGTCTGTCCCAAGGACATTCCGCTGACCAAGTCGATTTCGGAAGTTGGCGGCCAAGTTATGGAAGAGGCGCTGGGTGACCTTTTGCGGCGCTGATTTTTGTCATTTTTGCTACAACCGGAAGCTGGGCGGTTTCATCCAACTCGCGCCAAGTCGTAGCTGGCAGCCCACATAGATTGGTTCTTGGAGAAGACCGGAAGTGGCCCAAAACCTGCCGTCACATCAGTTGGGCCTCTGCCTATGGGGGGTCAGTAACCGGCACAGTAACCATGCCGGAGTACCGTTGAGCTCGGCACGGAAGTAATGGCTCGCGGACTGTAGCGGGTTGGTCCCCTTGACAGCATGGCTTAGAATAGCGGCACCTCGCCCGGAACAGCAGTAGGAGCGTACGACATTTCGTGAGACGCACAGCCAAACTTCAAATTGCATCGCTGCTGCTACTCGCACTGGTGTGCGTGGGCATGACGGAATCCGCCTTTGCCGTGCATCGTGCGGTCCTGCAGCATCCGCATCGGCGGCATTTCCGCTGGCTGCGCTGGAATCCGATGTTCCGGCCGTCGCACGAATCGCTGCTCATCCAAAACGCCGAGATTGACCGGCTGGAGTTGCCGCGCATTCAAGACGACACGGAGCTGGAGGCATTGAAGGCTGACGGGGCGCTACGGGAGATTCAGGCGGGAGAAACGTTGCGCTTCGATCCGCGGCTCGATCCGTCGCGGCGCTTCTGCCGTCCGTGGACGCTGGATTTCGTCAACGATCTCAGCCAGGCCTATTACAACCGCTTCCACGAGCAGATTCAGGTGAACTCGGCGGTGCGCACCGTCAAGGTGCAGAGGAAACTGCGGCGGCATAATCGCAATGCCGCCCCCTGGGAGGGCGACACGGCTTCGTCCCACCTGGCGGGTGTGACGGTTGACCTGCAGCGCCGTGGGTTGAGCAAAGATCAGATTCGCTGGATGGAACACTACCTGTTCTACATGAAGGCACTCGGCCTGGTGGAACCGGAAGAAGAACGGCGGCACTGGTGCTTCCACATCATGGTTAGCGGGCATTATTCGGAGTGGCGCGAGACCCAGAGTATTGTGCCGATCGAGCGCCCGGACCAGGACAAGCCGGAGCAGGAAAAGCCGGCGACCGAAATGGCGCTGGGCGCGGGCGGCAAGTAGTTCAGGTTTCAAGGTTCAAAGTGTACGTTTCAAAGTTTCTGAAGTAGCTCCCTTCTGAGTAAATCCGTTACGATTTCCTTCTGATGATTATTCTCATGGCGGGATTGCCGGCTACGGGCAAGAGCACGCTTGCGCGCGAGCTGGCGCGCCGGACTTCAGGCCGCGTCCTGGGCAAAGATGAGATTCGGCACGCGCTCTTTTTGCCGTCGGAAATCGAGTACTCCGCCCGGCAGGATGATTTTTGCCTGCAGGTCATGCTGCAAACCGCGGGCTATCTCCTTTCGCGGGATCCGGGGAAAAAGATCTTTCTGGACGGGCGGCCGTTTTCGCGGCGCTATCAGATCGAGAACGTGCTGACCACAGCCGCTTCCCTGCACCAGCCGTGGCGGATTGTGGAGTGCATCTGCTCCGAAGAAACGGTGCGGCGGAGGCTTCAGTCGGACGCGAGCGCCGGCAACCATCCTGCTGGTAATCGCGACTACCAGCTTTATCTCGAGGTCAAGGCGCGGTTTGAAGCGATCACGCAGCCCAAGGTCGTGATCGACACTGATCAGCCGATGGAGATTTGCATCCCGCATGCGCTGGGGAACCTTTAACCACAGGGGTCACAGAGGAACAGCAGTTTTGTAGGTAGCGAAGCAGGCGATACAATCAACAACTTGCCCCATCTTCCAGGGCGACAACTATGACAATCAAATCTGTTTTGTTTATGGCATTGGTCTGTTCGTTGGCGGTAGCGCAGGCGCCGGAAAACTCCTCAACCCAGGGTGGCGTAACGGTGAGCGCTCGGGCACGGCAAATTCACGACTCCGCCATCGTCATTGACACGCACGCCGACACGCCGCAGCGATTCGTGGACGAAGGCTATGACATTGGCTCGACCGATCCCAAAGACCCGGGGCACATCAGCCTGGACAAGGCGCGAGCCGGAAATCTGGGCGCGGAGTTCTTCTCCATCTGGGTGGATCCCGAAACCAACCAGGGCCATTTCGCGAAACGGACGCTCGATCTGATTGACTCGGTGTACGAGCAGGCGGCCCGCCATCCCGACCGGATGATGATGGCTTTTTCCCCAGCCGACATTGAGCGCGCGCATCGCGAGCATAAACTGGCGGCGTGCATGGGCATTGAAGGCGGCCATTCCATCGAAAACGATATGCGCCTGCTGCGCGATTTCTACCGCCTGGGCGTGCGGTATATGACGCTCTCATGGTCGAACACGAACGAGTGGGCGGACTCATCCGGCGACATCGATAATCCCAAGATCCAGCATCACAACGGGCTTACAGATTTTGGCAAGCAGGTGGTCCTGGAGATGAACCGGCTGGGCATGATGGTGGATATTTCTCACGTGTCGGACAAGACCTTCTGGGACGCGATTGCGACGACCAAAGCGCCGGTGATTGCCTCGCATTCGTCGGCCCGCGCGCTGGTAAATGCGCCCCGCAACATGACCGATGAAATGCTGCAAGCCGTGGCGAAAAATGGCGGGGTGGTGCAGGTGAACTTTTACAGTGGCTTCGATGACGAAAATTACCGCAAAGCGTTAGAAGCTCAGGCGAAGGATCAGGCCGAGGCGATACAGAGATATCTGGATGAGCAGAAGTCGCAGGGCAAGCCGGTCAATTACATGCAGGTGGATCATATCGAACGCGAGTGGCTGGCCAGGATTCCGCGGCCGCCCTTCAAGTCGCTGATCGACCAAATCGATCACATTGCCAAAGTTGCGGGCGTCGATCACGTGGGTCTGGGCTCTGATTTTGATGGCGTCAGCGGCGCCACACCGCAAGGGATCGACTCAGCCGCCGATCTGCCGAAGATCACGCAGGCCCTGCTCGACCGCGGCTACAGTGCCGGGGATATCCACAAGATTCTTGGCGAGAACCTGCTGCGCGTGTTTCGTGAGGTGGAGCGGGTGAGCCGGGAAATGCAGGCTAGCGCCACGAAATAACGGCGCGATTATCGTACAATGCAACGTTGCGCCCCACTGAATCCATCTTTGTTCAAGGAGTATTCATGCGAAGAACATTCGCAATCTTAGGAGGAATTTCATTGGCTGCGTCGATCGCCCTGGCTCAGGCGAAGCCCGCCAGCCACCCCTCCGCCGCCAAGCCGGCCACCGGGACCACAGCCGCGAAGCCGACCGCCATTATCCACACTACCGCAGGCAATATGACCTGCACGCTTTTCCCGGACAAAGCGCCGATCGGCGTGGCTAACTTTATCGGCCTGGCAACGGGAACTAAGGACTGGAAGAATCCCGTCAGCGGCGCCAAAAAGCATGGCGTGCCGCTTTACGATGGCACCATTTTCCATCGCGTGATCCCAGGGTTCATGATCCAGGGCGGAGATCCTGCAGGTACGGGCTCGGGTGCCGACCCGGTGGCGCCCTTCAAGAATGAAACCTCTCCCGATTTGCTTTTCGACAAGCCCGGCCGCCTCGCCTATGCCAACGCAGGTCCCGGCACCAACACTTCCCAGTTCTTCATCACCGAAGTGCCGTTTACGGGGTCGCAGGCCAGCGTGCTTAATGGGCACTACACGATCTTCGGGCAGTGCGATGAAGCTTCGGTGGCGCTGGTGAAGCAGATTGCAGCCATGAGCCGCGATTCCAACGATCGGCCTTATCGGCCGATTCGGATCAATCACATCTCGATCCAGCGCGGAGGGGCGAGCGGCGCGGGGACGGCTGCGAAAAAGCCCGCTGCGGCAACACCAAAGGCTCCGTCGAAATCAAACTGATAGTACTGCCGCTTGACGTTGGGAGGTCAGCCCTGGCGACAGCCGGCAACATGCCGGAGCTACGAATAACAACGGCAAATGACTGCCGACCAAAGACTGATTTTTGAAAGGACATCATGACTCGTCAACCTGGAATGTATGCCACGTTTGAAACCAGCGAAGGAAATATCGTATGCCGGCTCTTTGAAAAAGATGCGCCCAAGACGGTGGCAAATTTTGTCGAACTCGCCGAGGGCAAGCGTGAGTGGACGCATCCTTCAACGCGAAAGAAATCCAAAGACCGGCTCTACGATGGCACGATTTTTCACCGCGTGATTCCCGACTTCATGATTCAGGGCGGAGATCCGCAGGGGACCGGCATGGGCGGTCCGGGCTACCAGTTCGAAGACGAGACCAAGGGCTCTGCGCACAAATTCGATAAGCCCGGCAAACTGGCCATGGCGAATGCCGGGCCGAACACGAATGGCTCGCAATTTTTCATCACGGTCGTGGCAACCACCTGGCTGACCGGTAAGCACACGATTTTCGGCGAAGTGGTCGAGGGACAGGACGTCGTGAACAAGATCACGGCCCTGCCGCGCGGGCGCAACGACCGTCCGAATAAGGATGTAGTGCTGAAGAAGGTTACGATCGAGAAGGTGTAAAGGTGTAGATTCAGCGGTTCGGCAGCACAGCAATATCAGCTAACTTAGCGAGTTCTTTGTCGGCCGTTACCAAGGTCAGATTAAAGACCTTTGCCGTCGCGGCTATAAAACCGTCCGCTGGATCGTTGTGGGGCAGCTTCAATGAAGGTATGGCGAGTGCAACCTCAAACGTGAGCGGCGCCTCACGGATATTCAATCGGGCCAGGTTGTCATGGATCCAGCTCACAGCATCCGGCGACAACTTCAGCCGCCCTTTGTCGTGAAGCACTCGCAATTCCCAAACGCTGACCGCCGACAGCCAGATCTCATTGTCTGGATTGTTTAGTTGTTGGCACACCCTCGCTGAGAGCCGCTCAGGTTGCAGAGCACCCCAAACCCAAATGTGAGTGTCCAGGAGCAGTTTCAATCGCGACCGGCTTCCCAGTCCTCAAGGCTGCCGGTGGGACCGACGATATCGCCGAGGATGACTCCAGTGCCCGCCATGCACCCTAGCCATCCCTTCTTGGGCTTGTCTGGCGTGGGTGGAACGACCTCTGCCACGGGCTTGCCAAACCGGGTGAC
>DASYYT010000237.1:0-9399 GCA_035949755.1 Candidatus Sulfotelmatobacter sp.
ATACTTCATTGTGCTGATGCGTTTGACCCAGAACGCGCAAACAGCGCCCGACCGCGCTGGCACGTTCGTGGTGATGGGTGTGGTGGCTGTGCTTAGCTTCCATATCCTGGTCAATGTCGGCATGGTGGTTGGCTTTATGCCGGTCACTGGAATACCCCTGCCGTTGATGAGTTATGGTGGGTCTTCCGTGTTATTCATGTTCCTGGCGCTGGGGATGGTGATGAATGTTCGCATGCGCCGCTTCGTGAACTAGCTGGTGAGCCAGCTAGGGCGAACAGGGTCCGGGAACGGGTGATTTAGGAATAGGCGGATTTAACACGGGAAGGCCGGGCAGGAAGCAGTTGCTGCGTCCAGGGGACGCAGCCCAAACATTTCGATCGCCTTCGCGTTAAGAGGGCATTCATCGGCCAGTCATGCAGTCAAAGGCCGGACAGGATTGAAGCTGAGCAGTCAGCCGGGCAGGGAAACGGCCCCCCGACCCAATCGGGTCTGAGAGTGCGGTCACAAACCCCGGCAGCAGCTAAAGCGATACGTGCTAAAGATTCCCAAGCTTATGCAACGGACTCGGCCCGGAGAACAATCCATCGAATTCTCCGCCCTGCGCCGTCCCCTATCCGGGGCATCGCCGCATTCAATCCCCCCGCACCTTGGCTGACTCCGCGCTGGTGAAACCCGCCCGACCTAATGAATCGGAGCGGGACGGAGTAAGCAATGAACAAAGAATTATTTGTCTCTTCCACCCCTCATGAAACCAAAGTGGGCCTGGTGGAGGACGACCTGCTCGCGGAAGTCTATCTTGAGCGCGAGAACGAATACACCTTAGCGGGATCCATCTACAAGGGCCGCGTCACCCGCGTGCTGCCCGGCATGCAGTCAGCCTTCGTTGACATTGGCCTGGAGCGCGACGCCTTCCTTTACGTCTCCGACTTCATGGAATTGGAAGAGCACGACGACGATTTGACCGACGTCGTCCCCGCCAACCGTGGCGTGCAGGACATGCGCTCCCAATCTGGCCACCCAGAGGCGGCCAAAGTGGGAGAGGAAACCGCCGCCAGCGCCAGCCCTGAACCCATTTTGCAAACCGATACCGAGGAAGGATCGATTGAGGCAGAGAACCTTGGCAATGCTGACCTCTCAAGCGCCGAAACCGCGGAACCAGGCAATGCTGGCGACTCCCAGAATCGCGAGCGTGGCGGCTGGCGCGGGCGCCGCCGTCGCCGTAGCGGACGGCGCGATGGCCGGGATCGCGGACCGGAGCGCGGAGGAGATCGGGATCGTGGAGCAGAGCGCTCCCCGGAGCCTCGCTTTTCTCGTCCTGCAGAGAGTCGCTCGCCTGCCGGACCGCCCCCGGCATACGAGCCCATCCTGCTGCCGGGAGAATCCATTTCGAAATACCAGCGTTTCAAGCAACCGCCGCCGGCGCAGGAAGCCGAGCCCAGAGAAGCGAGATCTCAAGTTTCCTCCGAACTCGATGCCGCTCCGGTAACGGCCGCTTTCCCCGATGATGAGCCGATCTTTGCTGCTGGGCAGGCGTCATCGGAGCCGCTGCATGAGCAGCACGAAGATGCTGGATCAACTCCTGAGGAGCCTTCTGACGTCTCAATTTCAACCGGATGGAATCGCGAATTTCGGCGATCCGATGAACCCAGCGTAGCCCCCGCTTGGACCAGCGAGGCTTCCGCGCCGCTCGTAAACGAGGCAGTCACAGAACAGGAAGAGATCGAGGAGCAGGAAGAAGAAATTCATGAGCCGGAGAACAGGATAACGGCTGCGCCCGAGCACAGCGATCAGCCGGCGCAATCGTACCTGCACGAGCAGTCGCCCGTGTTCGCTGAACCGGGCACCATGGAAGAAGAAACCATCGACGAGGAAGAAGCGGACACCATTCAGTATCAGTCTTCGTCCGATGACAGCTACGAAGAATTCGAAGAGGAAACCCGCGCCGCCGGTGATCCTGGCCATCTGAACGGCGATGCCCGCGAAGCGGTCTCTGAGATTCACATGGCGTCCATGACTGAGTCCGGCGAAGCGACTGCGGGAGCTCCGGCCGAACCCGAAGAGGACAGCGAGGAACTCGAGTTGGAAGAAGCCCAGGCGCAGGCCGAGGCTATGCTCGACGCGGAAGCTCGCGGCAATGGCACGGTCGATGCTCGCGCCGAAGTGCGTGCTCCAGCCGCGACTGCCGGATATACACAGCGCCAGCAGCGCCAGCGCCCCGGTTACGACCGTCCCGGCTATGATCGCCGCGGCGATCGCGGCCGCCGCGGTGGTGGTGGCGCACGTCGATTCCGCCGTCGCGAGTCCGCGCCCGTTCCTCTCATCAGCGACCTGCTCAAGGAAGGCCAGGAGATCCTGGTGCAGATTGCCAAGGAGCCGATCGGCAAGAAAGGCGCCCGCATCACCAGCCATATCGCGCTGCCCGGACGCTTCCTGGTCTACATGCCGACGGTGAACCATACGGGCGTGTCGCGCAAGATCTCTTCCGAAGAAGAACGCCAGCGCCTGAAGCGCATCATCCTCAGCGAGCGCGAAAACGGCCATGGCGGTTTTATCGTTCGCACCGCCGCGCAGGCCGCCAGCGAAGAAGAACTCCGCGCCGACATTCGCTTCCTGAAAGGTTTGTGGCAGGACATCAAGAATCGCGCCGAAAGCTCCAAGCCGCCCGCGCTGATTTACCACGACCTCAACGTGGTCGAGCGCGTGCTGCGCGACCAGGTCACCGCCGACTTCAACGTGATCTGGGTTGACACCGAGCCGGAGTACGAGCGCATTCTCCGCTTCTTCAATCGCTTCCAGCCCGGGATGGTCAAGCGCGTCAAGCTCTATACCAAAGAGACGCCCCTGTTCGAGCAATTCGGCCTCGCCGAAGAGATGAACAAGGCGCTCAAGTCCAAAGTCTGGCTGAAGAGCGGCGGCTACATCGTCATCAACCAGACCGAAGCGCTGGTCGCGATCGACATCAACACCGGCAAGTACGTGGGCAAGACGCAGCGCCTGGAAGACACGATCGTGAAAACGAACGTGGATGCGATCAAAGAGATTGTCCGCCAGGTTCGTCTCCGTGATCTGGGCGGCATCATCATCATCGACTTCATTGACATGGATGAGCGCCGCAACCGCCAGCGCGTGATGCAGGCGCTCGAGGAAGAACTGCGCAAAGACCGCGCGCCTTCCAAAACGCTCCAGTTCAACGATTTCGGTCTGGTCGCGATCACCCGCAAGCGGGTCAAGCAGTCGCTCGAACGCACCATCGGCACGCCTTGCCCGTACTGCCAGGCCACTGGTTACGTGAAGTCGGTGACCACCGTCTGCAACGAAATCTACGTGGAGATGCGCAAGATCGCCAAGCACCTGGAGCATGAAGACGTCATGCTGCGGGTGCATCCGGATGTCGCGAAAGAATTGAAAGCGAACAACGCGCGCCTGCTGAACGAGATGGAAGAGCTCACCAAACGCACCATCATCGTGAAGAGCGATCCGGCGGTGCATCAGGAGCAGTTCGACATCAACTAGCCGCCAGTCTTGAGTTGTGAAAAAGGGCGGGCTGAAAAGCCCGCCCTTCTTTTGCGTGTAGTATTTGGGGAACCCGGGATCCAGTATCAAAGCCGTGCCGGGTCGTTTGCGAGGAAGGCCGACATCACCTTAAAAGGTGCCGCATGGGTGAAACTCCGTAAATCCCAGTCAGGATTGCTCCCGCGGCAAGGCCGGTCAGCACGCCTTTCCATCTATAACCGAGGGGTGCAAAGATGGCCGCTGCGGCTGCCGCAGACCCGATCGCCAGCCGGATTTTTTCCTCCGTTTCGCTCATCGTAAAGTCCTTCACAATTATCCTCCTGTTGCGGTGAATTCTTAGATTACCCATTCAGAAATCCGAGTCCCGGTTTTCGATGGCCCGGGCTCGGACACCAAGGCAGGCACAACGCTAAGACTTCCGCTGTGTAGTGAGAGTTGAGATGACGGCTTCCGTCGAGGGGTTTACTCCACAGACGATGTTGGTCTCCTCAGGATGTCGGAACTGGCGCGGAGCGGCTCCAAGCGACTGAGATTAGAAAGGCCACTACACTCAGAACCCCCGGGCCGGGGCACAATGGGCGTAATGGAGATTTTTCGTCGACCAACCTGGACGGGCAGCATTAAACTTAATTTGTCGCATCTCAGCTATCGGAAGGTAAACGCCCTTGATTAACCGCTTCTTCCACCTCACTGCGATTGTGCTCTTAGCATCGTGCTTTCTTCTGGCACAGACGAAGTCAGAAAGCGGCAGTTCCGCCGCTGCTCGCCGGGCCGCTGAGATTGGCACTGGGAAATGGTGGATCGGCCTTACCGATCAGTCGAAAGATAAGTTTATAGAGCGTTATACCAAGGCCATGGACCATGTCATGAACGATTTGGCTACGGAATGCTCTCAGGGAATGCGGAGTCTACTTGACCACGAGATGCCGCGCACCGGTGTGGACGAGGTAGACATCATGTCCAATTTCACCCTTTGCGAGGTTGCGTCGTCCTTCGACTTCGGCTATGGCACGCACCAAGAACTTAGGGAAGGAGTTGACGCGTTTTACAAAGATTCTAGGAACCTCTCCGTTCGCATCCAAGTTGCCCTGCAGCGCGTCAGGGACGTACTAGCCGCCAAGCATCCGCGTGGCACAGCGGGCATCGGATAAGTTCTGATTGCTAACTTCTGTAATCAGGCCATAGCACAAGCTTGCGCCCTTTGTTCGCTATCGACCGCCTTCATCTGTGGCAGAATTTGGTGTATCGCGACCTTGGCGAGTTGCCTACTCGAATGCGCCTGGAGTCAGGCCAGGATGGACGAACGTGCTGCTCGGCTCGGATTTCTGGCTGCCTTTTACGCCCCACGTCCAGTACAAGCCGAGATATGCGTAATTTTCCGTCTGGCCGGCAACCGAGTGTCCGTAACAGAACAGCAATTGGTGATCCGGGTTGTGGAAATGGTAGTACCCGCCGAAATCGATCATGGTGGAAGGCCGCGTTTGAGGTGCGGCGATCCCTTCCGCTCCGTGCGAAAATACTTCGCCGCCGAGTTCCAGGCGCTCCCCGAACTTATACTTCAGCAGAAATCCCTCGTACGGAAAATTCCGGTACCCGGTTTGCGGGACCACCTGATAACCCGCGCCGCCATCCAGCAGCCATTTCCCAATGTTTTTTTGCAGCCACAGCGGAAGCTTGTACCACACTTTTCCCACGCCCAGTCCCTTGGAGTAACTTCCGGTGGGCATCTCGAACATGGTGAAGCTGCCAATCTGGGGAATGTGCTTTGTTTCTTTGAAATAGGCGATCTTTGCGCCCAGCTCCATATCGGTCAGCCCAAACTCGGTTGGGCCGCTGCCAGAGGGCAGGTAAGCTCGATTGTTCGAGGGCGCCACTACGCCCCAAGGCAAAACCGCATGAATCTGCACGCGGGGAATCGCGCCCCAGTTGAATTCAAAGGCCGGCCCCACCGAATCCGTTTCTACGGGAGTGCCGTCGGAGCCGCCGAAGACATAGAACTCATAGTGATGCAGGTCGACCGGTACCGGATCGTCGGTTTGATACGGGGGCCCTTGTGCCCACACATGAGGAACTACCAGGACCAGGAATATGGCTAACCTGAGGCACTGCAATTTTCCAGCTAGCAAACGCAGGGAATCAGACATGATGCAGGTGGCCTTCTTGAATAATTGCAGCCCACCTGCCCGTAGTCAATTCCGGAGAACGGTATATTCGTAGCCCTTTCGAGTCCAGGTTTGCAGCCGAGAGCCGGGCAGCGAGTTCAGCCAAGAGCACAGCTTAACATCTTCGCTTTCAGCATCTAGCTTACGTTAGCCAGCGTCTTCACAGCCAGGTCGGACTGCCTGCGCAGCTTGGCGACGGATTCGTGGATTGCACGCGCCGCGCCGGGGCCGCTTTGCTCGGCTGCTTTGGCGACGCTGCCGGCATCTTCGGTCGAGGTGCTGGCCATATCGAGCAGCACCACCACCGAGTCCGCGTGCAGCTTCCACAGCGACGACATTTTGTGGCTGCGTTTCAGTTCCTCCAGTTCGGTACTGATGCGCGCCGAAATCGAAACCATCCGGATCAGAGTGCGCGCCACATCCGCCCGCACGCTTTTTTCTTCCAGGTAGTCGGCGCTGTAGGCATCGGCCTCCGCAACCGTCAAGGTAAGGTTAAAAAATCGCATGGGCACGATCTGGCGATATTTCGGGTCGGCCACCCGCACAAAGACCCGAATGGATTCTTCCACGCGGCGCAACTTGCCTTCTTCCGCCGACAGTTGCTGCGCGGTAATGGCCGGAGGTTGAAAGACCGGAGCGGCGGCGGGAGCCTTGGCGGCCGCAGCGGCTTTCGCTGCTTTAGCGGCCGCGGCCGTTCCGCCCACCGCACGCGTGCTCTGCCCGGCGGGCGTCATCAGCGCGCGCCGGATCGGCGGGCGCCGGTCCAGTTCCTTCTTCAGTTTCGAAACCCGGCGGAATTTTTCGAACGCGCTGCCATAGTCTGCCTGCAGAAGTTGCTTCTCTTCGATCGCGGCTACGTGTTCGACCGTGACTTCCACGCCATCGACGGTGGTCAGAATCGTTCCACCCATCTCTTCCAGCGCTTGTCCAAAATTCTTGATTTCGCCTACCGCTTTGCCGAACAACTCATCGAATTTCTTGCCGAATTGAGTGTTGTAAGCAGCCACCGTTGCCAGCACTCCGGGATGGTAAAAAGATGATTCAAGCCAAGTCTTCAATTCGCGGACGCGGCCGATCATCCCGGAATCGATCAAAGCGTTGAAATCGCGGAAGCGCGAGACCTCCTGCAAGAACGGATCGAAACGCCGCAGCAACTGCACGTGTTCTTCGGGCAAGGAAGGCACGTCGCTGTCGGCCAGAATTTCGATCAGCGCGATTTCGAAGGGCGACAGCGGGAGCGCGCCGTCGAGACCGTAGCCGCTCTGTTCCCACTGGCCTGGCACACGTGGATGGCGGTACAAGAAAGTCGCAATCAGATCGGTTTTGTCGCGGTTGACGTCGGTAGCCTCGCGGCGCCGCACAAAATACCGCAGCAGAGCCTCGGCAACCTCGGAATCTGTCTCGGGAGTGAGCGCCTGCCGCAGCATCGCCGGCGTGATCGCCATGTCGAGCAGGTGCAGCCAGCGATACATCCGCGACAGCGTGTGAGGCAGTTCGCGCTCCGAATGGCGCAGCGCGTCCTCATCGAGGCCGTTTGGGATCGGCACCTCGCCGCCCAACGTATCCCGCAGCAGCTTCTGGTAGAAGCCCTGGACGGTCGCCAGAATAGCTAGTTCAAATCCGAGATCTTCGGCCAAACAGTTCCCCCGAGAGCAATTCCCTCTAAAACTTTACCGATGTTCAAGTAAAGGCGAAAGGTTACTTTCGGTGCAGGTTACTAGCAGAGCGGCTTTTCGTAGGGTGAAAGCGGGAAATCCCCGGAAGTACATGGACCTCCGCGGAGGGCTTCAAAAGACGACGGTCTTGTTGCCGTAGATCAGAACGCGGTTTTCTACATGCGCTCGCACCGCGCGCGATAGCACAACTTTTTCCAGATCCCGGCCTTTGCGGATCAAGTCTTCGACGGTATCCCGGTGCGACACGCGAACCACGTCCTGCTCGATAATCGGGCCATCGTCGAGCACCTCGGTCACATAGTGGCTGGTCGCGCCAATAAGTTTGACCCCACGCTCAAACGCCTGATGATAAGGGCGTGCCCCCACGAACGCCGGCAGGAATGAATGGTGGATGTTGATAATGCGCTGCGGATAACGGTTGACGAAGTCGTTCGACAGGATCTGCATGTAGCGCGCCAGCACCATGAAGTCGGGTTGATGCTCCTTAATCAGCGCCTGGATCTTTTCCTCGGCGGCTTGCTTGTTGTCTCGGCTGACGGGAACGATTGCGTAGGGAATTTTGTAGAAGTCCGCCGCCGCTTGGCTATCCGGGTGATTGGAGATGATCAGCGGAATCTCACAGGCTAACTCGCCGCTTTGCTGCCGGTAGAGCAGGTCCACCAGGCAGTGGTCGTATTTCGAAACCAGAATGATCATGCGCGGCCGGTGCGACGACTGCGCCAGCCGCCACTTCATGGCAAAAGTCTCTGCGACCGGAGAGAAGTGTTTGCCGAAATCGGCGAGATCAATCAAGAAATCTTTCGGATCGAACTCGACCCGCATGAGAAAGAGCCCGGATTCTTCGTCGCCATGCTCATCGGCGTGCAGGATGTTGCCGCCATGCCGGTAGATGAAGTCGGCGATGGTCGCGACTTCGCCCTTGCGATCGGGACAGGAGATGAGCAGGATGGCGGAGTTTTTCATGGTTACGCAAGAGCATCAACCACGGAGGGCACGAAGTTACACGAAGGCTTCGGATATTAGCTTTTCTTCGTGCGCCTTCGTGCCCTTGGTGGTTCTAGGCTTTGAGGGATTTTAATATTTCACGTGCGGCGTTCGCGCCCGACCCCCCCGTCAGTCCCGCGCCCGGATGAGTGCCGCTGCCGCAAAGATATAAATTCTCAATCGGCGTCCGGTAGCGCGCCCAATCCAGCAGCGGGCGCATAGTGAAGAACTGATCCAGCGCCAGCTCTCCATGAAAAATCTGCCCGCCGGTCAGCCCGTACACGTCTTCCAGATCACGCGGCGTGATGATCTGGTGCGTCAAGATCAATTCCGGCAAATTCGGCGCGTACTGTGCCAGTGTTTTCACGACCGTTTGACCGAGCGCCTTGCGCTGCTCTTCCCAATCGCCCTTCAGCTTGTAGGGCGCGTACTGCATGTAGATTGACATCACGTGCTTGCCCTCGGGAGCAAGCATCGGGTCCGTCAACGACGGAATGGTGGCTTCCAGATACGGCTGGCGCGAGAAGTTCCCGTACTTCGCTTCGTCGAATGCCCGCTCCAGATAATCGATCTCGTTGCCGATATGAATGCGTCCCTTCAGCGCCGCCCCGTCACCATTCAGAGCAGTGAATTTCGGCAACGCAGAAAGCGCGAGATTCACCTTCGCGACCGCGCCATTTCCCCGGTAATGCTGCAGTTTCTGCACGAAGTCCGGAGAAAGATGAACCGGATCGGTCAGCTTGAGCAGCGTGCGCTTCGGGTCGGCATTGGAGATCACCGCTTTGGCATGAATTTCTTCTCCGGTGGAGAGCAGCACGCCGATGGCTGCGCCATTCTGCACCTGAATCTCGATCACTTCGGCGCCAGTGCGAGTCTCCGCGCCCGCAGCCTTTGCCGCCGACGCCATTGCCTGCGTGACTGCGCCCATGCCCCCCGCCGCGAAATAGGCCGAGCCCGCCGGATGCGCATCTCCCGCGGCGCGAATCAGCAGCACCAGCGCGCTGCCCGCCGACCACGGCCCAAGGAACGTTCCGAATACTCCACGAGCGGCGATCACCGCCCGC
>DASYYT010000238.1:0-4699 GCA_035949755.1 Candidatus Sulfotelmatobacter sp.
CGGACTTGTTCGCCCGCTCCTGCTGCGCCAGCAGCACCACGCGCAGCATCTCGTCCCACGGCGCGGGCTTGCCTGTCCAGATCTCGAACTGGCGCGCTGCCTGGTGGACGAACATCTCAATGCCCGGAATGATCTGCGCGCCCCGCTCCCGCGCCAGCTTCAGCAGCCGCGTCTCCGGCGGATCGTAGATCATGTCAAACACATAGCGCGCGTTGATCTCGTTATCCTGCAGCGGCGATTCCCGGCTGTTCTCCATCCCGACCGGCGTGGCGTTGATGATCACATCGAAGGCCAGCTTCTTCAGGTCCGCACGCTTGATGATGCGCGCCCGCGCCTGGTGCGCCAGCTTCTTTGCCGGAGCCAGGCTGCGGTTCATGATGTAAACCTCAGAGCCTCGCTCTTTCAGAGCGAACACCGCCGCCCGCGCCGCGCCTCCGGCCCCCAGCACCAGAATCCGCGCTCCTTCCAGCGTGTTGAGCCGCCGCTCCAGCGGGCGAAGGATTCCGGCTGTATCGGTGTTGAACCCGTAGAGTTTTCCATCCTGCGCGCGCACCACGGTATTGCAAGCCCCGACCTTATTCGTGTGGGAGTCGGCATTGTCCAGGTGCGGCAGGATCGATTCCTTATAGGGCATGGTCACGCTGATGCCGTGAATGGGAATTTCGCGCACGCAAGTCAGCAGGTCTTTGAGCGTCTTGGCGTGTAGCGCCAGATAGACCGCGTTCACATTCTCCCGCCGGAAGGCGGCATTCATGATCGCCGGCGACAGCGAGTGTGCGATGGGATCGCCCGCCACTCCATACACCCGCGTCGCCACGTCCACCTGATCGATGCGATACACATTGCGCAATTCCTGCGCGGTGGCCTGGCCGGGAGCGGTTTCCTCTCCCGCCGCGGCGGACGCGAACGTGAACACGCTCCCCGCCCGCACCCCCAGCACGCGGCTGATGATCCCCTGCTCGCCCATGCACATGCCAATCAGCGAATGCCGGTCGCTTTCCCGCGCCAGGAATTTAATCATGGTCACGTTGTCGGCAAGAGTGGTCGCAGTGCTGACCACTTTGTAAAAGTCCGCCGGATACTCCAGCATCTTCTCCAGCGTTTCTTCCAATTTCTTGGTGGCGCGGAAATCGTGGAAGGAAAGAATGAGCGCCCCGCGAGAGCGCAATTTCCGCAACTGCTCAGGTTTGCACTTGCTGGCGGTCTGCAGCTCAACATCGACCAGCTGGCATCCCGCATCGGCGGCCTTGCCCAAAATATCCAGTTGCGAGGCGATGGAGCCGCGGAATTTCCCCCCGCTGGCCGCCCGCCGGCAGGTCGCGATCACCACCGTGCCGGGATGGGTCTCAAGGAATCGCTTGATGCGCGCAATCGCCAGCCCGGGCTTGGCGAGATAGTCCAACCTGAACTCCACAAAGGGGTTAGCTCGCACCAGCGCCTCGGCCTTCTCGGCCATTTCGTTGGCATCGGAGCCAATCACCGCCACGCAGACTCGCGGCAGTCTCAAAGGCAGCAAACGGGGCGCAAACGGGGGAGCGTTATTCATCGTCACGGTCCGGACCGCGCTTTTAGGCACCGCGGAACGAACGGCGAATTATTACAGGCCCTTAATTATTTATGCAACAAGGGATTATGCTCGCTTGGCAAAATCTGTGCTCCAGGGTATGCCACACCCTCGTAACCTTGACCCACCCCGACCCGCTTGTTACCTTCCGGCTGAAGCCTTTCTTTTCTGGCATTTAACTGTGGGCAAGGGACGCTTTTCCGTCTCTGCCGGAGGTAACATGAAGAAAACAGGATTGTTAGTGCTACTGCTTGCAACCGCGGCCTGGGCCCAGAATGCGTCCGATATGCCCCCGGCCCCGGAAGCCCCGCAGGGAACTATCCCGACCACGGCCACTTTCCCCGGCGAGCGGGTCACGAAGCCGACCTATTCCGACCTTTACTGCGCCGGCTTCATCAGCAAGCATATCCTGCCGGACGCCAACTTCGTGACCGGTGGAGTCGAGACGCCCACGACGACGAAGTTCGTCCGCGGCGACATCATTTACCTTCGCGGCAGCGGATACAGCCTGGGCGCGGAATACGAAATCGTGCGCGAGCTCCGGGACGTCAACGAATACGAAATGTTTCCCGGCCAAGCCAAAGTTTTGAAGCAGACCGGACAGCCCTATGAAGAAGTCGGGCGCGTCAAGGTCGTGGACACCCGCCATAAGGAATCCGTCGCCCAAATCGAATACTCCTGTGACGGCATCAACCCGGGCGACACTGTCATTCCCTTCGCCGAAAAGCAGGTGATACCGTTCCACGCGCCAGTCACGTTCGATCGCTTCCTGCCCGCCAGCAATAAGGTTTCCGGCCGCATCGTGATGGCCAAAGACTTCGACTCGGAACTGGGCACCGGCCACAAGGTCTACATCAACGTCGGTTCCAACCAGGGCGTCAAGATTGGCGATTATTTCCGCGCCGTCCGCTACTATGAAACCGATCTGAAAGACCCGGTCGATTCGCTCTCCTTCAAAGCGGCGATGTCAGAGGACACGCAGAAAAAAATGCCGACCTTTGAACCGAACCGGTTCACTAAAGGGAACGGCCCCGTGATCCACGTTGCCAACCTGCCCCGCCGCGCGGTAGGCGAGATCGTCATCATCGGCGTGACTGACACCACGGCCACGGGCATGATCGTGTTCTCGCCCGAAGTGGTTCACACCGGCGACGGCGTCGAGCTCGATCAGCTCAACTAGCTCTCCGCTCGATCAGTTCCAGGACGGGGACGGGCAACCGTCCCCGGTTTTGTTTCCATCGCACCAAGAAGGAAGCGGTGACAACCGCGTTAGAGGAATACATTCGGCGCCACAGGCAGCGAAGGATTCTGGCCGCTTTTGGGACTTTCGATTTCGACCCCAGTTACGACTACAAGACGGAGCGCCGCAGAGAGCGTCTGGGATGATCCTGGTGGACACGCCAGTCTGGTCCTTGGCATTGCGAGGCAAAGCCGCGGATTTAGCTCCAGCAGAGCGCCATCTGACGCAGTTGTTGTACCAGATGGTCGATGAGGGCCGAGTAGAATTGGTAGGCCCGGTGCGTCAGGAGTTGCTTTCCGGCTTGAGAGAAGAAGCACGTTCCGAAGGCTTCGTGACTTCCTTCGAGATTTTCCCGATACTCCAGTGGCAACTGTGGACTACGAGGAAGCCGTGCGCGCCGCGAATCAATGCCGCCGCGCAGGCATCCCCACCTCTCTAGTAGATATGCTCGTCTGCGCGATCGCACTTCGTCATGATTGGGAAATCTTCAGTACCGATCGCGACTTCACCCATTACCGGAACGTCCTCAAGATCCGTCTCTTCCCCGCCTCTCACGAGCCCAACTCTGCCTGCTTCTCCCCAAACACTTCCGCGATGAATGCCTCAATGGTTGCGCCTTTTTCCCATGCGTCGCGGGGCAGACCCGCCTTGCGGCAGGTCTGCTCCAGAAACGTAAGGCGATCCCAATGATGCTCCACCGGCACTTGCGGCAGCAGCAACCCGCGATGCCCATGCATGCTGATCAGCAACCCGTGCCGTCCCACTTCCACTGCGTCGGGCGCGATCGCCTGCGGCGGCGACAGGATGCTCAACTCGACTTTCAGTTCGCGCGCCTCCTCCAGTGTCACCGGATAAAACCGCGAATCTTCAAATGCCGCGGCGCGCGCCGTATCCGCCACCGCACGATAGACCGAACTCACCGCAAGCACGTATCCCACGCACCCGCGCAACCCGCCATGCAGATAGAGAGAAGTGAACGCGCCTCGCGGTTCGGCAAGATGCTCGGTCGGGGGATCTAAAGAGATATCGCGGTTTTCCAGCGCGGCGAGAATGGAATCGTGCGCCAGCCCGAGCAGTAGCTCTCTCTCTTCTGGCGAGTACTCCGCGTGAGTGAAAGCTGCAGACTCCAATGCAGTCGAGCTAGGTCGAGGCAGCGACATCGCCATCCGCCTGCGGCGGCGCCGGAATCGTCTTCCTTCTCCGGCTCAGTATGAACGCCCGCCGCCGCCGCTTCACCACCCGGCGGTCGATCTTCGACCAGAAGGCCACAAAATAATCGATCGCCGATATCAGCGAGACGCACACCGTAAACCAGATCGCGAGATACGCGATCCAGTGAACCGGGAAGAAGTAATGCCCGTAGATCGGCAGCTCTTTCCAGCGGTGATCCAGAATCACCGCGACCACGGCCACGATCTGCACCACCATCTTCAGCTTGCCCAGATTGCTGGCCTCGATGGTGAATCCCTCGGTCGCCGCGATTCCGCGCAGCCCGCTCACCAGGAACTCGCGCCCGATCACCACCACCGCGATCCAGGCCGGAACCAGGCTGGGATTCAGCTGCACCAGCGTCACGAAAGCGGCCGCAATCAGCAGTTTGTCCGCCAGCGGGTCGAGCAGAATCCCCATCGTGGTAACCTGGTCGCGCTTGCGCGCCAGATATCCATCGATGCCATCCGTCATCGCCGCCGCGATAAACACGAATGACGCCAGCAGCTCTCGTTCTCCGTTTACGCTGGTGAATCGCCCGCTGGACAGAATCCACATCAGCAGAGGAATGCTGAAGATACGTATCAGCGTGATGGAGTTGGGCAGGTTCACACTACCAGGTTGCGCCGGTGAGCAAGCCGGCAGCCAACTCGATTATCCTCCAGCCCAACTGGGAACGCAATGCA
>DASYYT010000239.1:0-4674 GCA_035949755.1 Candidatus Sulfotelmatobacter sp.
GCAAGAAAAAGAAGAAGCTCGAACTCTTTGGGCGTGAGGCGGATTTCGCGGCGGCGTACCGTGACTTTGCGAGCGGCAGTATCGATGCGGAAATCGCCAATGTCAACTACAGGATCGGCTTCGTTTTCCTGGGGCACGCGGCGAAGGTTAGCGCGCACTCGGGCCAGCAGTTCGTTCATGCCGAACGGCTTGGTGATGTAGTCGTCGGCACCGGCATCGAGCGCCTCTACCTTTTGTTGCTCTTTGTCGCGCACAGACAGCACAACGATGGGAACTTGAGAGACCGCGCGAACCGTGCGGCAGAGTTGTACGCCATCGATTGACGGCATCGAGAGGTCGGTAATGATCAGGCTGGGCTGCCAGTCTTTCATGATTTCCAGCGCCATCTCGCCGCTGTTGGCGACGCGGATGTCATAGCCTTGAGCGGAGAGGCTGGTGCGAAGGACGCGCGTAATCTGAGGCTCATCGTCGACGACGAGAATGTGGGCTGGATCGGCCATCAGCGCGCCTCCTGCGTGACAATGTGAACGTCGACCGACGGCGAGTCGCGAAGGAAACGCTGGATGGCCGACATATAAAGATAGCGCTGCCATCCGCTGCGGGCCGAACGGCCGAAGATCACCTGGGTAATGTGATTCTCGCGTACCAGCCGCGCGACCCCGTCGGCGATGCTGCGGCCGGAGGTGCGAACCACCTTCGCGCCAAGATTCTCGGCAAAGCGGATATTTTCGGCCAGTGTCTTTTGATCTTCCGGACGCGTATCGCGGCCAACATCAATATAGAAGACGTAGAGATCCCCGCCGATCGCCTGCGCCATCCGGGAACCGCGCGCGATCAGATATTGTGCCGCCGGATTGGAACTGACGCAGACGCCAATGCGCTCGCGAACGGTGTGCGCGGGCTGGGTAGCATCTTTTTGCAGGAATGCGTCCAGGCTGCGGTCCACCACGCCGGTGACCTGGCGAAGAGCTAGTTCGCGCAAGGCAATCAGATTGCCGGGGCGGAAGAAGTGCGAGAGCGCGCGCTGGGCGCGGTCCACGGGATAGATGTCGCCGCGCTCCATGCGCTTTTGCAGCGCTTGCGGAGTGAGATCGGCGAGCACGATCTCATCCACCCGTTCCATGAGCCAGTCCGGCACGGTTTCGCGAACCTGCACGCCAGTGATCTGTTGAACCGTGGGGCCGACGCTCTCCACGTGTTGCACGTTCATGGTCGAGAGCACATCAATTTTCGCGTCCAGCAGCTCGATGACGTCTTCATAGCGCTTGGCATGCTTGCTGCCCTCGATGTTGGTGTGAGCCAACTCATCGATGACCGCGACTGCCGGCTTGCGGGCCAGAATGGCGTCGACATCCATCTCGTCAAATACCGTGCCTTTGTACTCGAGCTTTCGGGGAGGAATGCGCTCCAGCTTGGCCGCAAGTTCGGCGGTGACTTTGCGGCCGTGAGTTTCGACTACGCCGACGACCACGTCTTCGCCACGGCTGGCACGGCGAATCGCCTCACTCAGCATGTTGTAGGTCTTGCCGACTCCCGGAGCGTAGCCGAGGAATAACTTGAAAATGCCGCGCGGCTTTTCCGGCGATACCTGTTCGAGCCACTCCTCGGGGGTCTTAGCCATCGCAGCTATTGTGCTTGCAGAGGCGGGAAAATGTCACGCTGTACAATGCGGGTGGTGAAAACGCGGGCTCAGACACAAGCGGTACGGTACGCGGTGGTGGCCGTGGCGATCTGCGTGATCACGGCGGCGGGCTACCGGCTGCACGTCAACCAGACTACCGTCGCATTGACCTTTCTGGTGATGGTGTTGCTGACCTCGGCTTACTGGGGTTTGCGCTACGCCGTGGTGTTTGCCGTGGGAGCAACGGCGGCGTTCAATTTTTTCTTCCTGCCTCCGATTGGAACCTTCACCATTGCGGATCCCCAGAACTGGGTCGCACTATTTGCGTTCCTGATCGTGGCTCTGGTGGCGAGCAACCTGGCGGAACGCGCGCGGCGCGAGGCCGAGGGCGCGGAGCAACGGCGGCGGGAAGTGGAGCGGCTGTATGGTTTGAGCCAGCGGCTGCTGGCTTCCGACAACGTGCTTGAGCTGCTGAATGCCTTGCCGAAATACGTGAAGGAAACTTTCTCGGTGGGGAGCGTGGTGGCGATGGCGGCCGATCATGCAACCGTTTACCGGTCCTCGCTCGATGCTCTCTTTGAGGAAAGCGTTTTGCGTTCCACGCTGCTACGCGGTGAGCCCATCACGCAGGCAGGAGTTTCCTACGTGCCGGTGCGGTTGGGAATGCGAACGGTGGGGGCCCTGGCGATTTCGGGAGGGGACCTGCCGCGCGCAACCCTCGATGCGCTGGGAAGCCTGACCGGCTTGGCGGTGGAGCGTGCCCGGGCGTTGCAGGCGCTCAGCAAGAATCGGGCAGAACAGGAGCATGAGCGGCTGCGAACCGCATTACTCGATTCGGTAACGCACGAGTTCCGGACTCCACTGACTTCGATCAAAGCCAGCGTGACCACGTTGCTTTCGGGCGCCGGGCTTGACGATTCGGGGCGGCTGGACCTGCTCGCCGTCATCGATGAGGAGACGGATCGCTTGAACCGCCTGGTGGGCGAGGCGTCCGAAATGGCGCAGCTTGATTCGGGGATGTTCAAACTGGATTTGCAGCCGCACGCGATTGGGGATGCACTCAACCCCGCGCTGGAAGATGCTCGCGGAGCTCTCGAAAATCATCCCCTGGAAGTCGCGGTTGACGCCGGATTGCCCCACGCGTTGATGGATGTGCAGCGCATTCGCGAGGTGCTGATGCACTTGCTGGAGAACGCCGGCAAATATTCGCCTCCGGGATCGCCGGTGAAGATCACCAGCGAAGTGCAGCGCGAGCAGCTGGTAACCAGCATTGCGGATCGCGGCCCGGGCATTGATTCCTTCGAGCAGCCGCTCATCTTTGAGAAGTTTTATCGCGGGCAACACCAGCGCTACATGGCGCCGGGCACGGGAATGGGACTGGCAATCGCCAAGGTGATCGTGGAGGCGCATGGCGGGAAAATCGGCGTGGTAAGCCAACTGGGGAGCGGGTCGGTGTTTTCGTTCACTCTGCCCATCCACAAGGGAACACCGAGCCAGATAATGAACCCTTGATCCGAGCGGCGCTACTTGATGTAATACGCGGACTCTTCCGGGCGCACCACCCTTGGAATCCACAGTGGGCGGCGTAACCCTCGGGGACCCGGCGCAGGGCGGGTCAGGGCTTTCCAGCGCTGGTAGACAGCAAACGAAAGATTGGTATCGACGAAGATATCGCCGTAGCGGTCGTCGGCCGCGGCTTTTTCGACGCGCACCATCTGATGCCAGCAGTGCATTCCGCTGACCGGATCAGGATGAACTGGAAACGTGATGTCCTGATGCACCCCGGCGTCGCTCCACCAAACGCGCTTGGTGTCCGGGTCGGCAGTGGCATAGGGTGACACGCTTTCGAGTTGCCGCATCTTCCATTGTCCCTTGCCCACTTCTTTCAGATCAACCCAGGCGCTCGACATGCGCTCGATCTGCTCGTCCTGATTCACGCGCCAGCGCCCCAGATGATGAGAGCAGGCGACAACTCCGGGGGTCAGGCCTTCAGTGACCCAGGCGTGAAGGACGAAGTAGCCGATCTCGGTGTGGACCTTCATCAGGTCGCCGGAGCGAACGCCGCCGAGCTTCTTCGCATCCACCGGGTTGATCCAGAGCGGATTCTTATGCGAAATCTCGTAGAGGAATTTGGCGTTGCCCGAGCGCGTGTGGATCAGGTTGGGCAACCGGAAGATCGGCAGCAGGGTGTAGACGTCGCCGCGCGCTTCTTTCGGCCAGACGACTCTCGGGGCGTACCGGGGATCGAAATCCTCCGCAGGCTCGCCCACAGAGGCGGCCCGCGCGGAACTATGAATGTGGCTGCGATAGTACTCAGGCAGAGTGAACTCGGGCCACTTCCAGTCGGCCATCGTCCTGGAAAAAAGTTCCAGCTTCCGCGAAGGCGTGTTGTAGCCGGCGACGGGTGCGTCCTCAACCATGACGCCAATTGCCTTGCCCTGCTTCGTAATCACGCCGCGCTCGTCGGTGGTTGAGCCGGCAAGGTCGGCCGCGGATAACTGCTTTTCATTCTGCTTGTAAACATCGCGCGTGATTTCGAACGCCCCATACTTGCGCATGTACTGCAGAGGGGTGAGCCCTTCCTTCTTTGCGGTCTCCGGCAGACCCGGCACCGAATTCTCGAAAATCCAGCCGTAATATTCGTCCACCGTGAGCTTCCGGCCGGGGCGATAGGGCGACTCGAAATACTTCCGGATGTCCATCGAGCCGTCGGGATCAATCGCCCAGGACAAATTGATCCAAAATTCGTCTTCCTCCCAGACCTCGCCGGGATTCACCTGGTAGGTATATTCGAACTTCTCGCCGGCTCGCTCGCGCAACACGCGGTTCACCGGCTGGCGGAATCCGATCCATTTGCCGGCGTAAGATTCCTGGCTCATCAAGTCGTGGCGCTCAGAGCTGAATCCCATGGGCAGAACATAGTCAGCAAACCACGCGGTCTCGCTCCAGGTGGGAGTGAGTGCGGCGTGCAAGCCGAGTTTCTCTTCGTCGCGCAGCATTTCGATCCAGGAAAATCCGTCGGGAAAGGTCCACACAGGATTGACGACGCGGGT
>DASYYT010000240.1:0-10045 GCA_035949755.1 Candidatus Sulfotelmatobacter sp.
CCATCCCCCTCTCTGCCATTGCCAGCGCAGCCCCGTGTCCTGCGGCAGGCTGTCGTTCATCCGAAATACCCTCCTTACGACGAATAGACGCTCGGTCACCTCGTGCGGTGCTCCGAGCACGTACTCCTTCACGCGCCCATCTACGAGGAGGGCGTGAATCTTGATTGTCACCGGCTTCTCATCCGCGCCCACGCCCCACGTTACCGCCATCCACCTACCGAAGCTGATAACGTGAACTTTCGCCGCGGCCGTCGCTGCCGCACTCGACAACATCACACAAAGTATGCAGCCCACAGCGCAAACACCAATTTTCCGTCGCATAAGGCGAGAGTAGACACGAAATCGCCACCGCCGCAAGGTCGGCCATCACATCTGCAGTTACCACGTGCCAAAGTGGGAAATGGAAAAGTTTTCCCGCCGGTGGTAATGTTTTCCAATCTTTGGGGTGAGTTTCAACCGAAAAGAGAATTTTGGCGTTAAAATCGGGAGGAACAGGCGATTTGTTATGAGTCTTTCTACCCCCTCTCGCCACCGCCCCACGGTCCGGACAACTGCGATGAAGGAACCGGCTTCTTATCAAGTCATGGGGGATCTTCTACCAAAGCGTCGAGCCCCGCGCATTCTTGTGGTCGATGACCAGCCCAGCATTGCGGGCCTGATGAGCCAATTGCTCTCCATGCGCGGATACGACGTGGTCACCGCGTCCGACGCCATTCAGGCCGAGGCCGAAGTGCACCGCCAACGGCCCGACCTGATTCTTTCCGACGTGATGATGCCGGGCAAGTCGGGCTACGAATTCTGCCGCACGCTCAAGGAAAATCCTGCGACCCGCCTCATTCCTTTCGTGCTCATTACCGGCCTCAGCGACAGCAGCGACAAAGTGCGCGGCATCGAGGCCGGCGCTGACGATTTCCTCAACAAACCTGTCCTGGCAGAAGAACTCATCGCCCGCGTCAAGTCACTGCTCCGTTTGAAAGAATTCACCGACGAACTCGAGACCGCCGACTCCGTCCTCTGCACCTTGGGCCTGATCGTGGAAGGCCGCGACCCTTATACAGAAGGCCACTGCGAGCGCCTTTCCCAGCACGCCGCCGATCTTGGCCGCCATCTCGGTATGGACGAAGATTCCATCATCGCCCTCAAGCGCGGCGGCTACCTGCACGATCTCGGCAAAATCGCCGTTCCCGACGAGATTCTCAAGAAAGCAATCGCCGGCCTCACGCCCGAGGAATGGAAAGTGATGAAGCTCCATCCCATCACCGGCGAAAATATTTGCAGGCCGCTGCACTCGCTCCGCCTTGTCTTGCCCATCATTCGCTATCATCACGAGCACTCCGATGGTTCAGGTTACCCCGACGGACTGATCGCCTCAGAAATCCCAGTCTTGCCGAGAGTCCTCCAAGTGGTAGACGTCTACGACGCCCTGCGCACAGCCCGCTCCTACAAACCCGCACTGAGTCATGATGAAGCCGCCCAAACCATGCGCGATGAAGCTGCCCGCGGCCTCTGGGACGCCGAACTGGTCGCCGAATATTTCTCTATGCTCGAAGAAAAACGCCAGGTAGCGTAAGCAGTACTCAGTACTCAAGGTTTCCTTCGCGTAACTTAGTGTCCTTCGTGGTTAATGAACTTGGGCCGCCTCCCGCGCCTACCCTCGAATTCCCCGAAATCTCCAAACCAAATACAATGGCAACGCTTGCTCTTGCTCGCCCAGCTTTCAGCGATTGAGCTTCAGCGCTGAGTACTGGGTATTGAGTACTGAGAACCGCCTTTGTACAGCCTGATCATCCCGGCCTACAACGAGAGCGCCCGCCTAGGCAGCACTCTCGAGAGAGTACTGGCCTACGTTCACGCCCAGGGATGGAACGCTGAAGTCATCGTGGTCAACGACGGTTCCCGCGACAACACTGCTGAAATCGTAAAATCCTTCGCCGCGAAAGATCCGATCCTGCGCCTCGTCGAAAATCCCGGCAATCGCGGCAAAGGCTATAGCGTCCGCAACGGCATGCTCAACGCCCGCGGCGAAATTCTCCTCTTCAGCGATGCCGACCTTTCCTCCCCCATCGAAGAAGCTCCCAAACTCCTCGCCGCTCTCGACCAGGGCGCCGACATCGCCATCGGCTCGCGCTGGCTCCGATCCGAAACCCAGACTCACCGTCAGCCTTTGCATCGCCAACTCTTCGGACGCATCTTCAATCTCATGCTGCGCCTCTCTCTCGGCCTCAAATTCAAAGACACCCAGTGCGGCTTCAAAGCCTTCAAACAGCCCGCAGCCCGCGCCATCTTCCCGCTGCAGAAAATCGAGCGCTGGGGGTTTGACCCCGAAATTCTTTTCCTTGCCCGCAAGTTTGGTGTCAAAGTAAAAGAAGTGCCAGTGGTCTGGGGACACAGCGGCGGCACCCGCATCAACCCGCTAGTCGACGGTGCCAGAATGTTTCAGGAAATGGTCCGAGTCCGCTGGTACGACCTCACCGGGAAATACAACGCCCCCGCTTCCCAAGCCGCGCAGCGAGCCTGAAGGGAAGAGACCCTAAGCTTACATGTCATCCTGACAAGCGAAGGATCCCTGTAACGCGTAGATATTCCGCGACTCAGGCGAATCGCAGATGCAATTCTGAAACCTTGCTCATCCTTTATGCCGATTTCACCGTTCTCTCCGACCCGACTTTCACCGCCTCCACCACTCGTCGTCCCATCTCCGTGGTCGAAATGCCCCGTTGCCCACGAGCCAAATCCGCGGTCCGCGCTCCCTGCGCCAACACCGCTGAAACGCTTTCCTCGATGCACGCCGCCTCTCGCTCCAGGTGAAACGAATGCCGCAACAACATCGCCGCGGACAAAATCGCTCCCAACGGATTCGCAATCCCCTTGCCCGCGATATCCGGCGCCGACCCATGCACCGGCTCATACAATCCCACCGGCCCTCCGATGCTCGCCGATGCCAACAGTCCTAGCGATCCCACCACGCCGCCCGCCTGGTCCGATAAAATATCGCCAAACATATTCTCCGTCAGCAACACGTCAAATTCCGCCGGCCGCTGCACCAGCAGCATCGCCGCCGAATCCACATACTGATGTCCCAGCTTCACCTCGGAATATTCCTTCCCAATCCGCGTCACCACTTCACGCCACAGCCGCGAACATTCCAGCACGTTCGCCTTGTCCACCGATAGAACTTTCTTTTTTCGTTTCAAAGCCAGTTCAAACGCCACGCGCGCAATCCGCTCAATCTCGTCTTCTCCGTACCGCATGGTATTGATCGCAACCCGCGCGCCCGCACTGCCTTCAATCGACCGTGGCTGTCCAAAGTAAGCTCCACCGAGCAACTCGCGAACGATCATGATGTCAGTCCCGCGCACGATCTCGACCCGCAGCGGCGAGCAATCTTCCAACGCCGGAAAAAACACCGCCGGCCGCAAATTGGCGTACGCTCCCAACTCGCGCCGCAACCGCAGCAACCCCGCCTCGGGCCGCAAGTACCCCGGATTATGGTCAAACGCCGGACTCCCGACCGCGCCCAGCAAGACCGCCGCTGAGCTGAGGCAGGCCTGTATGGTATCGGCCGGCAGCGGATCATTCGTCGCGGTGAGCGCCGCTCCGCCAATCGGTTTTCGTTGAAGTTGAATCTGATGCCCGAACCCGTCCGCAATGGCTTGCAGAACCAGCACAGCCTGCTCCGTAACTTCAGGCCCAATGCCATCGCCGGGAAGAACCGTAAGTTTTAAGAGCATAAGGAAATTGTGTAACTTGTTAATTGAGTAATTGTGTAATTGAGTAATTTTATGCGCTGAAAAAGAAAGCCGCCACCCAGGCGGCTCCTGCTCTTAAATTACCCAATTACTAAATTACCCAATGACTCAATCCCCTACACTCCCCACAAATAGTCTTCCTGCTGCGTCTGCTCGTGGTGTGACTCGCCGTGCACCGGCATCGGCGCCCCAAATGCATTCGCGGCCATCGGAAACGCCTTTTCCGGCTCGCTCGCCGGGGCATTCACCACCGACGCTGCCGCCGGCACGATTGGCTCAATCAGCGGCGTCGCTGATGTCGTGGGCTTATGCGTGTCGCGAATCAGTTCCAGCAGGTGATGATCTTCCACATGCTTGATCTTGTCCGCCAGCCGCACGAATCGCCGGTAGATATCATCCAGCGCCCGCCGGTCGAACGAATATCCCAGCTGCTCGCACCGCATGCTCAACGCATGACGTCCGGAATGCTTGCCCAGCACCAGCTTCGAATCCGGCACGCCTACCGACCTTGGCGTCATGATTTCGTACGTCAGCGGATTCTTCAGCACGCCATCCTGATGAATGCCCGCCTCGTGGGCGAATGCATTGCGTCCGGTGATCGCCTTGTTCGGCTGCACCGGGACGCCCGTGATCTCGCTCAACGTCTGGCTGGCCGCGAAAATCTGTTCGCCCACTACGCCCGTCTCGTACGGATACCGGTCGGGCCGCACCCGCATCGCCATCACAATTTCTTCCAGCGACGCGTTACCGGCCCTCTCCCCAATTCCGTTGATCGTGCACTCCACCTGCCGCGCTCCCGCGGCTACTGCCGCCAGCGCATTGGCTACAGCCATGCCCAAATCATTGTGACAGTGCGCCGAAATGGTGACGTTTCCAATCCCTTTCACGCAGCGCCGGATCATCCCGATCAACTCTCCAAACTCCGACGGCACCGTATAGCCCACCGTGTCAGGAATGTTCACCGTGGTTGCGCCCGCTTCGATCACCGCATCCAGCACCCGGCAGAGAAAATCCGGGTCGGTGCGCGTTGCATCTTCCGGTGAAAACTCCACGTCGTCGCACAACGACTTCGCTAGCACGATCGCTTCCCGCGCCTGCGCCACACATTGATCCCGCGTGATGCGCAGCTTGTATTGCAAGTGAATATCAGAGGTCGCCAGAAATACGTGAATACGCGGCCGTGCCGCTCCCTCCAGCGCTTCCCAGGCCCGCTCGATGTCGGGACGGCAGGCTCGGGCCAGTCCTGCAATAATCGGACGCCGCACGACTGCCGCAATCGCCTTCACAGACTCGAAGTCGCCGTCCGACGCGATCGGGAATCCAGCCTCGATCACGTCCACACCCAGCCGGTCGAGTTGGTGCGCAAGCCGTACCTTCTCTTGCTGGTTCATGCTGCATCCGGGCGACTGCTCTCCATCGCGAAGAGTAGTGTCAAAGACCGTAACTCGCGCTTTCTCTGTATTCATAAGCCGTTCTGTAACGCCGACGTCCCGCCCCTGTCGTGAGGCATTCTGCCCCATCAAGTGGATAGCACCCTAGCCTTCGCAAGCGCGGAGTTAATGTCCTATGGTACGAACAACTCACCTAGAAGCAAAACTTATATTTCTTTAGCAATGATTAGTTATAGTGCTAGTATTAGTAGTGCTAATCATGGAAGCTGTCCTGACTAAAGGAGCGTGGTGGAACTCTCCCAGCTTGAAGTCTTCCTGGCGGTAGCCCGCGAGCGCCGGTTCTCCCGCGCCGCCGACAAACTTTTCCGCACTCAGTCCGCTGTTAGCCAGACCATCCGCAAGCTCGAGGACGAACTCGGCGAAGCCTTATTCGATCGGTCATCGCGGGAAGGAGTTCTCACCGATGCCGGCAAGGTCCTTTATGAATACGCCGAAAAGCTGATCAATCTTCGTTCCGAGGCCACCGAATCGCTCTCCGAACTGCGCGAACTGCAAAAGGGCAAGCTCGTTATCGCCGCTAACGAATTCACCGTTCTTTATCTGCTGCCGGTCCTCGCCGAATTCCGCCGTCTCCATCCCATGATCCGAATTACCGTCGAACGCGCACTGGGCAGCCATATTCCCGATGACGTCCTGCGCTATAGCGCGGAGTTCGGCGTGCTCTCCTACGAGCCCCAGGATGCAAATATTCAATCCATCGTCATCTTCCTGGACGAACTCGTCTTCGTCGTTCCTCCCAAACATCCACTCTCTTCTGCGGGCGAAATCAGCATCCGCCAGCTCGGCGCCGAATCCTTTGTCGCCCACATTGTCAATTCGCCCTATCGCGAAAAGGTGATTCAACTTTTCAAAAGCCACAAGACTCCGCTGCACATGGATCTGGAGCTACCCACGCTGCAAGCCATCAAGCAATACGTAGCCCTTGGCAACGGAGTCGCCTTAGTCCCGGAAATTAGCGTGGAGACCGAAATCGCCCGCGGAGAGCTCGTGCGCATCGCCGTCCGCGAACTCCAGTTAAAGCGCAAGCTCCGCCTCATCTATCGCAAAGACGCCAATCTCTCCCACGCCGCCCGCGCCTTCCTGAAAGTAGCCGAAGCCTTTGCCCTCGAGCGCAAAGGGCGTTACCGCTTCCAGCGCGAAAACTAATAGCACCAAAGTTTTCTGCGCCAAAAACAATGAGGAGCAGATAAACTCTGCTCCTCAATTACCAAATTACCCAATTACAAAATACTCTAACAATCCGCGCAAACCCGCTCCTCACGGAACGATCCGAGCGCCGACTCCACCGAAGGATGCACCTCCACCACCGAATCCAGGTTGGTCAGACCCAGCAGTGTTCGCACCAGAGCATTCGCTCCCGCACACTTCAGGTTCGCGTTCCGCTCTTGCGCCCAAGTCTGCAGCAACGCCAGTTCCCCAATCCCCGCGCTGTCCATCGCGCTCACCCCGCTCAGGTCGAGGACCAACTTGCTCCCGTCCTGCAGCGCTTCTCCCGCAACACGAGACAGCGCCGCAGCCTCATCGCGATACACGATGCGGCCCTGGCAGTGCACGATGATCACGTCGCCACGACTCCGAATTTCCAGACTCAGTTTCAACTTCGACTCCTGGTTCATCCCAAAGGCCGCCGCTGTCACCGCCGGCTCCCACGTTTGCCAATTCGTCTCTATAGGTTGCATGCTAATACATAGACGAACCTCGTCCCCTTTTGGCATCATGAAAATCTGTTAAATTTTCGTTACGAAGTTCGGTTTGCCCAGAATCCGGTCCGCACAAATTTTGTCATCCGGGACATCTTGGCCATCCGGTACACTGCATCTAACGGATTTCGTTGATCAAACTGCTATTTTTTCCGGCCCGATGGCCGGGGAGGGATATTTCGTGTCGAAAACTGCTGCCGCGGTGTTGGCTTTCGCGGGCTGGTTCTTGTGTTCCATTCCAATGTCGGCACAATTTAACGGCCTTCTTCCTAGCGGAAACGTCTATGCCGGTGTTTCCTATGCGCAACTCAGCAATGTCGTGATCAAGCAAAGCTATCGGGGATGGACTGGTTCTTATGAGGCTCTCCCTTTCAGCCGCTATCCCCGGCTCGGCCTCGTTGCCGATGTCAGCGGTTTCTATCGCAACAATGGCCTCGTGCAATACAATCTGGTCGGTGGCCCGCGTGTATCCACGAACATTGGAAAATGGCGGCCCTTCCTGCAAGCCATGGTGGGTATCAGGCACCTGAATTCCGGCGGATTTATCTACAATCCCCTTGAAATCGATGTCGGCGCCGGGGTCGACTACAAACTCTGGTTTAAGAATTTCTCCTGGCGCTTTCAAGGCGATTACATGCACACCCATTACCTGAGCGCCACGCAAAACGACTATCGCACCTCCACCGGTATCGTCTGGCGCTTCTGACCTGGCGCCCCAGATCTTTTTGTGCACCTGTGTGTCCTCGGTCATCGCTGGTTTTGGTTTGATTTCTCCCATCCACCTTCCCTGCCCGCGCATCCAAAAACTTTCCGCCTTTCTGTGGGTTTCCAATGCAGAAGGAGGACATTTCATGCGCAACATCGTTCTGATCAGCATCACGCTCGCGATGTTCGCCGGTCTGGCTGCCGCCCAGCTCCCGACCGCGGGCAATGTGTTTGTCGGATACTCCTACTACAACACCAATCTTTCTTATAGTCGCGGCGGCCTGAACGGCTTTGAGGGCACGGTGGAAGGGAAAATCATCCCCTGGGTGGGTATCGTCGCCGACTTCAGCGCCAACTATGGCACCCAGAAATTTGCGGTCGCTTGTCCAGTTCAATTTGGAGGTGGATGCCCTCCCTCGAGTCCGAATGTCCACATAGACAACTTTTTATTGGGCCCGCGAGTGTCAATTTCCATCGGAAAGTTTCGGCCTTTCGCGGAAGGCTTGGTGGGCGCTGCTCACGTTAGCACCAATGGTTACGGAAGCGACAACTCCGTGTCCAGCGGGGTTGGGGGCGGCCTCGACTACCATTTGCTTCCGCTGGTCGCCTGGCGTTTTCAGGGAGATTACCTGCACAGTCATCTCTTCAACATCGCGCAAAACAATGTCCGTGTATCGACCGGCATTGTGGTCCGCTTCTAACCAACAAAACCAGGATTCAGCCGGTTAGCTGAATCCTGTTTTCCGTGGCCACACACAAAACTCTGGAAGATAGTTACTTTGCAAGAGCCCCTGCAGGGCATAGTGGGCTCGCGGCAACTTCGCCAAATGAGAGGGGCCTTATCCCCGGACTCCGCGTGGCGCGCTCTCCGGGTCTGCCCAATACTTGTGGTCCCGCAAAAAATATTTTTCGTTCCAATAATTCAGCGCCGTCTTGACGAACAGCCATCCCACCCGCAAATGCCCCATTCGCTGGAATCGCCGGTTCGTCGTGTAGACTCCGCCCCGGACAATCGCAAAGCGCTTCCGCGAGACCTGCTGGCTCAGGCGGTAATCCTCGGCAAACAGAATCTGCTCATGAAATCCGCCCAACTCCCAGAATTTCTTCCGCTCGAAGAGCATGAACATCCCCGTCGCAAAGGGACGATGCAAGTACGACATGTACTGACAAAAATCGTTGGCAGCATAGAACAGCTTGTCCACCCAACTTCCGTCCTTGCACAGAATGTTTGTGGTCACGCATTGAAGTTGCTTGCTCTGCGCCACCTCCAGACAACGTCGCAGCAGCGACCGATCCGCCAATTCAATATCAGCATCCAGGAACAAAACGTACGGAGTATCCGCCAGCGCCGCCCCTTGATTGCGGCCGACCGACGGCATCCCTCCGCCAATCACGCTCACGTTCAGGCGGTCGCCAAAGCTGCGCACGATCTCCGGAGTTCCATCCGTCGAGTTCGCGTCAGCCACCAACACTCTCGTACTCGACATCCTCGAGTAATCCTGATTCGTCAGCGAAGTCAGCAAGCGCGGAATCAGCTTCGCCTCGTTCTTCGCCGGAACCACGATTGTCAGTTCGTTCGCCGCATTTCCGCTCGTCGTATTCATGGATTTCTACCCCCGTTTCATCGATTGTCAAATAGGTCAGCCGCGAATCGACCCAACCGCCTGAGTTGCAATATTCGATCCCGTCCCGCTTGACAGTGACGGCCTCGTGCGTGTGCCCGCAAAAAATCCGATCTGCCCCATGATGCCGCGCATAGCCCAGAGCTCCGGCCGCCACCTTCTCCGACATGCGCAGCCAGCGCGTGTTCAGGCGATCAATCAGCCGCGTAACCGGCTTGCTCTTGAAATCCAGTTTCTGCAACTGCAGATAAAGAGAGGTTGCCCACTGGCTCAAGCGCAAGCGATTGACCTGGAACCCATCGAACTGATGCCCATGAATCGCAACATGCCGCAGGTCGCAATACTCCCACGTATAGCTCTTATACACGCGCACTCCAACCAGATGCGACATGATGTTCGCGAGCCCATGATCGTGGTTCCCCTCTACCCACACCACCTCGATCTTGCGCTTCGGATTGGACAGCTTCCGGATATGCCCAAGAAATTTCCAATGCTCTTTAGTTAACCGCGCAAAATTGAGATCTGCGAAGATATCGCCCAACAAAATCAACCGCTCGAACCGATTCTCCTTCAAGACGCGGGTAGCCTCGCGCGCACGACTGGTCTCGGCTCCCAAGTGTAGGTCCGAAAGGATCAGCGTGTTGTAGGTATGCGGATCCATACTCCGGTTCTACCAACCAATTGTTACGAGGTGATGAACGTTGCATCAAAATTGGTGCAGGTAACAAACGGAGTAACCGGGGGAAGTTCCGCAATCCCGATGTTATTGAACGGGTCTGCTGCGATTGGCCAAACCCTGTACTTCCGTAACGTTGTCG
>DASYYT010000241.1:0-14781 GCA_035949755.1 Candidatus Sulfotelmatobacter sp.
CCGGCGGCGCACATCATCAGTACCAACAACATCCCGAACAGCACACGAGAAGATTTCATGGTGATAACTCTCCATGGGCGCGAGCCTGGCCCGCGCTGGTTCAGTCGACCTTGACTTGCTTTTGCGAGCCTCGCGGCTCGACGCCCGTTGCGTACACTGCTGCCTGCCTGGAGTGAGACCCGACGCAGGGATATTAAAACGTATGAATAGTGCTTTTGTACGACGATGACTGTCAAGAAAAAAAGCGACAACCAGCCCACAGAAATCCGTGATGCGAATCACCAATCGCACCTCCGAGGGGACTAAGCCAGATTCCGGGTCGACTCCCGCACGACCAATTCCGGAGCGACTTTGCGGTGGGTGGCGCCGATTTCCCGCTTCTCCAGCACGGCATTAATACCGTCGACCACGATGGCCACCGCTGAAGCCCCCATCGATTCCATGGGCTGGCGCACGGTGGTGAGCGCGGGTGAGTAGATGGCCGAGGTTGAAACATCATCGAACCCGATGACGGAGCACTGCTCGGGCACGCGGACGCCGGCTTTGTTCAAGGCGCGGATGGCTCCGAAGGCACTCATATCGTCAAAGGCCAGCAGCGCCGTGAAGGAGCGCTTCTGGCGGACGAGATCTTCGGTCAGCTTGTAACCCGACTCAAAGCTGGAAATCGGATCGCGCGATTCGGGCAGATCAATGATCAACCGTCCGTCGAGTTCCATTCCGCATTGCTTAGCGCAGTTGCGGATTCCGCGCCACCGGGGAGAACTGTCGGTGAGCGCCTTGGGACCGCGAATGAAGGCAATCTTGCGATGTCCGAGGGAATGGAGATGTTCCAGGGCGAGATGGCCGCCCACCTCGTTGTCCACAATTACCGAACTGATGGAGTCGGTCTTCAACTCGAATCCGATCATGGCGGTAGGAATGCTGTTTTTCTCCAGATCGCCCAGCAGGTTGATGTCGAGAAAAAGCCAGTTGGCGACCACGATCAGGGCCTCGATGCGGCGGTCGAGCAGCATCTCGAGGTAGCGCTCGAAGCGGCCTCGCTCGTTATGCACATCCGTCAGGATTGGGAGGTAGGACGACTGGTAGAGCGTGTTCTCGATGCCGCGCAGCACCAAGGTGCAGTAAGGATCAGTCATGTCGAAAACCATGACTCCCACGGTGTGGCTGCGTTTGCTGCGCAGCGAGCGGGCAAACTGGTTGGGGCGGTATCCCAGCTTCTGGGCGGCACGTTCAATCTTTTTTTTGGTCGCAGGAGGGATGTAGCGCGCCAGCGGCGCGTTGTTCAAAACGATGGATACCGTGGTCGAAGAAAAACCGCTCTCCTTCGCCACGTCGCGAATGGTTACCATTGCATGGGCCTACGCCGGAATAACAGTGAACTCGGGTTCTCTCTCCGCGACCGCCGCTTGCTTCCCAGCGAACGCTGGCGGACACTACAGCAGAGAGTAATTCCGGTGTCAAGCGCACGCATCACATCGAAAAGTTTCGTTTGCTTTGCAGTGTTGGGCGCAGCGTTGGCTTTTGCGGCGCCGCAAGCCCCCGCTGCACGGGGGGGAGCGGCCGATCCGGCGCAGGTTTTTCAACGAGGACAGGATGCGCTGGCGCAGGCTCGGCTGGAGGAAGCGGAGCGCGATTTCCGCCAGGTGCTGCAACTTGATCCTCAATCCGGCGCCGCCTACGCCAATCTTGGAGTGGTCTATATGCGCCGCCGGCAATGGACCAAGGCCTTGCTGAATCTTGAGAAGGCCGAGCGCCTGATGCCGAAAGTCGCGGGGATACGCCTCAATATCGGGCTGGCCTACTTCCGGCAGAATGAATTCCTTAAGGCCATTGCACCGCTTGCATCGGTCGTGCGGGATCAACCGGATGCCTTGCAGCCGCGCTATCTGCTTGGACTGTGTTATTTCTTCGGCGAGCGCTGGAGCGACGCGGTTGCGACCCTGGAGCCGCTCTGGGCCCTGGAGTCGGAGCAATTTCCTTATCTGTATGTGCTTTCCAATGCCGCCCACCGGGCCGGAAAAAAGGAACTGGATGAGCGGGCCACCGAGCAGCTGATCAAAATCGGAAATGGCACACCGGAATACCATCTCTTTCTGGGGAAATATCATCTCAATCTTGGACAATACGATCAGGCCCTGACGGAATTTGAAGCCGCCGCCAAAGCCGATCCCAAGCTGCCCTTCGTGCACTTTAACCTTGGACTGGTGCACCTGAACAAGCAGGAGTACGGGCAAGCGCGCGATGAATTTTTGAGAGATGCGGAGGTCGAACCCGATTTGGCGCTCGACTATAACGAACTGGGAAACGTGTACTGGCTGATGCAAGACGATAAGGACGCGGAGAAGAGTTATCGCGAGGCGCTCCGCCGGGATCCCCGGCTGGTAGATTCCCGGCTGGGCCTGGCCAAGATTTATCAGAAGCAAGGGAAATATGCGCTGGCGTTGCCGGAGGTCGATGGCGCAGTGAAAATCGATCCTGAACGCCCCGAATCCCACTACGTTCGCGGACAGGTGCTGCTCCACTTGGGACGCAAAGAAGAGGCCCGGAAGGAGTTGGAGGCCGCGCAGCACATCAGCAACGGTCGCCAAAAGCAGGCGGAATCGGGCACCGTTCCGTCTCCGGAGCTATTGCAGGATGCGCAGTGATAGACTGGCTCACCTGCAAGGTTTCCTTCGAGTACGATCGCAATTCGCCGCTCTGGCAGGAGGAATAATCCATGAAACGCTTTCTGAAAATTCTGGGAATCGTCATCGCCGTATTGATTGTCATTGTCATTGCCTTGCCCTTCTTTATTGATGCCAATGTTTTCCGGCCAAAACTGGAATCGGAACTCACCGACGCGCTTGGCCGCCAGGTGAAAGTGGGAAATTTGTCACTCTCGATCTTCTCGGGCTCGGTGGGAGCCGACAATATTTCTATCGCCGACGATCCCAAGTTCAGCAACACTCCCTTTGTGCAGGCCAAGTCGTTGAGGGTAGGAGTGGAAATGATCCCGCTGATTTTCTCCAAGACCCTGATCGTGACGAACCTCACGCTGAACGAACCGCAGATCAGCTTGGTAAAGTCCCCGAACGGCCAGACCTGGAATTTCTCGAGCCTGGGGAATAAGAACGCAGGGGCGTCGGCTGGAGCGCCCGCTCCCGAAACCGCTTCCAACGCGACGGCCGAGAAGAAAGCCTCGGGCTCGGCCGGTGGGCCGAAGTCTGCGCCCGCATCGAAGCCTGAGCCCTCGAATTCCTCCTCGACGGAGAGCTCCCCTAGTTCGTCCGCCAGCAGCAATCCCAACCTTTCGGTGAAGAAGCTCAATGTGAACGACGGACGCCTCACCGTGTCCCGCGCGGATTCCACCGAACAGCAACGGGTGTATGACAAGGTGAACATTCAGGTAACAAACTTCTCGTTCACAACCGCGTTTCCTTTCGACATGACCGCCAACCTTCCCTCCGGTGGAACGATGAAGCTCACGGGCGGCGCGGGGCCGATTGATCCAACCGACGCGGCCCGCACTCCCTTCCACGCCAAAGTTTCGGTGCAGAAAATGAATCTGGCCACCTCAGGATTCATCGACCCTGCGGCCGGCATTGGAGGCATCGCTGACTTGGATGGCAACCTTGTTTCCGATGGACACGAAGCCAAGGCCACCGGCACGCTCACCGTCAACGGCTTGAAAGTCGCTCAGAAGGGTTCGCCGGCGGGGCGTCCCGTCGACGTGAAGTTTTCCGTCGTCGACAACCTGGCCAAGCAAACTGGCGACATCACCCAATGCGACGTCTCCATGGGCAAAGCGGTCGCACATTTGACCGGAAACTTTGACACCCATGGCAAAGTGACCGTGGTGAATTTGAAATTCAATGGTCCGAGTATGCCGGTAGACGACCTGGAAGCGATGCTACCCGCGCTGGGGGTCACATTGCCTCCGAAGGCAGAGTTGAAAGGCGGAACTCTGAGTGTCACCGCCGACAGCGCCGGCCCTGTCGATAAGCTGGTTACTACCGGAAATGTGAAGCTCCAGAATACCCAGCTCGCCAACTTCAACCTCGGCGATAAATTAGGGGCAGCAGTCTCAGCACTGTCCGGCAAAAATACCGGCAACGATACGACGATTCAGAACTTCAGTTCCGACGTCAAAGTTGCGCCCCAAGGTACACAGGCCAGCAACATCAATCTGACTGTGCCTGCGATCGGTGTTCTCAGTGGCGACGGAACGGTCAGCCCGTCCAACCAACTGGCTTTCAAAATGAAAGCGCAGGTCGCGGGAATGGGCATTCCGTTTGGCGTCACCGGCACCACGACGGATCCCAAGTTCACTCCGGACGTGAAAGGAATCGCGAGCGGGTTATTGCAAGGCGCACTCTCCAACGCTAGCGGCGGAAATCAAGGTCAGCAGCAGAATCCGATTAACAGCGTGATGGGGCTGTTCAAAAAGAAGCCGCAAAAATAATAGCGGCGGAATCATGGCTCAGGCCTAGGTCTTCCATTTGCCGTCTGGCTGGCATGGGCCAGCCGGGGGGCGAAGTCCAACCTTTCCGATTTCCGGCAATGGGGCACCCTTTCGCTCGGCGGATTCGTCGTGCTGTTGATGCACATCGTTCGGATCGCGCGAGATCCCTCGGCCCGCTCGTGAAACCGCGGGCCTTCGGGATGATGGCGCAAGGCTGTGCTTTTCAGCAAGAAATCTAGGGTTGGATTTCCCCATGTTTTGAATCACGCGGAAGCGTGACCGCCGTCACAGAAATGACAAGTGAATAGGGCTTAAATAGGCGCAATTGAACTAGGCCTTCTAGTCATAGGATCGCCCGGCTCCACCCACAGAACCCCACAAGCCGTTACCCCAGACGGCGGGAGCCGGGCGCTTGAAGGCCCCTGAAGATTGCGGCCCTCCTCCCCCTCCCCTCAGCGCCACTTCGTCCTTGTTCCTTCATTTAGCTACTTTCCAGTCGCTGCCTTCGATGGGCTGGACTGTGTCTGTGGAGACACGTGTGTGGCTTCGGGGCCGCGCTACAACCCGCTCTTCCTCTTATAAGCAATTTTACTTTCAACAACATAGGCTGTGGCTCCCGTCTTGCAGCTGGAGTGACGCGGAGTCTGAGTCCTCAGGAGGAAATTATGCAGATGGCAATCACATTCATGGCAGTCGTGGCGGGAATGGTTTTTTCGTTGGCGGTGGCTCTGTTGGCGGAAGAGTTGATATTCGCGCAAGTGTTCCGCCTGTTCCTTGCTCGGCAGGCGGCCGAGGTGAAACCAGGGCAGCGGCGCTAAGGCGCAAGGAGAACGACCATGCTGGCATTGAAGTACTTGCTGATGACCGGCGGCCTCGGGATGATTCTCGCGGCCGTCAGTATCCTGGGTTTTGACCTGTATCGCGAACTGATATACCGGCGGGCGCTGGCTACGCGGGAAGGCAGCGTTCCTCCCCAGCCAGAATGGCGGTGGAGGATCTCTCTGGCGCTGGCGTTGCTGGCCTGGGGACCGATCCTGCTGGCGTTCAGCATCGTGGTAGTGCCGAGTGGAATGGCTGGGGTGCGCGTCAGCCAGGTAAGCGGAACGCTGCCAGGAACGCTTTATCCGGGCGTGCATATGGTGATGCCCCTGGTAGAGGACGTGGGGCTATTCGACACGCGTGACCAGGTTTTCACGACGGGAGTGCTGGAGGATGGGAAAAATGCGGCGGCGAACACTGCGGGCAAATCGCAACTGCTCGACGTGCAGGCGAAAGAAGGGCTGACTCTGGGCCTGGCGATCACGGTGCGCTACCGGCTGGATTCCAAGCGGCTGGATTACATCCAGAGTAACCTGCCGCACCCGGTGGAGCGGGAAATCGTGCCTCCGGTAGTGGCCAGCGCGTGGCGGGAACTGGTTCCGAATTACACCGTGCGGGATGTATTCTCGGCCAGGCGCGAAGAGGTGCGGGGACGCGCGGCGGGCATGATCACGAAGAAACTGGCGGCAGATGGAATCGTGGTGAAAGAGGTGATGCTGCGCGACATTCAATTGCCGGAGGAGTACGCCAAAGGCCTGGAGACGCTGCTGCTGAAGGAGCAGGAAAACGACCGCATGAGCGTGGAGACCGAACTGAAGCAAAAGCAGGTAAAGATTGCGGAACTGGAGGCAGAAGCCAACAAGGTCCAGCAGATCAAGCAAGCGGAAGGAGAAGCTCAAGTTCACGTGCTGCAGGCGAAAGGCGAGTCCGACGCGATGCAGTACACGCTGCCCTTAAAACAAAAACAGATTCAGCAGAGCAAGCTGGAAGCGGAGGCCCGCAAAGAAGCGACGCTGCAGAATGCGGAGGCTGAGGCGCAGGCCAAAGTGATCGACAGCAAAGCCGAAAGCGAGCGGCGGAAGCTACTGGCGGAGGCGGAAGCCAACCGCATCCGGGTGACGGCGGCCGCCGATGCCGAACGAATGCAGAGCGAAGCGGTGATCTTGAAGGAGAACCCGCTGCTGATTAACAAAATCGTGGCCGAGCGGCTGTCGGATAAGCTGCAGATCATGATGGTACCGGCGGATGGCAAATTCTTCTTCGCCAACGACGTGTTGCGCAGCATGAGCGCGGGTGCGCAAGCCGCCCAGAACGAACAATCTGAACAACGGTAGGTTCAGTCAAACTTTCCATCCTGGCCGCAAAAAGCGCGGCCAGGCATGGGGGCACGCTCGGGGCAAATCGGTGTCCAAACAGTACAGGGGAGGAGGCCGGCGGCGTGGGGGAAACGATTTATAATTTGGCCATCCCAAAGAGCAATCTGAAATCGCCGCACCGATACGGGCGCTTTGCTCCGGTCTTCTTTCCTGTCTGCGTCGTCCTCCTTTTGGTTGTGTTCGGGCCGGCGGTGCCGGCGCGCGCAGCCGATTGGAGTGTGCCGGAGCAGGAACTGGCCAGAAAAATTGTCGCGGTGACTGGACCGGGAGCGGCGGCGGTAACCGTGGAGAATCGTTCTTCTCTCGGGCGGCGGAGCGGCGAGGTCGTGCAGAACGGCTTGCGCGTAGCGTTGGAGCAGGTGGGCATTCGCTGGGTCAATGCCGAGCAGGCAGCGGCTACAATCAAAATTTCTTTGTCGGAGAATCCGGCGTCTTACATCTGGGTGGCACAGATCCAGGAGGGCCAGGGCGACGCCGCGGTCGTCATGGTCTCGATTCCGCGCGCAGGCGGTATGGCGGCAGTTCACGATTCGATGCCGATGAGTTTGCGGAGGAGTTTGCTATTTGCGCAGGCTACCCCCATTCTCGACCTCGCGGTTCTGCAAGAGGACGCTGCCTCGATGCGCATCGCGATCCTCGATGCCGATCGCGTTTCGATTTACAAGCTACGGGGCGGAAAGACCCAACAAGAGCAGGTTGCCGAGATTCCCCACGCGAAACCTTGGCCACGCGATTTACGGGGCCGGCTGATTCCGGCGAAGGACCATTTGGTAGACGTGTATCTTCCGGGCGTGAGTTGCCACAGCAACGCAGGCGCAGCGCTGACATTAAATTGCCGTGAGACGGACGATCCCTGGCCGATTGTGGCGGCGGGGCTGACGGGCGCTTCCACTTTCCCAGGCGCTCAAGCGGAAAACAGGGCGGCGATCCCAGGGATGTCAGGCTTTTTCGCGCCTACACGGAACTTCTTTACGGGCGCGCTGACGCCGGGGGTAGGAAAGTTCACCAGCGTCCCCAAATTTTATTCAGCTGCGATGCTGCCGCGCGACAAATACGTGCTGTGGTTCTTCTCTGGAACGGATGGATGGATTCACATGCTGGACGGCATGAGCGACCAGTCCGCCAGGTTCGATTGGGGCAGTTCGATCACGAGTATCAAAACAACGTGTGGCGCGGGCTGGCAGGTGCTGGCGGCGAGTTCGGGTGAAAGAAGCAGCGACTGGGTACGCGCTTATGAATTCCCCGATCGCGATCCTGTGCCGGTCAGCGCTCAGCTTGAGTTACCTGGAAGGTTGACAGACTTGTGGACCGAGGCGCGTGGCGACTCAGCCGTTGCGCTGGTGAGAGATCAGGATACGGGGAGCTATGAAGCGTTTCGCCTGGCGATGGCTTGTAGCCAATAGTCTGCTGTTTATAGTGCTGGCGGCGAGCGCGGAAACGCGCCCGCAGTACGGAGGCACTCTGCATGTCACCATGCGCGCAGCGCCGACAACGCTTGATCCCGCGGATTCTGGCCAAGCCGATTCCTTTGCGCAGCGAACTCTGAGCTCGCTGCTGTTCGACACACTCGTAGTTGCGGATGACTCTGGGCATGCGATGCCGGCTTTAGCGGAGTCGTGGGAGGCTTTGAAAGGAAACGAACGGTGGGTATTTCGGATCCGGCACGGTGCGATGTTTCACGACGGAATGCCACTTACTGCCGAGATCGCGGCCGCGTCGCTGCGCTATGCCAATCCGTCGTGGACTGTGACGGCGGAGAACGACACGTTGGTGATTGATTGCAAAACAGCAGAACCTGAATTGCTGGCGCAGCTGTCGCTGTCGCGAAACTCCATTGTGAAGAGAGATTCCGGCGCCGTGGACGGAACGGGTCCGTTTTCCGTTGTTGACTGGCAAGCAGGGAAGAAATTGAAACTGGCAGCAGGGGAGAATTATTGGGGCGGGCGCCCTTTTCTGGATGCCATCGAGATCGAAATGGGTAAGGATGATCGGGCGCAGATGACGGCGCTCGGAGTGGGCAGGGCGGACCTGGTGGAGGTTGCAGCGGAGCAGTCGCGGCGCTTTTCCGAGGAAGGAAGCCGGCTGGCGACGTCGGCTCCGATGGAACTGCTGGGGTTGGTATTTGCACGCGAGGCTTCCTCTGAGGACGAGAAAATATTGCGCGAGGCGCTGGGCCTGAGCGTGGAACGTGGGTCAATTCGTAGCGTGCTGCTGCAGGGAGAGGGCCAGGCTACGGGCAGCTTATTGCCGACGTGGATGACTGGTTATGGGTTTGTATTTTCCGCGGCGGCGGACGTGCCGAGAGCGCGTCAACTGCAGGGCCAGGTGCGCACTGCGGCGAACTGGAAGCTCGGTTACGATCCAAGGGACACGACCGCGCGGCTGCTGGCGGAACGAATCGCGCTCAACGCAGGGGATGCGGGATTATCGCTGCAACCGAGTTCGTCTGGAAGCGCGGACGTACGGTTGGTGCGAATTCCGCTGGCATCTCCGGATCCCTGGATTGCGCTGGAGGAACTGACAGCTCAATTGGGACTGTCTCCCTCAAAAAATAAAAGCGGCTCGATCGATGATCTCTACGAATGGGAGCGTGCTGCGCTGGAGACGGAGCGGGTGATCCCTTTATTTCATCTGCCGGTGACGTATGCGGCGCAACCCAGGTTGGAAAATTGGAAGCTGCGAGCGGATGGGAGACTGGAACTCGCCAACGCGTGGTTGGAGGCTGGGCCATGAGCTTTCAACGCAAGCTGCTGGCAGTTTTCGCGCTGACGGTGTTCGTGTCGGTGGCGGGCGTAGCCGCGCTCGTTCTGGGGGTTACGCGCAGCGCATTCGAAAAGACTGAGAGCCAGCGGACGGCCGCGCTGGTGGAGCAGTTTCAGCGCGAGTTCAACCGACGGGGCGACGATGTTGCGCGGCAGGTTCAAGCGATTGCGGCCTCCGATCCGGTGGCCCGCATGGCAACCGCGCTGAATGGAACATCAGCAGACTCCGCGAATTTTTTTGATCTGGCGCGAGTGGCGGCCGAGAGCCACCAGCTGGATTTTCTGGAGCTGCTGGATTGGCGTGGGACGATCATTTCTTCCGCGCAGTGGCCGGCAAAATTTGGGTATCCGGACAACGCGTTTGAGTCGCTGGCGGCGTCGAGCGGCCAACCCGCGTTTCTGAAGCTGGAAGAATTGCAGGACTCGACGACATTGGGCCTGATGGCTGTAAGAATCGTTCAGGTGGGCGAACATCCCGTGTACGTGGTGGGCGGTCGACGTCTGGACAAGAATTTTTTATCGGCGCTGGACCTGCCGCCGGACATGCGTGTCCTTTTGTATCAGAACCGCGGCGATCATTTTTCCGCGGATTGGCTCGTGGATCCTTCGGCTACGGGGAATGCACCTGCCACGATGCATCCAGCCGATCGGCTGGCAACGTTGGTGGAGGCAGTGCGGCGCTATAACACGGAAATGGCGGGGATCGTGAACTGGCCGGGAGATCAGGCGGACCAGGAAGTCTTTCATGCGATTCCTCTGCGGGGCGCCGGGAAAGATCATTCGCTGCTGGGAATTCTGCTGATCGGGAACTCGCGGCGGCCGTATGTGGAGTTGAAGCGGCGCATCCGCGACTCGGCGTTGCTGGTGGGCGGAGCAGGAATCGTTCTGGCGATTCTGCTGAGCAGTTGGGCGGCAGCGCGCGTGACGCGTCCAGTCGTGAAATTGGCGCAGGCGGCACAGGACGTCGCCGCGGGGAATTGGAGTGCGCAGGTGGAGGTGCAGGGCCGGGACGAGGTGGGGCAACTGGCGGAGTCGTTCAATCGCATGACGACGGAGTTGTTGACCCAAAAGGAACGCCTGGTGCAGACCGAGAGAGTTGCGGCGTGGCGCGAACTGGCGCGGCGATTAGCGCACGAACTGAAGAATCCGCTGTTCCCTTTGCAGTTGACGGTGGAAAACCTGATACGGGCGCGAACGCAAAATCCGGAGCAGTTCGATGAAGTGTTTCGCGAGAGCTCGCGAACGCTTCTGGCCGAGATCTCGAATTTGAAAGGGATTATCGGCCGGTTCAGTGAATTTTCGAAGATGCCGCAACCGCAGCTACAAGAGGTCCAGGTAAATGAAATCCTAAGCGGGGTTGCGCAATTGTTTCAGGCGCAACTGCACGCGCCGGGCCGGGCCAGGATTACCTGCAATCTGGATTTGGACAAGCGAGCGGGAACAATCGATGCCGATCCGGAGTTGCTGCATCGCGCGCTGTCGAATCTGGTGCTCAATGCCATGGATGCGATGCCCGAGGGTGGAACGCTCACCTTGCGAAGCCGGGAGGGCGATGGACACGTGGTCCTTGAAGTTGCGGATACGGGAACTGGCCTGACGCGGGAAGAGTGCGAGCGCATCTTTACTCCGTACTACACCAGCAAACAACATGGAACCGGGCTGGGGCTGGCGATTGTGCAGTCGGTAGTGAGCGATCACGGTGGAAGCATCAGCGTGCAGAGCGAGCCGGCCAGAGGGACGAAGTTTGTCATCGATTTGCCGAAGCGGCTGGAGGGCTGGCAGGCGGTCGCGGCGACGAAGAATGCGTGAGAGAATGCCGGAACAGTTTTCATCCGAGCCGGTTTTCGTTCAGACCAGTTTTCGTCGGAACCAGTTTTCGTGCCCAGGAGGATAGTTGCCATCGAAAGCACACCTGTTGATTGTCGATGACGAAGCCAACACGCTGGCTTCGCTGGCGCGCGCCTTCCGGCTCGCTGGACATGAGGCCATGGTGTGTGACAATGCCGCCAAGGCTCTCGAACTGGCGAAAGGACAGGCATTCGATTTAATTCTGTCGGACGTGGTGATGCCTGGAAAAGATGGGCTGACGCTACTGGAGGAATTGAAGCAGCAGGGGGTGGCGACGCCGGTTGTCATTATGTCGGGCCAGGCCCACATCGAGATGGCAGTGCGGGCGACGCGCTTGGGTGCGCTGGATTTTCTGGAAAAACCCATCTCGACCGACAAGTTGCTGCTTACGGTCGAGAACGCGCTGAAACTGCAGCGACTGGAACGAGAGAACCGGCAACTCCGGCAACGACTCGGCAAGCATGAAATCGTGTGGAAGGGCGAGGCCCTGCGGCGCGTCATGGCGCAGGTGGAGCGGGTCGCCGCGAGCGAATCGCGGGTATGCATTCTTGGCGAGACGGGGACGGGCAAGGAACTGGTGGCGCGCACCATTCACGAACGCAGCGGGCGATCGGGCGGCCCTTTTGTGACGCTGAATTGCGCGGCGGTGCCGGCAGAGTTGATTGAGTCAGAATTGTTCGGTCACGAGAGAGGTTCGTTCACCGGGGCATCGGGGCGCCATATCGGCAAGTTCGAGCAGGCCGACCAGGGAACGATTTTTCTGGACGAGATCGGCGACATGCCGCTAAGCATGCAGGCCAAGCTGCTGCGCGTGTTGGAAGAGGGCGAGGTGGAAAGGATCGGCGGGGATAAGCCGATCGCGGTGAATGTGCGGGTGGTGGTGGCGACGCATCGCGACCTGGAAGCGCGAGTGCGCGAGGAAAAATTCCGTCAGGATTTGTTTCATCGGATCTATGTTTTTCCTCTCACGCTGCCGCCGCTGCGCGAGCGCCGCGAGGACATTCCTGCCCTGGTCGAGCACTTCGGGGCGCAGGTCTGTGCGCAGAACAGTTGGAAACCGGTTCCATTTACGCCTGAGGCAATGGAGGCGCTGCAGTCGCATACCTGGCCGGGGAACGTGCGCGAACTGCGCAACATGGTTGAACGGCTGATGCTGCTCGCGTCCGACGGCCAAGTCGATCTGGAAACAGTGCAGATGGCGATGCCGAAGACAGGGTCCACGGCAAGCATCGGCCTGGCTGGGACTGGCCCCTTGGCGGATCGCGTACAGTCGTTCGAGCGCGATGTAATCCTGATGGAACTGAAGCGGAGCCATCACAATATGAGCCTGGCTGCGAAGGCGCTTGGCCTGGAGCGCAGTCATCTGTATAAAAAGGCGGAGCAACTCGGGATCGATTTGCGCGCTTTGCGCCGCGAGCAAGGCGCGTCGGACTGACTCCGGGTCAGCGCCGCGGTTTCCGGAGACTGATTTGTCGAGAGCAATCTGGACTCTTCTCTTTCTTTGTGCACTCCCCGTCTTTGCAGTGGAACCGCCGTCGCCCCCAGTGTACGGAGTCCGGATGGAGCAGGCGTGGATACGGATGAGAGATGGAGTGCGCCTGGCCGCCACCTTATATATGCCGGACGGGGCGAAGGCCTCGGAGAAATTCCCTGCCCTGCTCGAGTACCTGCCGTACCGGAAAGACGATGGAACGGCCGCAGAAGACTACGGCAAGCACGCGTATTTCGCGAGGCGTGGATATGTGAGCGCACGCGTTGATATTCGCGGCTTCGGGGCGAGCGAGGGCATTCCGCCGGAACGCGAATACTCGGAGCAGGAGCAGCAGGATGGCGAGCAGGTCATCGCCTGGCTCGCACATCAGCCCTGGTCGAACGGGAGCGTCGGCATGTTTGGAATTTCCTGGGGAGGATTTACCGCCGAGCAAATGGCGATGCGGCATGCTCCAGGGCTGAAGGCGATCCTTGCCGTTTGCGCGACCGGAGAACTGTTTCATGACGACGTTCATTACATCGATGGCATGGCGCACGTTGACGAATTTGAATTGAACATGGACATGGCGGAGGGCTGGGTGGGCGCTCCCGACTATTCACTGGACGAGAAAACTTTGGGGCCACGATTCGATTCGCCGCCGTGGTCGCTGCTTTATCTGAAGCACCAGCACGATGGGCCGTTCTGGCGGGGCCGCGTGCGGCCTCTGAGTGCAATTACGATCCCCACTTTTTTGATGGGGGGATTGCAGGACGGATACCGCGACAACGTCCCGGACATGCTGATGCAATCAAAGGCGCCGATCCGGGCGATTGTCGGGCCGTGGAATCATTCCTTTCCCAACAATGCGGATTTCGGACCGCGGGTGGAGTGGCGCGATCAGGCTGTGCGCTGGTTCGATTACTGGCTGAAGGGGCGCGACACGGGAGTACGCGACGATCCGCGGCTGGTGATTTACATGCAGCACTGGCACCCGCCGAACCCGAACTTGCCCGAGGTTCCGGGAGAGTGGCGGCGGGAGGATGTGTGGCCGCCGCCGGAAGCAAAGAGCACAACGTTTTTTCTACAGCCCGATCACACGCTGGCCAATACCGACGCCAAGCCGGCGACGCACCAACTGAAATACATTCCGACTGTCGGTGTGGAGGCCGGGTTCTGGTGGGGAGAGTTGCTGAGCGATCCGCGCCCAGTAGATGCGTTCAGCCTGGTCTATGATTCGGCGCCACTAACGGAGGACACTGCAACTCTTGGACGTCCTCGCGCGCTGCTGCAAGCATCTGCGAATGCGATTCAGGCTGACTGGTTTGCGCGGCTTTCAGACGTGGCTCCAGACGGCACGGTTACGCAGATTACGGGAGCGGGGATCAATGGCGCGCAGCGCGAATCGATGAGCGAACCCCGCGCGCTTGAGCCGGGCAAAGTTTATTCGCTGGACATCGAGATGCACCTGACTTCATGGGTTTTTCCGAAGGGGCACAGCATTCGTGTGGCGATCTCGAATGCATTATGGCCGATGGTGCTGCCAACGCCGTATGCGATGACTACGTCGCTGGAACTGGGCGGAGAACAAGGATCGCGCCTGGTGTTGCCGATTGTCCCAGTCAACGGGCGACACGCACCGGAATTTTCTCGGCCGCAATCCATTGAGGAACGCACCGATATAAAGAGCGAAGGATTCCCGTGGCCGGGCGAATGGACGGTGGAGCGCGATGAGGCGCGGCAGAAAACCACTGTGCATTGGAAGGGCAAGGACGGGTACAAGTATCCGTGGGGCAGGCAGGATGATTTTGAGAGCATGACGTACGAGGGTGATGACGCGCACCCGGAAAGTTGCACGGTTCGAGGAGACGCGGAGAGCGTTTTCGCCTTAAAGGGGCGAACCCTGACGTGGCGCGGACATCTTCTGGTCACCACGGATCAGAAGAATTTTTATTACAAGTACACGCGGGAGTTGCTGAAAGATGGGCAGATGTTGAAGTCGAAGACGTGGCAGGAGACGATTGCGCGGGATCATCAATGATGATGATTTAGTGAAAGCGCCACCGG
>DASYYT010000242.1:0-42187 GCA_035949755.1 Candidatus Sulfotelmatobacter sp.
GCGCGCCTGCAAGCCGCCGACACTTCCGGCCACCCGATCCTTCTGCGCACCTCAGCCGCCGCCGGCCACGGCGCAATCGGCGCCGCCCTCGACGAACAACTCGAGCAGCAAGCCGACGTGCTCAGCTTCTTATTTGATCAGCTGGGGATGGAATACAAATGAACCGTAAATCATGCGGGGACGGACGCATTCAAGACAAACTGGAACTGAGACTCTACCGCTCCGCACTGTCGGAGCTGGCTGGCCTAGAACTCGCTGCCGGGCTGCCCGCGGTCGGCTTGAGCAAGGTCGCGGTGCAAGCTGCGGACGGCCGGCATTTCACTGTCATCGGCAGCACGAGAATGGCTCCGCCGTCCGCCGGAAACTCCAACGGATAATGTACGCTTTTCAGCTTGGTCGAGAGAGCCTCCAGCTCATTGTCTCCATTCAACCAGCTGACTGAGTCCACTTTCTCGGAGTCGAGCGCCACCACAAAATCGGCCGAGCCCGAGACCTTGCCCTCGTTGCTCACTTTTACCTCCCGCAAATGGCTCAGCCTTTCTCCCGCCGTCTGGGTCCATTGCCCGTTGGGCAGGCGGCGAATCTCGCTCGATGGCGCCTTGCCCGTCAGTTTCTCGTAGTGCGAGATAATCGATTCTTTCCTCCTGCGGTATTCGTTCGCCGCATCTTCGGGCGATCCGCTGAGCGGGTTCACAACCGCCATCGAGGAGGATGCCAGCGCCAGTTCATACGCGTCTGCCGCTTCGCGTTTCTTTCCCAATTTTTCGTAGGCTTCTCCCAGATGCTCGCCAACCAGCTCTTCGTTCCCCAGCAACCAAGCCGCACGCAGGAACTCCTCGGCCTTCTTGATGTTACCTTGTTGAAAGTAAACCCAGCCCAGAGTGTCCCACGCTAGCGAGAGATCGTACGTTACTTGCATGCCGACTTTATCGGCGGAGCTGTCGCCTCGCGCTTCGTCATCGAGTTCGTCTACCGCTTTTTCCCCATACTGCTGCGCCAAATCGAGGCTCGTCTTCGCTTCCGCCAGGGTGTAGGCGATGTTGTTGAGCATCATGGCGTCATCGTCGTTCTGCTCGGCCGCCGCCTTCATGTGAGCGACCGCCTTCTCTGGTTGGTTGTTCTTCAAATAAATAGCGCCTAACTGGAATTGCAGGTTTGCGTTATCCGGGACTGTCTTGACGGCGCTTTCGAGAACGTCTGCCGCCTCGGTATAACTGCCTTTTTGCGTTAGCAAGGCAGCCAAAGTGGACGCATTCGTCACGTTTCCGGGTTCGGCTTTCAACAGCTTGCGCGCTTCTCCAATCGCCAGGTCCTTGTTGCCGGTGAGACTGGCCGCATAGACGGCCGCCTGGATGGTGCGCACGTCGTCAGGAGAGATCTCTTCTTCCCTCTGGAACTCAGCCAGCGCCTCCTGCGGATTGTGCTGCACCATGTAAATCGCTCCCAATCCGCGATGCACGCCCTTATACTCCGGATCTTTCTTCATCACCTTCTGAAACATTTCCTCTGCCAGAATCAGATCCCGCCTCTGCAACGCTGCTATGCCCTGTTTGAACATCTCATCGGCATCGCCCGTCGCCGCTTCACTCTTTGCGCTGCTTGAAGTTTCGGGCCGGATAATGTCAATCGCGTCTGCTGTGATGTCTGCGCCGCCGCGCTTCAGAGGAATGAAGGCATACTCGTCATCGCTGACTGCGCGCCCGAATTTGCGGAAATTCTCCCAGTCGCTCAGCGGAACTTCGTTTCTCTTCACCACCAGCTCGCGGCTGGTGGTCATCACGCCTCTTTCAATGCGCGTTTTCGCCGTGTATTCGGCATAGGACTCGGCCAAATGGCACTCCGCCGGGGCGATCGCGTGATAACCGGCGGGCAACTCAACGCGCGCGCGATACGTGACTTTGCCCAGCCCGCCCAGCGGCACCGGGTCGTGCGGCTTCTTCTCCCTGCCATCTTTGGTAAATTCGATTCCCATCGGCGGCAGAGGCGGGACAATCTGCCGGTTCTCCCAGTCTCCGTAATTCTTGCGCACGTAGTCGTAGGAAATCTTGAAGGGCTGCTCCAGATCGTCGGGCGATGAGATCTTCACGTTGCTGACGTCCCCGCCGAAATTCAAGCCATACGAGAAACGTTGCACCGCGTCTTTCCACTTCGATTCCGAAATCTGGCGGAAGACCGACCGCAGCAACACTTCCGTATCTCCACGGTAGGATTGCTCGGCGTGTCCGGTGAAGGTTCCTCCGCCGTTCAGCTTGCCTTCCATGGAGAATTCCTGATCGCTGAGAAACGGCGGATTTGCCGGCGTGGTCATCAGCAGCGGCGGCTTGCTGACAGGAATGACGAGCGCCTGCTTGTCGCGCAGGATCTGCATCAGCAGTCCATAAGGCGCGACCTCGGGCGTGGTATCGAGCCATACATAATCCCCATGCCGCGGCACCACCGTGATTACGTGATTGAATTGCGCGGGCGAGGGCACGTCCGGATCCAGCTTGCGCGCGCTGTGAATCAGCGCCGGCCAGGCCTCAATGCCTGCTGCCTTCAGCAGCGCCGCCAACAGCGTGTGCTTGTCTTTGCAGTCGCCGTAGCCGTTGCCCAGAACGTCGTCGGCCGCGTGCGGCTGGTAGCGCCCGATGCCGAAATCCAGCCCCACGTAGTGATACTGCAGCGCCACGAATTTGTAGAGGGTGCGAATCTTATCGTCGTCCGAAGTCAGCCCCTTGGTGAGTTCTGCGGCCTTGGCGTGAATCGCCGGCGTGACTTCCAAGGGATCTCTTTGCAGCCCGTTGTACCAGTTGCCGACTTCCTCCCAACTCGAGAAGGTGGTCAGCTGCACATCGGGATTCGGAGGAATGCGGCGCGGCAACTCGTTCGGATCTTTTTCGGGGATGATGAGATTCGCATTGTGCCAGCGGTAAATGCGCCGCCCGTTTGCCTCGGCGATCTCCGGCTTGAATTCGGGGCTGACCACTTTGACATACTTGCCCGCCGGGACGCTGATCTCCAGGCGCTCGTCCTTCGAGATCGCACTCTTGGTGAACGAATATTCCTGCCAAAACTGTCCCACCACTTCGGGCTTCACGACACGGTAGCGGACCTGATATTCGAGCACATCTCCCACGCCCAGGCCTTTCACCGCGACATGCTTCTCGTGCACGTCGCTGTAGAGCGGCGCGGCGCGGCTCACATCGGCGGGCATGTCCTGTACGTTGTAGTCGGGCGTTTTGACGACGTTCCCGTCGGGCTTACGCACGCGCACGTAATCCATGTCGACAGTCTCGTTGGCGCTGCTGTAGGTGAAGCTGAGGACGGCAAATGCCTTTACCCCGGCATCGGCCAGGATTTTGATTTCCGACGAGACCTGGCGTGAGCCGGTGCCGTCATCTTCGAACGCGATGCGGACGTTGCTCCGATCGATGGTGTAGGCCTCTTTGGAGAAATCGCGCGGGCCGGGCGCCGGCTTTTCCTGCGCCAATGCCAGAGGAAGCGCAAGGACTATCAATCCAAGGACGAGCGGTCGTGTCCGGAACATGCGATCGCTAACTCCCACAAATGGATCGTGCCAATTTTTATTTCTTACCGCCCACTGCGCCCAGGCACTTGCCGTACAGTTCCAGCAAATGCGCGGCATACTCCTCGGGCTTGGACGCGGCGCCGCCCCCAGTGAATCCGACTCCACCCCCGCCTGACGTCCGCCCGTACCCGGTGGTCATTGCGATGAATTTCATCAGATCGAGTGCAATGTCTTCATTCCGGCGCGCATGGCCCGAGCCGGTCGCTGGTACTTCGTCCATGATTCCTTCTCCTCTTCCAGAAATAACCGGGAGTTCATCGTCTTCTTCTTCGTCTTGCATGCGGGGTATGACGGGAATGCTCATGACGACGGGATGACTCCGATTAGGGATGATAGCAGAGCAGGACTGCCTTTCGGTTTCTGCTGCAGAGTTTGGGCCTCCGGCTTCCGTTCCGGAAGCTCAGCGCCAGAAGTCCTATTTTCCCACCTCGCTCATCAGCGCCAGCAGATTCTCTTCCGTGTCCCGGAAGAACGTCATCCACAGATCGTGGTCGGGCATGCGCGCGATCATGTGCGGCTCGTCTTCGAAGCGCACGCCAGGCGGTGGAACTGCTGCGCCGGGCCCTCGAAAATCGCTAACCGGCGAACTTTTTAGTAATGAATGAGTTACGGTACTATGGGCACGTGAAATCGGCGGGTGCAATCGGCATACTAAGGAGTCCTGGGGTGTCAGGAGCCGTCACTCCGGGGCGGCAGAGTGTTTTGCCATTTTAGTGAATTAAGTTCCTTCCCCGCACGGCCATCGGTAAAATCGCTGTCCGAAAGGATCGCATTGGCGAGAACGCGCACCCCTCTGATCGCCGCAGCCGTATTGTGGCTGGCGCACGCCGGGGTCATCGTGTCTCTTGGCGGCAATGGACTGGGGCCGCTGCTGTCCGATTCGCTGCAACTCGCCTTGGGAGCGCTGTTGATTTGCGCGATTGTGCAGGCCGCCGAGCGCTCCGAGGGCATGGCGATTGCTTTCTGGCGGCTCACGGCGGTCGCCTACACGCTGTTGTTCGTCGCCCAGGTGCTCAGCGTATACAACGACTTCTTCCATAAAACATCCGTTGCCTGGACCAATAACCTTCTGTTTTCTTTCTGGTTCGTCCCGCTGGCGATGACGATGTTCCTCGATCCCGACAGCGAAGCCGGCAAGATCGACACGCTGATGACGCTCGATTTTGTGCAGGCCGTGCTGGTCTGCGTCGCAGCCTACGTCTATTTCTTTTATCTGCCCAAGGCGGATTCGACCGGCGGCCTCTCGCACGAGGTGTGGGCTCCGTATTTCATCGGTTACTCCTTGGTGGTGGTGGCGTTCCTTTTGCGCGCCCTGATCACCCGGTCGCGCGATGCCCGGGCGCTTTGGGGGCGCATGGGTCTTTTCCTCACCCTCTCTGGCTGCATCGACGCGCTTTGGGATTACGGCCCGGTGCAGGGCTTGCACCTGGGATCCTGGTTCGATCTGCTGTGGAGCGGGCTGCTGGTCATTCCGCTGGCGATCGCGGCAACCTGGAAGCAGCTCGAGGCGCCGGTGATCGGGTTAGAACCCAAGCGCCGTGAAAAGCGCATTTACACAGAAATTTTTTATCTGATCTACCCGCTCCTGGTGCTCTTCATGTCGCTGCGCATCGCTCGCGAGCATCTGGCATTGGCGGGACTCATTGTGTTCCTGGCATTCGTGTGCTCCAGCGCGCGCCTTCTGGTCACGCAGCACCGCTTGCTGCTAACGCGGGAGGCGCTGCGCCGCGAGGCCGCCCATGACGGCCTGACCAGCCTATGGAATCGCAAAGCGATTCTCGAGATTCTGCAACGCGAATTGCTGCGCGCCGAGCGCGACCACCAGCCCGTCGGCCTGATCATGATCGACGTCGATCACTTCAAAAACATCAACGACACTCGCGGGCACGCCGCTGGAGACTCCGTCCTGCGCATCATCGCCAGCGGCATTGCCGCCATGGTCCGTCCCTATGACGCGCTCGGCCGTTATGGCGGAGAAGAATTCCTCATTGTGGCTCCCAATTGCGGCTTGGCCGAGACCTGGGAACTTGCCGAGCGCGTGCGGGCGCATGTGGCCGCTTGCAACATCATGGCTGGCGGATCGACCGTACGCGTCAGCCTGAGCCTCGGCGTCGCCACCGGAGACGCCGCCGCCGATCTGGAAAAAGTTCTGCACGCCGCCGATGCTGCCCTGTATCAGGCCAAACATGCGGGACGCAATCGCGTCGAACCCAGCCTCGGACGCGCCGCCAGCGCTGGCCAGACCAACACCACGGCCGCTCCCAACCGCGACTTCTGGCTATAGCACCGTGTCGCGAGCGCATCTTGCCCGCTGCCTGAGCTACTTCGCTGCGTGAAGGTTAGGAGTTTAAGGCGTCCCGGACTATTCGTAACGTAGCGCCACCATCGGATCCACCTTGGCAGCGCGCCGCGCCGGGATGTAACAGGCCAGCAGTGCCGCTGCCATCAGCAGCAGGATAGTGGTCTGCCGTTTCAATAACTTACACTTCTATTCGGTCAGCCGCCGCACCCGCGAGATTGGCGTGCGCGTGGCTCTGATGTCCACCAGAAAATTCGTTCTCAGTTTTCCTCGTTTATCCACAAGGAACTCTCATCGTCCACAGTTTCTGCACAGCGCCAGAAGTTTTTTCTGTTGCGGGACGCAACAAACTCACTCAGAGTGGGTTCAGCGAAACGTGAGAGTTCCTGACTTGGCCGGATGATTGCGGCAGAGCCAGCGGCAGCCGGTGATTCGTGAGAGCGAGTTGCCGGGGATACATCCAGAATGCGCGTGAGCGCGGCTGGTTGCCCGGGCGTTGCGGCCTCCTCCCCCTCTCCTTGCTTCATGCAGGAAGGGCTGCTGGCCACCGCAGCGGTTGCGGAGGTGTGATCGCGAGGTCATGCATCGGCAAACGGCTTTGGCAAATGTGGCACTCCTTTGGAGCGCTGTCGGGCCGAAGCAGTCATTGCGCCGCGTCCGCGGTGACGAGGCGAAGCCAGGAATCCACGAACGATGCGGCTTGGGTGGCTGGCCCAAGCCGCATTCTAGCTCTTGGGGCAAGTCAACTTCTTTAGCCACGGATTTGCACGGATAAACCTCACAAAGGTAAAAGAACTTGCGCCACGAAAGTGACTTGCGTTACCTCCCCAACGGCATGCAAATCAATACCATATCCTCATGGATCAGAGTGTTTTACGAACGCGGCTGTACTGGGTTGCAGGGGCATACGCAGCGGTCATCGCGGTGTCGGGGGCGTTGATTTTTGAGCGCTATTTGCAGTACGTGACGCACCCAGCTGATGTGGCGCAGTACGGCGGGATGTGGGCAGGCGGCGACTTGATGCTGGAAGTGTTCATCTGCGGCCTGCTGCTGATGGTGACATTTGTTCTCGTATTGTTGATTTTCAAGGACGAGAGCGCTTACACGGTGTATTCGAAATTTCTGCTCGGGCTGAGCATGACCGCGCCGCTATCGGTCGGAATCATCGGCATTGATGCGGTCACCCAGGGGACGGGGTGGCTCGGCTCTGCGTGCATGTACCGCCTGTTTGCGGCGCCGCTAGTGATTGTAGGGTTGGGAGTGAGCCGAGTGTTCGCCCGATTCCCCCGGGCGAAAAGACTGATTTCAACCAGCCTGATGATCGAGGTGCTGACGCTTGTGAGCATATTCGCGTTGCTCGGTGGGCTGGCGCATTTTCATGGTTCTCAGTAACTCCTTAGAGAAATCAACTTCCTTGGCCGCAGATTAACACGGATCAATCCCTTCACGACTGAAGCACTCGCCTTTGAGTGCGATCTTGATATTCGCCGTTTCTTCGCCTAAACTGAATCCTATCCAAACTGCAAGACATGACCGGCAGATTATTTTTCATTTCGGCTGAGTTTTCCAGAGTCTGCACTTCGCATTCACAAGGGGATTGGGACTAATGTTTGTTTTCCTGCTGCGCAATTTTTCCTGAGAAAAAACCTTGGCCACTTCCGATTACACGGTCAGCACGCTTCCCGCGAATGTAGAGGCCGAGCGCTCGATTCTGGGCGCGATCCTGCTCGACAACTTTGCTTACAACCAGGCCGCCGAGCATCTGCGGATCGAAGATTTCTCCCTCGACTCGCATCGCCGGATTTACTCGCGCATGGTCGACCTGGCGGAGTCGTCGCGCCCCATTGACATGATCACGCTGATCGAGGAACTCGACCGGCACAAAGATCTGCAGGCAATCGGAGACGTGGCTTATGTGTCGAGCCTGGTCGGGGGGGTGCCGGACCGGCCCAGCATCGAGCATTACGTCAAGATCGTCCGGGACAAAGCGCTGCTGCGAGGATTGATTTCGGCGGCGAGCACGGCGATGGCGCGCGCGTCGGACCAGTCAGATGCGGCCGAGGATGTGCTCAGCGACGCCGAAGCGGCCATCTTTCAACTCTCCGAGAAACGCATCGGCCGCGGCTTCATGGGCGTGCAGGAGATTGTCCGCGAGACCTTCGGATCTGTGGACGCTCTATTGCAGCGCGGCCAGCGCATTACCGGGCTGGCCACCCACTATACCGATCTCGATGAAATGACCAGCGGGTTGCAGCGTTCCGACCTGGTCATCATCGCGGCCCGGCCTTCCATGGGTAAAACCGCTTTCGCGATGAATATCGCAGAGAATGCCGCCATTGAAGATCAGCAGGTGGTAGGCGTGTTCTCTCTGGAAATGTCGCGCGAAGCTCTTCTGATGCGCTTGCTGTGCTCGCAGGCGAGCGTCGACGCCCACAAAATGCGTACCGGTTCGCTCTGGCAGGACGACACCAAAAAAGTGGTGCGCGCGATGGAGCAACTGGCGCACGCCCCCATTTTCATCGACGACACGCCGGGAATCTCGCTGAGCGAGATGCGCGCTAAGGCCCGGCGGCTGAAGCAGTCGCAAGGCCGCCTCGACCTCATCATCATCGACTACCTGCAACTCATGTCCGGCGGAGGCAAGCGCTTTGAAAACCGCACCCAGGAAGTTTCCGCAATCTCGCGCGGCCTGAAGGCCTTGGCCAAAGAACTCAGCGTCCCGGTCATTGCGCTCTCCCAGTTGAGCCGCGCCCCCGAGAGCCGTGGCGGCGATCATCGTCCGCAACTCGCCGACCTGCGCGAGTCCGGATCGATCGAGCAGGACGCCGATCTCGTCATGTTCATCTTCCGCGAAGAAGTCTACAAGCAGGACGATCCCGAACTGCAAGGCCGGGCCGAGATCATTATTTCCAAGCAGCGCAACGGCCCCATTGGCAAAGTCAAAATGGCCTTCCTCAAACATTGCACCCGATTCGAGTCTCTCTCGGAAGGCGGAATCGCCCCCGAAGAATAGGAGCACAAGCTACGGGAATTCCCCTAAGGAGACGGGTAAAGTACTGTAGGAACGTGGGTTTGCGGTTTTCGAAAATACACCCAGACAGCCTGTGGAAAAGCTTGTGGATCGAAAAACCTCTTTTCAAGCGAGCGGATGCGAATCGTCTGCAGGCGCTCTCTGAATCGGATTGTTCCCTGCCATAAAACCATGAATAGTAACCAGTTATGCAATTCATGCGCGGTTAACAAAGTTATGTTGCCGATTGCTGCAGAACTTCTCCCGTTTTGAGATTTGCACATTTTGGCCGTGTGGGACTTTCGTTTTTTGGCCGGATTTGCGGCGATTCCCAGCCTTACGAGGCGAGCGTTTGGACTTTGTGAAGAGGTCGATCCTACGGCGCGGACAGATCATTCTTGAGTCAATATCAAAATTCCCAGACCCGCTGGAAATGCGGTCATGTCTGGGATGCTATCGCCGCCTAGCCCGACTGCGGGCAGTCCGACAGGGGGTCGACGAAGTTCGTGCAAGCCAGAACTGACGGTTCAGGGATCATACGAACACCCCGCCAGAAATTGAGGCCGTCCCGCGTCCTGTCGCCTAATTCAGATCGGCCTTGTCGGGGTTGTAATAAAAGCGGAACCGCAATGCCAGATACGGTCCGGTGAAATCGGTGGGCAATGGCGGGAAGGGATTCGACGCCGTAATACTTCCCCAAGCCGGACGGTCCAGAGCGATGTCGCCGGAACTGGCAACCAGCCGCATATCGGCGACCTGTCCTTGTTTCGTGATGGCAAACTCAATCGCGAGTTTGCCTTTTTTCATCTCGGCGGATTCGGGAATCAGGTGATACCAGTTCTCCCGCACATCCTGCAGAATGCGTTCCAAGTAGGGGCCGAAATCCACGCCCTGGGTGTCGCTGAGAATATCCAACGCGCCCAGCTGCCGGCCGTGCGCGCCGGTGCCAAGACCGAAATCGCCTTCCTGGCCGCCGCCACCGATTCCGGCTGCGCGCCGGGCCGCAGCCGCTTGGGTTGCCTGCTGAATCGCCGCCCCGGCGCTCATTGCACCGGCGTATTTACTGAAGCTGTTGTTGGGCCGCGGCGGCATCTGCAACTGCGCCGTCTGATTCGGCTCGAACTGCGGACGCTGCGCCGCCTGTTGTTGTCCCTGTTGCGGTGCCGCTTGTTGCGCCATTGCCGGCGGAGCCGCGGGCTGCGCCGTTCGTGGTCCCTGCGGCCCAGGCGCTCCGGGAGGCGGCGACGCCAGAATCTTCCTCAACTCCTTGGGATCGAGCTCCGGATGCCGCGAGGTCGCAATCCGGTTTTTGTCCGACAGCACGTTCGTATTAGGACGGCGCGCCTTCTGCAAATCCGGCGGCAGCGCGAGAAATGTCGTGTTCTTGTCTTCGGTATTCAAGGGCACGACGGCCACCGAATGCCATCCCACAGCTTTTTGAATCATGTCAAACAATGGCGAGAATAGCAGGATTGCCAGCATCAGGTGCGCGATGATCGAGATCCACGCCGCCTCGCGCTTGCGCGAGCGTGCCAGATCATCTTGCAACTGAATCAGCAGATGCGGCACCGCCGCATCCAGGTCGCGATAAGCCGTCTCCCAATCTTTTGTGTCGTAGAGGCCGAGCTGCTCAGGCTGCGGCTTTTCAGGCGGAGCGACCGGATCCTGGAATGGAATTTGTGTGATCGGCATGCCCTGGACTTATATCCGCCTGTCGTTTAGACACGAACAGCACTCACGGCGTTGCATCCGGCCTTCAGGGGAACATGCAATCGACGCGGCGCTTTACAGCTTCCTTCTATTCTCGCATCTTTCAGTGGATTCCGCTCCTCCGATTTGAATTCCGACTACGGTCTGTAAACATATGTAAATACTGAGATACCGCGTCTGAACGCAGACCTCAGACCGTGGACCTCAGACCTCAGCTATAGCGACGAATCCCACGTAGAGCCGCGCAAGACAATGCCGAGAATTATCTGGATCACTGATAGTCCGAGGTCCGCAATCTGGGGTCTGAGGTCAGAGGTCGATGATCTGAGGTCCGAAGTCCCAGCTTCGAACCTAAGCCTGAGTCATTCCCGCGAGCCCCACCTTTTTGCCATGCTGGCGAATGGCGGCCACAATGTCGAGCGCGAGCGCCAATGCGCGGCGTCCGTCTTCGAGGGGAACCACTGGCGTGGATCGCTCCCGCACGGCCAGCAGAAAAGATTTCAATTCAGCATGCAGGGGCTCTTCCGCCGCTACTGGAGGCTTGCTCACGGCGATCTGTGGATTCACCGACGGCATCCCGGAAGCGCCGTCAGCTCCGACGGTAAACACCAGCACTTCCTGGCGCCCGTAGTCGAGCGAGACATACTGCCTGGGCTGAAAGAAACGCAGCTTGCGCACGCGCTCGGTGGAAACGCGGCTGGCGGTGAAGTTGGCGATGCAGCCTGACTCCAGCTCCAGCCGCACATTGGCAATGTCGACCTTTCCCGAAAGAATGGGGAGTCCCACCGCGCGCACTTCTTTTACCGGCGACTTGGCGAAGGCCAGCACGATGTCGAGATCGTGGATCATGAGGTCGAGCACCACGTCTACATCGAGCGAGCGCGGGGTGAACACGCTCAGCCGGTGCACCTCGAAAAACATCGGCTGGGTCAGGATGGGCAACGTCGCCCGCACCGCCGGATTAAAGCGTTCCAGATGGCCGGCCTGCGCAATTCTTTTGTGGCTGGCCGCGAGCGCAACCAGTTCGTCGGCTTCGGCCAGCGTGGGCGCGAGCGGCTTCTCAATCAACACATCCACCCCGGCCTTCATCAACTCGCGCGCGACAGATAGATGATGCAGAGTGGGGCATGCCACGGAGGCAGCCTGGACCTCGCTGTGCGTTGTCAGCAGCTGCTGCACCGAGCCAAACGCCTTGCATCCAAACTCCTGCGCTACCGCATCCGCGCGGCTGGTGTCAGGATCGACCACCCCCAGCAGGCGGACTGGCTGCCCTTGCTGTTCGAGTTCCTTGTAGATGCGGGCATGGTTGCGTCCAAAAACGCCTACCCCCACCACCGCGACGGAAATCGGAGATTGCGCTGACACAAGAGTTCTCGCTGGCCGGCTGCCGCAAGGAACAGGGAATTGTAAATGCAAACTATGGAAAGAGCATGTGGGACTCTGTCGTGAATGAAGTCAGCAGGCGCTAACCCGCCGCTTTCTTCAAAATGGCAATCTGCCCCGCATGATAAAGCTCATGCTGAGCGATGCCATGCAGCATGTAATAGAAATCGTATTTTTTCCCCGGCACGCGATCGCGTAGCCGCGAATCATTCAATCCGGCCACGGTTGCGACCAGCCTGTCATGGGTTCGCTTCGCTTCGTCCACGGCCTCGCTCCACGCCTCCTGCGTCGGCTCGGGAACCACAGGAAAGTTCTTCTTCCCCATAAGCTGACACACTTTACCGCCAAGCCGCACCAGCCCCGCCCCATCCCACGCCGCAACGTGCAACACCAGTTCCCAGATGCTATGCGCGTCCTTCAGCGGCTTGGCCGCGGCCGTCTTCGCATCGACATCGTCCAGCAGTTCCATCAGCCCAGGTCCGTGCCACCCCTCGCCATAAAACGCGCGCTGCAACTGATCGGCGATGCCGCAAGCTTCCGAGATCTTTAACTTAGACTTCATCGTGTTTAACTCCCAGAGGCCGAGATCACGATGTCAACCAGATTCGCGGCATCAATGACTTTTTGCCCATCGAGCAGCAAACACTTGCCCGAATCAACCGCCAGGCAGGTCGCGCCCGCCGCCTGCATTCCTTCAATGGTCTTCACCCCGATCACCGGGACATCGAACCGCATATCCTGATTCGGCTTCGCAATCTTCACCACCGTGAGCTCCCGGCTCAAAGTCGAAGCGTCCCCGTGCAGCGAACGCATGATCTGCCCGGCGCGCTCGATCGTGGCGTCAGTCCCTTCCATCGCCTCTACCGCCACGCAGGCCGATTCCGCGATCACCACCGTCTGCCCGATATCATGCTGCGCCAGCTGCCGCGCGACCCTGCGTCCATACTCGATGTTGTTGAGTTCCTGTTCTGATGGGGCACGCTGCGTCAGCACGCCCGCTTTCACCAGCAGCGGCTCCAGCAACCAGGTCGATTTCTCCAGCGTGATTCCTTCATCGGCCAGGACCTTCGCCACCGCTCCAAGCAGAGAATCCGTATTGCGTGTCGTTAGCGTGAGCAAAAGCTTGGCCAGGCGCCAGTCCGGTCGGATGCTGGAAAAAATCTGCTTGTGCTTGACCTGTCCCGCCATCACTGCACGGCGCACGCCTGCGCTCTGAAAGGTCTCGATCAATTTCGAGAGCTCGCCCAGTGAGACCCAGTGCACCGAAGCAGCACCATGCTCGGAGATTTCGGGAAACGTTTCTTCTTTGATGGCCGCAACGATCACCTCATAGCCCTGCGCCCGCGCCGCATCCAGCACGAGAAACGGGAACTTGCCATTGCCGGCGATGAGACCGATGCGCTCCATCTCAGTGATCGGTGGTTAGTGGCCAGGGATCAGTGATCAATGATTTGCTGAGCACTAGCCACTGACCACTATTTGATGATTCCTCTCTCCGACGCTTCAATAAACCGGATCAACATCTCCACATCTTCCCCGCGATCTGCCTCGGCCTTCAGCTTCTCCAGCGCCTGCGACGTGTTCATCTTCGAGGCCAGCAAAATCTTGTACGCGTGATGAATCTTCGCGATGCGTTCCTTCGAGAATCCCCGCCGCTGCAGGCCGACTCTATTCATGAGATAGGCGTGCGTCTCGCGCGCCGCCGAAGTCATCGAAAACGGCAGCACATCCTGCGTAATGGTCGTGCCGCCGCCAATATACGAATGTGCCCCAATGCGCACGAACTGGTGCACCGGGCACAGCGCCCCGACCACGGCCCACTCCTCTACCGTTACGTGCCCGCCCAGCGTCGCGCCATTCACCAGCATGACGTGATCGCCGATCAGGCAATCGTGCCCGATGTGGGTGTACGCCATGATCAGCAAATGGCTGCCGATTTTGGTGAGCCCGCCACCCTTCACGGTGCCGCGGTTGATCGTGACGTATTCGTGAATCTCGTTGTGATCGCCGACCTCGAGGCGCGTGGGCTCGCCCCTGTAAGTCACATCCTGGGGCGCCATCCCAATCGCGCAGAAGGGAAAAAAGGAATTGTCCGCGCCAATTCTGGTGGGGCCGTCAATGGCCACGTGCGAGCCCAGTTGGCAATTCTCCCCGAGTTCAACCTCGGCCCCAATGACGCAGTAAGGCCCCACCCTGCACGAAGCGGGAACCTTCGCGCGCGAATCAATGATAGCCGTGGGATGCACGTTCATGGGGCGGTTCATGCAATGATCAACTGGTTGGTGATCGCCCCCGCGAGGCATGAATGAGCTGGCAGGATACGATCGCCTCCGCCACTTTGCGCTCGCCCACATAAGCATAGCCCTGCATCTTCGCGGCGGTCATTCCCGGCACCTCGCGCCATCCTTTCAATTCCACTTCCAGCCGCAGCTGGTCGCCCGGTCCCACCGGCTTGCGGAACTTGGCGCGTTCGATCCCGGTAAACACCATCACCTTCTCTGTGCGATCTTCCACTTCGGTTAACAGCAGCGCGCCTCCGGCCTGCGCGATCGCCTCGACAATCAGCACGCCCGGCATAATCGGCAGCCCGGGGAAGTGGCCAATAAAAAAAGGCTCATTGATGGTGACGTTCTTAATAGCGACGATCCGCTGTTTGCGCTTCAACTCCAGAACGCGGTCGATCAACAGCAGCGGATAGCGGTGCGGCAGGATTTTTAAGATTTCGTGGATATCGAATCCGGCGGCTTTCGGCGTGGCCGGCGAAGGCTCCGGGCTGTTCTCATTCATAGTGAGTCTCAAAACGGCGTGAAGATTATACTGTACAGCTTGTGCTCAAAGGCGCCGAGTGCCGGATTTCTCATGCGCGTTTTGGGTAAGAGACGGGGCTGTTCATGCCCGCAGGACCAACTATGGCAGTGAAGAAGGAATCATCCCAAAGAAAATTCGAATTGGATCATTTCTGGCCCGAACGCCTTCGTGATTTCGAAGCTCGTCTGTCGGCGATGCTCCAGACCATCCGGGAATGGGTGGAGATCGAATCGCCCAGCGACAATAAACTGGCCGCCGACCGCATGGGCGCGCTGCTCGCGGCGAGATTTGAAGGCTTGGGCGGGCGGGCCACTGTCCACCGCGCCGAAAATTACGGCGACAATATCCAAATTGATTTTCCCGGCCGCGAAAAAACCAAGCCTGTCCTCCTCCTCGGCCACTTCGACACGGTCTATCCTCTGGGAACCCTCGCCAACATGCCGTGCCATCAACGGGGCGACCGGCTGCACGGGCCCGGGGTGCTCGATATGAAGTCGGGCATCGCCCTCATGCTCTATGCCATTGAAACGCTGAAATCCTGGCACGGTGGATTACCGCGCCCGGTGACGGTGTTTTTAGTCTCCGACGAAGAAGTGGGAAGCTATTCGTCGCGCAAGATCACCGAGAAGCTGGCCCGTGGATCCGACGCCGTGCTGGTGCTTGAGCCCGCCGCAGGCGGCGGGGCCGTCAAGACCGCCCGTAAAGGCGTCGGCGAATATTTCCTCACCGCCCGCGGCATCGCCTCCCACGCCGGCCTCGATCCGGGCAAAGGACATAGCGCCATCCTCGAACTCGCGCATCAGATCACGAAAATCTGGAAATGGAATGATTTGAAGCGGGGCCTCTCCATCAATCCCGGAGTGATTCGCGGAGGCACGCGCACCAACGTGATCGCAGCCGAGGCGGTGGTCGAAATCGATGTGCGCATCAAGAGCGCGAAGCAAGCCGCCGGCATCGATCGCCGCTTTCGCGCGCTGAAGCCCGTCGACAAACACTGCCGGCTGGAAATTAAAGGCGGCATCAACCGCCTGCCCATGGAGCGCAACGCCGGGGTGGTGGCGCTCTACCGGAAAGCCCAGTCGCTCGCTCGCCAGATAAACTGGGCTCTGGAAGAAGCGGCAGTAGGCGGCGGCTCAGACGGCAACTTCACCGCCGGCATCGGTATTCCTACGCTGGATGGCATGGGCGCGCTGGGCGAGGGCGCCCATGCCACGCACGAAAATATCATCATCTCCGAACTGCCGCGCCGCGCCCTGCTGCTCGCAGGCCTGATCGAGAAGGCTTGAAGCACGCTCATGCTGAAGTTCATGGTGGTTCTCTACAAGCGCCCAGATCTCACGCGCGACCAGTTCCGCGCGCACCTGGTAGACATTCACACGCCGCTAGCCAAAGCTCTTCCCGGATTGCGAAGGTATGTCCAGAACCATCCCATCTCCGATCCCAATCGCCCCTCTCCTGCATGGGACGCTGTCATCGAACTCTATTTCGAGAATTGGGAGGCCATGGAAGCCGCCTGGACCAGTCCGCAAGGTGCAGCTTCCGACGCCGACCTACCCCTGCTCGCGGATTTGAATCGCTCTACGTGGTCGGTGGTGGAGGAACTCACCGTGCTGCCGTGAAGACGAGAAAGTAATCCACTTTGTCGGCCTTCACAAAGTCGTACTGATTGAGCAATCGGTAGCCCGCTTGCTCAGCCTCATGAATCACGACGTCTTTGCCTACGCCGTGGTTCTCTCCATTTCCGCTGCGGTCAATCACTCCAATCTTCGCGCCCGGCCGCAACGCCGCGCGCAGATTGCGCAACAACTCCACCGGACGCGCCACTTCGTGATACGCCTTCAGCAGCAAGACCGCGTTGACTGAGTCGGCAGGCAGCATCGGATCATCCGGCTTGCTCAAAATCGTCTTTATATTTCCGAGCTTTTCTTTCTGGGCCCGCTTTTCGATGTAGTCCACCGCCTCGGGATTGATGTCCACCGCATACACCAACCCGGTTTCACCTACGCGGCGCGCCGCTCGAACGGTGAACCATCCCGATCCGGCGCCAATGTCTGCCACCGATTCTCCCGACGCCATGCCCAGAATATCCATCACCCGATTGACCTGCAGCCGCTCATCGCGCCCCGGCGAATCGAAGATCGACAAATCCCCGGTGTAAGGCTCGCTCGTCTTGCGCTGTCCAGCCTGGGCCGAGCCCGCTTTCGGAGCTGCCCCTTGGGCGATGGAAGCCGAAGAACCTAATACGATAAGGGCCGCAAGAGCAATGATTCGTGTCCTGACGTTCACTGATCACCTCGATGGAAAGCTTGCCCAGGTAGATTCCCCGCATGTGGCGCGGTTTAGCCGCCTGGCCGATAAGATGCTTCTTTGACTCTGTCCCGCATGTAGCCTAGAATTTTTAGAGGGGCGACGCAAACGTCGTTCCCGGGCAACGTTAGCCTTCGCGACGCTTCCGGGGGCCCAGGGCGAGACGCGCTTCGCGACAGACGGTGAGACGCCGGCGCCACCCACTCTGAGGAGGGTTCATTCATGGAAGGCAAGATCGGTCTCACAGAAATCCTCTTCATTGTAGCCATCGCACTACTGCTGTTCGGACCCTCTAAATTTGCGTCGCTCGGCAAGGGACTCGGCGAAGGCATCCGTAATTTCAAGGCGTCGCTGAAAGAAGGGGAAGAAAAGAAAGAAGAAAAGACCGAAGAGAAGAAGTCCTAGAAGTTATTTTCCTCAACGCCGCACCTCTTCGATTTGCTTTCTGCGTTGATGCTGCTCAGCTCTCCCGCAGCATCCGACAGACTAGGTCCACGGGCAATCCCACCACATTGCTGTAATCGCCTTCAATGCGGGGAATCCAGCGCGACGCCACGCCTTGGATAGCGTATGCCCCAGCCTTATCCATGGGCTCGCCAGAAGCAATATACGATCTGATTTCTTCTTCCGGGATTTCGCTCATAGTCACTGCGGTAGTTTCAGATGCGGTCGTGACTGCTGCATCGCCGATCTTTGCCGTTCGACCCGGTCCAGGTTTACTTTGCGGATTGCTGAACCCGGCTCGCACCAGACAGACCCCGGTAATCACGTGATGCTCGCGCCCCGAAAGCATTCGCAACATGCGCGCGGCATCGTCGGGGTCTACCGGCTTGCCAAGAATTGCTTCGTCGATCACGACGACGGTGTCCGCTCCCAACACCAGATCCTGGGGCCGCTCGCGCCAGACCTTCAGCGCCTTGTCGCGCGCCAGCCGTTCCGCGCACGCCCGGGCCGATTCCCGCGGCAATGGAGTCTCATCGACATCCGCGGGGTGCACGGCAAACGAAATACCAGCATGGCGCAGCAGTTCCTGACGTCGGGGAGAAGCGGAGGCAAGCACGAGCATGGGGATGGTTGATTTTATCGGAGAGCCATTCTACCCGCTGATCAACTCGATTCGATTCCCGAATGGATCCGAAATATAGCAACGTCGCACTCCCGGAATGTTAGCGTCATCGTGGACGTCCACTCCAGCCGCACGCAGTCTCGCCCTCAGCCCGTCATAGTCGATGCAACGTAAGGCGGGGTGCGCTTTCCGGGCAGAACGGAATTCAGCTTCAACCCCCAAGTGGATCTGAACGCTGCCGCTCGCAAACCAGCATCCCCCCCGCACAGCCAGCTGCGGCGGTTTCGGCATCTCGATCAAACCAAGCAATGCTCCATAAAACGCGCGAGCCCGCCCCTCTTCGCCCTCTGGCATAGCGAGCTGCACGTGATCAATGGCGCTAAATGGATCAGCCAAGAGCCTCCCCGATCAAGAAGAAATTGTGAGCAGAAGCAAAACGGCAAACCAACCCGATCTCCTGGTTTTCTGAGTACTGAGTACCGATTACTGAGTTGCAACTGCTTACCGGCTCCCCACCACTCCCCGCACTGATTCAATCAGTTTTCCCGAATCGTATCCAACGCCATCCTTAAACACCGTTTGCACATTCTCGATGTCCTCGATATTCTTCGATGGATCTCCCTTGATCACAACCAAGTCTGCCTGTTTACCAGCGGCGATGGTGCCAATCCGATCCAGCTCCCCCAGATATTGCGCTCCATGTATGTTGCTATGTGGATCGCCTCGACGGGCTTGAACCCCGCCTCGACCAGCAACTCGACTTCTCTTTGGTCGCCGAATCCTGCAATCACTCCGCCCATCCCCGTGGGGTCCAGCCCCGCCAGCAGCAAGCCACCGGCTTTGGAGAAGGCATACTCGGACTCCTCTTCTTTCTTAAATGCCGCCGGCCAGGGGGACACGTCGCTTCCGTAGCGTTTCTGCAACAAGGTGGCGTCACTCGAACGCACGCGGTTTGCCAGCAATGCGGTGCGCGCATCCGGCGACAATGCTTCCAGTACTCGCTTCTCCAGCGTCGGACGCCCGGGAAAACTCCCCATCTCAAATACCGGCAGCGTCGACGTCATCGCCACATGATGCTGCACCAAATAAGCAATCGTGTCGTGCAGTGCTCCGGCATTCGGATCGAGTTTGGCCAGCACGGCGGGATCTTCCGAATGCTCCGGGCATTGGTCCGGCTTCTTGTCCGGCACAAACTCGGTATCCACGAAAAATCCGTGTTCCAGGTCGTCAATCCCAAGCTCGGCCGCCTCGCGAAAGGTCACCGCGCATAAATGTCCCGTCACCTTCGCCCCACGCTTGTGGGCTGCCTGAATCGCCGCCCCCAGTTGGGCCCGGTTGATGAACATGTATGCCTTGAAGTTATCCACGCCTTGGTCGAGCCAGAAGTTCACGGTCCGCACCGCATCGTCAGGCCCGCTCAGCTGGTGCATCTGCAGCGCCCACGAGCCTTTGCCTTCGAGGTACGGCCCGGTGACGTGCATCTTTGGACCGGGCATCTGTCCCGCATCGATTGCCTTTTTCAATTCGAGATCCGTATACGGTTCGAGCGATCCCGTGGTCCGGATCGTCGTCACTCCCCCCGCCAGATACAGCCGGGGAAAACTGAATGCCATTTCCCCAAAAATTCCGTTTCCCATGGGATAAAACATGTGATCGTGCATTCCCACCAGCCCTGGAATCACGCTGTACCCATGCAGGTCGAGCACCTGCGCGTCCTTCGGCACATTCGCGCTCGAGGCATCGCCGACGGATGCAATCTTTCCTCTGCTGAGCACAATGGTCTGATCCTCGCGCTCCGCCGCCCCCGTGCCGTCAATCACGCGCACGTGTGTCAAAGCCAGCATCGGCGCGTCGACTGTCACAAATTTGCGGACTTCAGGAGACAAAGTTTGCGCCGCAGCAAATGAACCGTAACTGAGCAAGATCAGAATGATTGCCCTACGCATGATCCCCCCTAACTCTTCACGGAAAAATTGTCAGAACACCGATTGTCAGAACCAGGTCCGCGCGCGATAGGCCCGGTACTCTTCGCCAAAAGTTTGATTGAGCACCGAGGCTTCTTTCCGAGCACGCCACATCTGCAGCGGAATCACGATCACGAAGACCAGCAGCCACATCGGCCGTCCCAGCACCAGAATCAGGCCGGCAATCACGCACGACCCAAACACGTAAATTGGATTGCGAAACCTGGAATAAAGTCCGCGGGTCACCAGTTTCTTAGCCTGCGCCGTGATCGTCAGCGACCTGCCAAGCTGAAACCGAGCCGTAGTCCACAAGATGAAGCCCACAACCAGCAGACAAGCACCGATTGTCTGCATCGCGCCCCAAGCCGCAGGCGGATGCTCCCATAGGATCAAACCAAGGGCTGCCCCCACGACGAGCGTCAGCACGACATTAGCTGTAATCATGATCGAGGAATGAGGGTAAATCAGGAGTGCAGGGATCGCAAGATTCACCAATGAAAAGGAAAAGGCCTCGAGATTCGAGGCCTAAGACTTAACGGCTAGCACGGCACCCCGCGACGAAGTCAGTATGTCGCCCGGCACTTGCCGAGTCAAATTGCTCTTGGGAGCTATTACCTGCATTTCGCCCCACTTTCAGTCAGAAATCTGAGGCACTCAGGTCGAAATCAGGAATCTCTCAGGCCTGCTAAAATCAATGTTTACCGCGCTCTCATGGACTCCCACCACATCCGCAATTTCGCGATCATTGCGCACATCGACCATGGCAAATCAACGCTGGCCGACCGCTTGCTGGAGCTGACCGGATCGCTCACCGCGCGCGAGATGCAGGCCCAGGTCCTCGACTCGATGGACCTGGAACGCGAACGCGGCATCACCATCAAGGCGCACGCCGTCCGCATGATGTACACCGCCCACGACGGCGAGACTTACCAACTCAACCTCATCGACACGCCCGGCCACGTGGATTTTTCCTACGAAGTCTCGCGCTCTCTAGCCTCCTGCGAAGGCGCGCTCTTGGTGGTCGACGCCTCCCAAGGCGTCGAAGCGCAGACCCTCGCCAATTCTTATCTGGCTATCAACCACGGGCTCGAGATCATTCCTGTCATCAACAAGATTGATTTACAGAGCGCCGATGTCCCGCGTACCAAGGAAATGATCGAGAGCGCGGTCGGCCTCGACGCTTCCGACGCAGTCCTCATCAGCGCAAAAACCGGGCAGGGTGTACCCGAGGTGCTGGAAGCGATTGTCAAACGCGTTCCGCCACCGAAGGGTAATCCCGAAAACCGGCTCCAGGCGTTGGTTTTCGATTCCTGGTTCGATCCGTACCGCGGCGTGATCGTGCTCGCTCGTGTCTTCCAGGGTACCCTGCGCAAGGGACAGAGGATCCGCCTCATGTGGAACGGCACCACTTTCGACGCCGAAACTCTTGGCGTGCTCACGCCCAAGCCGGTGGAAATTGATGAACTGCAGGCCGGCGAAGTCGGATTCCTGATCGCCAACATCAAGAATGTCGCCGATACGAAAATCGGCGACACCATCACGGACGACGCCCATCCCGCCATCGAACCACTCCCCGGCTTCGAAGAAATCAAGCCTATGGTCTTCGCCGGGCTTTACACCGTGGACGCTCACGAGCACACGCAACTGCGCGAGGCGCTCGAAAAACTGCGCCTGAACGATTCGTCGTTTTTCTTCGAGCCGGAGAGTTCCGTTGCCCTGGGCTTCGGCTTCCGTTGCGGCTTCCTGGGTCTGCTCCATATGGAGATCATTCAGGAGCGCCTGGAACGCGAGTTTAATCTCGACCTGATCACCACCGCCCCCGGCGTGCGCTACAAGATCACCAAGACCGATGGCACTCTCATTGAAATCGACAATCCTTCGCGTTGGCCCGATCCCAGCGAGATTGCCAAGGTGGAAGAGCCCGTGATCCTCGCCACCATTCTCAGCGGCGAAGAATACGTCGGCGGAATTCTTGCCCTGGTGGAAGAAAAGCGGGGCAAGCAGAAGACGTTCGAATATGTGGCCTCAACCCGCGTGATGTTGCACTATGAGTTGCCCCTGAACGAGATCGTCCTCGACTTCTACGACCGCCTCAAATCGGTCTCGCGCGGATACGCTTCGCTGGATTATCATCTCGCCGATTATTGGGAATCGCCCATGGTCAAGTTGGACATTCTGGTCGCCGGCGAACCGGTTGACGCGCTCTCGATCATCGTGCATCGTGACTTCGCCTACGAGCGCGGCAAAGCTCTGGTCTCGAAAATGCGCGAACTGATCCCGCGGCAGATGTTCGAAGTTCCAATTCAAGCGTCGATCGGCGCAAAAATCATCGCCCGCGAGACCGTGCACGCGATGCGCAAGAACGTCCTCGCTAAATGCTACGGCGGAGACATCAGCCGCAAGCGCAAGCTCCTCGAGAAGCAGAAGGAAGGCAAGAAGCGCATGAAGCGCATCGGCCGCGTCGACATTCCCCAGGAAGCCTTCCTCGCGGTGCTCAAAGTTGGCGAAAGCAGCAGCTAGAAAGCAACCAACCTCCCGTCTCCGCACTCAACCAGATCGAGCAGGATCAGGCCCGCTCCGCAAACGGCAGGCGCTACCCTCGAATCCTTTAACGTACCCTCGCCTTTACCTGCTAAATTCTGAGCCGTGGTTCCTTCGGATGAATACCGCCAGCGCCAGAGTGCCCGCAAATCGCGGGTTGCCGGGTTGGACAAGATTCACATCCGCCTGGGCAACATCCGGCTTGCTCTAGCTGCGACTGCCGGAATTCTCGCTTGGCTTTGGCTACGATTCCATCTTCTCTCCGTTTGGTGGATGGCGGCGCCCCTGGCGGCATTCGCCGCCCTCGCATTCTGGCATTCGCGGATTCTTCGTTCGCGCGAACTGGCGCAGCGTGCGGTCGCGTTTTATGAGCGAGGGCTGGCACGCATCGGCGATCACTGGCCGGGAACCGGAGAAAAAGGCGATCGCTTCTGCGATCCTCATCATGTGTACGCCGCCGATCTGGATTTGTTCGGCCACGCAAGCTTGTTTCAGCTTCTTTCCTCAGCCAGAACTCGCATGGGCGAAGACACGCTGGCGCAGTGGCTGCTGTCTCCGGCGGCTGTTAACGAGCTCTGCAAGCGCCACGCCGCCGTGCAGGAACTGCGCGATCAGCTCGATCTTCGCGAAGATATGGCGGTGCTGGGCCAGGATGCGAGTGTGGGCGTGCACCCTGACGCGCTGGCGACTTGGGCGGAGTTGCCCAACCAGATGAGCCCGCCCTGGCTGGTCTGGGTTGCGCCTTTGCTGGGCGCGGCCGCTGTGCTCAGCGCGATTGCGTGGGCGGTGTCGGACATCGTAACGCCGCTCGTGGTAGTCGTCGTTGTCGAAGCCGCATTCACGTGGGGAATGCGCAAGAAGCTGGATGCAGTGCTGCACGGCGCCGAGCACGCCTTCCGCGATCTGGATCTGCTTGCAGGTGTTCTGGGCCGTATCGAGGCGCATTCCTTCCGGGATCCCGGCCTGCGGGAACTGCAGCACATGCTGTTATCGAACAGTGTGACTGCATTTCAGGCCTTGATGCGGCTGAGGACCCTCGTCGACTTTGTGAATTCGCGGCATGATTTTTTCGTGCGCCTGATTGATGCTCCGCTGATGTACTCCGTGCAGTTGGCGTTTGCGGCAGAACGCTGGCGCCGCGCCCATGGTCACGCGGTGCGGACCTGGATCGCTGCCGTAGCAGATATGGAAGCCCTACTGTCGTTGGCGGCCTATAGCTTCGAACATCCCGCTGACCCGTTTCCTGAATTCACCGAGGGGTCTGCCATCTTCGAGGCAGAAGAACTTGGGCATCCGCTGCTGCCCGAGGCAGCCTGCGTGCGCAACGATGTGTTCATCCATGGCGAGACGCGCGTTCTGCTGGTCAGCGGTTCGAACATGTCGGGAAAGAGCACGCTCCTGCGCGCCGTCGGAATCAACACCGTGCTGGCCATGGCGGGCGCGCCCGTGCGGGCCCGCCGTTTGCGGCTCACCCCGTTGCGTGTCGGCGCCAGCATTCGCATTAACGACTCGCTGCAGGAAGGCAGCTCCCGTTTCTACACCGAGATCAAGCGCCTGCGGCAGATTTTCGAACTTGCCGGAAGACAGCCTGCCCTGCTTTTTCTTCTCGATGAGCTCTTGCAGGGCACCAATTCGAATGACCGCCGCATCGGCGGCGAAGGCATCGTGCGCGCGCTGGTCGAGCGGGGCGCGATTGGCTTGGTCAGCACGCATGATCTCGCACTCACCGACATCGGCGGAAGCCTGAATGGTCACCTGCGCAATGTCCACTTCGAAGACGAACTGGCGAACGGCAAGATCACCTTCGACTACAAGTTACGAGATGGCATAGTGACGAAAAGCAATGGCCTGGAATTGATGCGCTCGGTCGGACTCGACGTCTAGGCTCATTGCGGAAGACTGATTTAGAGAACATGTCTCACTTCGACCTTCGGAGGCACAAATCTGCTATTCCACCTCAGGCACGATCCGGAAAGCTCGCTTGCGCCTGCCGCGGTAGACGGAAAAATCGCGATGGTCGAGTGTAAAGATCGTGTCGATCTGCTCGCGGTTTGCCAGGTAAACCAATGTTGCATCGGCCAATTGGAGGCGGATTTCCTCGTATCGTTTCATCACCGACGCAATAGCTTCGGCCTCGGCTCCCGTTAGTGGGAGAAGCTCCAGGAATCCCCGATCGATACTGCGCAACAGTTGCTGAACGACGTTAGGTGAGCTTCGCAGGAGCCAGGCCGCCTCGGTAATCACGGGCCAGCATGAAAGCAGCGGTGCGGGCATATGTTGTAGAGCGGTCACGCAGGCATCGTGGTACTGGTCACGCCGGGAAAGAATAGCAACCAGAGGATCGGTGTCCACCAGAATCCGCCTCATTACGAGCGTCCGGACCCTTTGAAGTGTCGACGATTCGTGCTCAGGTCTTTCGGCGCCCGGCGGATCAAGCCGATAAGGCCTGCCTCCTTGGCAAGTTCGTACGCGGACTGCGATTTGCGGGCTCGACCGAGATACGCCTGCAGAGCGACCCGCAACAGGTCGGAAGGCGTTTTGCCTCGGGCGCAAGATTCGTCTTGAAGACGAGCGCCCAGATGCTTGGAAACTCGGACGGTGAGGCGTTGCGATGCCATATACGATCTGTCAGACGTAATAGCACAAGTGTCTGACAGCGGCCCCGCGCTCAGCCCTTCCTCAGGTGGATTGACCCATCTCCGGTCCGAATCGTCAGCAGGCTTCCTCCGCCGTTAATCTTGCCGTGAATTTCATTCTGCCGGATCTTGCCTTCCGTGCTTACGGGCATGTCCAGATCGATGTGGCCGTCGCTGGTGTGGAGATCAACATCCGCCGCGAAGTTTGCCGGGACTTCCAGCGACACGCTGCCGTCCCCCGTTTCCAGCCGCCAGTTTGAAGCCAGCGATGAGCCGCTTAAGGCACGAACATCGACGTGTCCGTCGCCCGTTTTAACTTCCAGTTCATCAAAACGGCCACTCGCTTGAATCGATCCATCCCCCGTGCTGGCGTGCAGCTTTCCATTCACGTTGGCGAGGTTCTCGGAACCATCGCCACTGTGCAGGTCCATTTCTCCCTTGACTCCCGCGACTTCGATTTTCCCGTCGCCCGTCCGCAAGTTCACATTGCCCTCGCGCGGCATCTGCACGATGATGTCGACGCGGTGCGAACTCCATCCGAAGTTGAAATTGTTGTGAGGATAGCGCACATCAATCTCGACCGAGTCGCCCGTCTGCCGCTCATCAATGTGAATGCCGCCTTCGCCGATTTTGTATCGGTTGGTGATCACCTTGGCTTCGATCATGTTCTGGTCCCAGGTGGTGAGCCGGATGTTGGCATCGGAGGTTTCGATGTGCAGGTCAGGCCTGCCCGTGAGCTTGTAAGTTTTCGACCACTCGTCGGCATAAGCCGGCAAAACCAGAATGACGCTGCCTGCCAACATGGCCAACAGCAGGCGCTTGGTCAGAAGGGATTTCATAAGAGTCCTCCGGCGAGGTGACCACACCTTCGCCCGCTTCGTTAGACGAGGATACGGAGGATCGGTGAGGTTAGTTCCAGGACAACGGCGGTTTGCTGGGAAGTCGAGGTAATGCCGGGAGCTCCGGCGGGACGTTGAGGGCAATGGCCCACGAGCGAACGCCTAACTGCATTCCAGAGCACGCGCGAGCCCACGAGCGGTCCTCCATACAGGCGCGCGGGCCAACATCAGCCTTGGACTTGGCATCTGACCTGAAGCATTGCCCACTAGGGCTTAAAAGTATGCGCTTCAGATTCATTTCTCTTCTCTCAGTCGTGGCATTTGCAATGTTGGCTACAGGCTGCGGCGGCGGCAACGGAGGCACGACAACCCCGACCCCAACCCCCACTCCCACTCCAACGCCTACTCCAACTCCAACACCAACTCCAGGACCAGGAATCACGGCCGTGAATCATGTGGTGATCCTGATTCAGGAGAACCGCTCGTTCGATCACTACTTCGGCCAGATGACCGCCTACAGGACGGCAAATGGGATTCCGATCGTGGGATCGCCGGCCACCATCGACGACGAGAGCACGGGATCATTTTCCAACTTCTCTCAGGCGACCGGGGCAAACATCGCTGCGTATCACACCGGTTCCGTGTGTACGGAAGACTTGACGCCCGCCTGGACAGAGACGCACAAGAACTTTGACTGGGAGAATCCCGCAGGCGCCAGTTCCAGTTCGCCGATGGATGGCTTCGTCCAGCTCGCCGTCCAGATTAGCCAGTACGCTGCCACGCTCGGAATTAACATGGTTGACCAGGACGGCCATCGCGTGATGGGCTACTTCGACGGGAATGATCTGAACTATTACTACTTCATGGCGTCGAACTTCGCTCTCGACGACCACTTCTTCGCGCCCGTGCCCAGCTACAGTCCGGCACAGCGGGGTTACCTTTTCGCCGCGACATCACAGGGATACGTCCACGACCCCGGCCCGGGAAAGCTGACAGCCAAGACAATCTGGCAGGAGCTCGATGCCGCCGGTGTTTCCTGGAAGATCTATTCGGAGGAGACGAACCTATACACATATCTGCAGGAGTTCGCCTACTACAACCAGCCTGGGGTGTCGGCGAAGGTAGTGTCGATCGATCAGTTCTTCACCGACGCGGCGGCGGGCACGCTGCCGGCAGTCTCGTACATTGAGACCGGCCTGAACGACGGGCTTTCCGAGCACACCAGCAATTTTGATCCCGCGAATCCGCAGCAGGGCGAGGTTCCAATTAACGTGCAGGTCGGTGTGCTGTATGCGTCAAAAATTATCAACTCCGTGATGCAGGGCCCTTCGTGGAGCGATAGCGTGATCTTCTTCGCCCACGACGAAGGCGGAGGTTTCTTCGATCATGTGCCTCCGATGTCAGTGCCGAATCCGGACGGCATCAAACCGGTGGATCTCACGTCCGACGACGTGCCCGGCGATTTCACCATTACTGGCAGTCGCGTGCCTAACATGGTGATCTCGCCGTTTGCAAAGAAGAATTTCGTCTCGCACACGCCCATGGATTACACGGCTTATCTGCGCTTCATGGAGACGCGCTGGGGCCTGCCCACGCTCACTGCGCGCGACGCCGCGATGCCCGACATGACCGAGTTCTTCGATTTCACCAACAAGCCCTGGGCCACACCGCCTTCCCCACCGGCACAGAACATGACCGGAGCGTGCGACTACAGCAAACAATAGCAAACTACCCGAGTTCTCATGGGCCCGGCAGTCTAGAAGAGTGGCGTATCGCTGGACTTCTCTATTCTGCGGCTGATGTACGCCATGCGGATCAACGTGCGCTCCGAGAATGGCAAATACAACAGGGCGGCACTGGCGGCGAAGGCCGGGCCCAGGCCGATCTTCTGCATCAGCAGAAATGGCGCGATGGCCCACAGCTGATCCAACGCCAGGACAGCGGGGAACAACTGGCGAAACTTCTCCCCGAGACGCTGGTAGTCGAAGCTCACTCCGGAAATCAGGTAGAAGCGCACAGGGATGCCTACGCCCGCGGTGACCATCACGGCGGCGGTCAGGGCGGTAGATCCCCAGGGCGGGAGGAACGAATCGGCGATGTTCTGGATCGCGTGCAGGCGGAAAAGAGCAATCAGGTAAAAGACCAGGTACATCACCTGAATCAGAACAAACAAACCGCGCGTGAGGCCGCGGCGAGGGATCGGGACTTCGAGTTCAGGATGCAGTTGGACGGGCGGCGAGGCTTCAACTTTGGCGGCAGCCGGCACAGGTGCCGGCTCGGGCGGTTGCGGCGGCGCTTCGCTGCGCACCGGCGCGATGAATCGATATCCGCGGCGGGCCAGCGTTTCGACATACCGCGGACTGGCGGCGGAATCGCCCAGCGCCTCACGCACCTTGTTGATCGCAGTGTTGAGGCTGTGATCGAAGTCGACGAAAGTATCCGACGGCCACAGATTCTGCTGCAGCTCCTCGCGCGTGACTACTTCGCCCGCGCGCTCCAGCAGTAATGCCAGAACCTGGAAGGGCTGGCCCTGCAGGCGCAGTTTGGCGCCATTCTTGCGCAGTTCCCCGGCGCTCAGGTCCAGTTCGAAGACGCCAAAGCGCACGGTTCGGTTGTTCGGCGGAACGGGCATGGACGAGGGGCTAGTGTAGCAACTTCTTTGCCGTGGATTCACGTGGATTTCGCGGATCTTCTTCCTTCGTGTGCGATTCGCGTTCATCTGCGGGCATTCCGAGGAAACGAAGTGGTTAGATCAGCGCTACAATATGCGCGTGCCCGTCCCAGACGATTCTGCGCACAAGCATCACCGGCACGCCGTCTATGCTTCGGAAACCAGCGGCCTGCTCCTGATTGCGTTTCTTCTGCTCATCCTCACGCTGGTTCGCTATTGGCACGAAATTCATTGGAGCCTGCGCTGACGTTGGAGCACTCCTACCACGCCGAGCCTTTGCTGGTCATAATTCTGGGTCCCACCGGCAGCGGCAAGACGGCACTGTCGCTGAAGCTTGCTCAGGAATTTCGCGGCGAGATCATCAACTGCGATTCGCTGGCGATGTACCGCGAGTTTGATATTGGCACGGCCAAGCCCAGCCTCGCGGAGAGAGCGCAAGCTCCGCATCATCTTTTCGATTTCGTCGATCCCTTACAAGAAATGACCGCCGGCGAGTATGCGCGGCAGGCCAGGCAGGTGTTGGCGGAGATCAGGTCGCGCCAACGTTTACCCATTGTCGTCGGGGGCACGGGCTTGTACCTGCGGGCGCTGCTGCAAGGATTATTCGCTGGGCCCCAGCGATCGGAGGAGTTGCGCGAGCGCCTTCGTTCGCGAGTGGAGCAGCGCGGGTCGGGGTATCTGCACAAACTTTTGCGAAGGCTGGATCGCGCGTCGGCAGAAAAGGTCCACCCCAACGATGCTCCGAAATTAATTCGCGCGATTGAGGTGTGCCTCGCTTCGCGGGAAAAGATGTCGGAAATGTGGCAACGGGGGCGCGATCCGCTTAAGGGATTTCGCATTCTGCGGCTGGGACTTGATCCGGACCGTGGGGCGCTTTATGAACGAATCAACTTGCGGGCACGGCAGATGTTTGAAAGCGGTCTGATCGAGGAAACGAAAGGATTGATGGAGAAATATCCCGCGAGCCCCCGGCCGCTAATGTCGCTCGGATATAAGCAGGCTGCTCAGCTATTGCGGGGAGAGCTGCCACCCGATCAAGCACTGCAAGCCGCCCAGCAGGCGCACCGCAATTACGCCAAGCGGCAAATGACCTGGTTCCGGCGAGAGCCGGACGTGACCTGGCTCAAGGGATTCGGCGAGGAACCGGGAATCCATCGGGAAGCCATGGTGCTCCTCCGGACTTCTATGCCCCGGATTCACGCGGATGAACACTGATCTGCTCAAGAGGGGTCATCCCGAAGTTCCCGCGCTTTTTAGCAGCGGAGCGAGGGATCTCTGGTACATCTCTGACTCAGAGCACCCGGAATCCTTCGCTCCGCCTGAAAGACGCCAACGCCCGGTCAGAAGGTGAAAGCTCTCCTGACCCCGCCCCTTCTGCTATCGTTCCTGCATGCCGAAAATCCTGGTTCTTACCCTGCTCTCACTCATTCTTTCCTCGCCCGCTCTTGCCAAAGAAAAGTACCAACGGCCCGGGCCGATTCGCCAGACCAGCGCCGGCGATAAGTGGGCCGAAAAGACGTTGAAGAAGATGACCCTGGAAGAAAAAGTCGGCCAAGTGTTCATGATCTGGTGCCGCGCCAGCTTTCTAAATGTGGAAAGCCCGGAGTACCTGGAATTGCGCGACGCGATGCAGAAGTATCATGTGGGCTCGTTTGCCATGACCGTGCACGTGGATGGGCCATTCCTCCTGCGCAGCGAGCCCTATGAAGCTGCCGAACTGCTGAACCGGCTGCAGCGCGACTCGAAGCTGCCGCTGCTGTTTGCGGCGGATTTCGAGCGCGGCGTGGCCACGCGGCTGATGGGAGTTACGAATTTCCCCGCCGCGATGGCCTTTGGAGCGGACGGCAAGATGGAAGACGCTCATGCTTTCGGATACATCACTGCCGAAGAAGCGCGAGCCATTGGCGTGCACTGGAATTTTTTCCCCGATGCCGATGTGAATTCCAATCCCGCCAATCCGATTATCAATACTCGTTCTTTCGGCGAAGATCCCAGGCAGGTCGGCGATCTAGTAACCGCATACATCAAAGGCGCGCACGAGGGCGGGATGCTAACTACGGTGAAGCATTTCCCCGGCCACGGAGACACCGCGACCGACTCGCACCTCGGCGTAGCCAGCGTCAATGGCGACCTCGCCCACCTGAATTCCATCGAACTGCCGCCGTTTCGCCAGGCGATTTCCGCGGGTGTAGATTCCGTCATGGTGGCCCACGTCACTGTGCCCGCGCTCGATCCCGATCCCAATCATGTGGCTACGATTTCGCCCGCCATCGTTTCCGACCTGCTCGAAAAGCAACTCGGTTTCCACGGGCTGGTCGTGACCGATGCGCTCGACATGGCCGGTCTGACCAAGTTGTTCATCAACGACATCGGACGCGCGGCCGTCGAGGCATTCAAGGCGGGCAACGACCTGCTGCTCATTCCCGCCGATCTCGGCGCCTCCTACCAGTCCATGATCAAAGCCGTCTTATCGGGTGAAATTCCCCAGCGTCGGCTCGATCGCTCGGTGCTTAAGATCCTGAAAATAAAGGCTTCTCTGGGGCTCAACGAATCCCGCACGGTGGACTTGAACGCAATCGCAACCTCGGTCGGCAAGCCGCAGGACATTGTTTTCGGCCAACAGGTCGCCGACAACGCTATCACCCTGGTGCGCGACAATGGCAAGTTGTTGCCCCTCAAATCAAAGGGAACCGCCAAAGCCGCGCTGCCGTATATGGGGAGAGAGGAGACGCACAACCAGGTCGTCGCCGTGCTTTTTTCCGAAGATATGCGCACGGAGTCGGGCCGGGCCTTTGGCCGGGAGTTTCACGCGCGCATCCCCGATTCGCGCGTCATTTATGTCGATCCGCGCAGCGCTACGGGAATGAGCGATCAGATTTTGCAGGCGGTCGATCAGGCGGAAACTGTGGTAGCGGCAGTGTATGTGATTCCGACAGCGGGCAAGGTCGGCAATTCGATGGCGATGGCAGACGCTACCGGCACTCTGCTCCAGCAACTGCTGGATCACGCGGCAGAGAAGACGGTGATCGTAGCGGTGGGGAATCCATACCTGGCCAGCGATTTCCCGAAGATCGAAAATTACATGTGCACATTTTCCAATGCGACCGTATCCGAGATCGCGGCGGTGAGGGCGCTGTTCGGCGAGATTCCGATTCGCGGCCATCTGCCGGTCACGATTCCCAACATAGCGCAGCGCGGCGAAGGAATGGAGCGTCCCGCACAAGTGGGCATGGGAGGCCCTCCACATGGCCAGAATTAGTTTTCAGATTGCAAGTATCGCGGCACTGATCGCATTATTCGGCATTTCAGCCTGCAGCGTGAATGTGAAGAAGGATAAGAACGATGAGGAGAAGCAGGTGGACATCACCACCCCTGTGGGCGGCATTCACGTGAGCAAGGGAGCGAACCCCGATGATGTGGGCATTCCGATTTATCCGGGCGCGCAATTAAAGCAAAAAGATTCAGACGGCGACGACAAGAGCGCCAACGTCAATATCTCCGGATTCGGTTTTGGCCTGAAGGTGGTCGCACTGGAATACGAATCAAAGGACTCGCCGGACAAGGTACTCGGCTACTACAAAGACCAGCTTAAGAAATATGGCAACGTGCTGGTATGCCACACCAGTCATATGGAATTGAATACGAAAATGGATGACGACCACAGCTCGCATGAACTCACCTGTGAGAGTACGAGCGGCGTCAACGTGGAATTGAAAGTCGGCTCAAAAGAAAATCAGCACATCGTGGAAGTGGAGCCGGAAGGAAGCGGCTCAAAGTTTTCATTGGTGTATGTGCGCACCCATGGCAAGGACGCGGAGATTTAGCGCTTCGTCTCAGGAGAATCTATATGTTTCGATATATCGCGCTGGGGTTCATGCTGTCTGCGCTGGCGATTTGGCCGGCAGCCGCGCAGGACAATGCCAAATCAGACAAGCCTTTGGATGTTCAGAGTTCGATCGGCGACCTGCACGTCGGCAAGGACGCCGATGCTAAAAAGGCCGGGCTTCCGCTCTATCCCGGCGCGCGTCCCAAACATGAGCAGGACAATGACCCTCTTAATTTCGGAATCCTGACGGAAAGTTTTGGATTCAAGCTCGTCGTGGCGAAGTATGAGTCGGATGATCCGGCGGGAAAAATTCTTGCCTACTATAAAGACAAAATGAAGAAGTATGGCAAAGTGCTGGAATGTCACAACACGAATGACGACAGCGGACTTCATTCAGACAACAACGAGGACCGCAACCGCCCGCTTAAGTGCGAGGGAGACAACTCTGGCCCGGTTAGGGAATTGAAGGTCGGCACGGAGGGCAACGCGCACATCGTAACCATCGAGCCCGATGACAGGGGCAACGGAACGACTTTTGCCATTGTCTACCTCCGCAGCCGCGGGAAAAGTGGCGATATCTAGACACTCCAAAGCCTTACCATGCTTGCGTGCTCTCTTGCTCACCCGGCGCGGCGTGCGATATTTTCAGAGATGCTTTTCCCGGTCTCAATCCTGAATGGAGCAATCTTGTCATAAATGCGGCCAGCTGGTTGACGAAGGCCGGCCGTTTTGTCCGCACTGCATGGCCCCGCAGATTCGGGTATTGGTTGCCGAGCCGGTGACAGCTCCGCCTTCCTTCGCCGAAGCTTCCGCGCCGGCATCCGCGGCACTGCCGGCCTCCGAGACCGTTCCCATGCTGGCAGTTCCGGTTGGCTGGTCAGAAGCCTTCAAACCGTGTGCCCTGGCGGCCGTGGTGGCCTCGGTGTTGATGGGTTTGGGCCTGAATCCATTCGTGGCCATGCTGAGCATGGGGTTTTTAGCCGTCATCTTCTATCGGCATGGTCGTCCCACGGCAAACATTTCAGCCGCCGACGGTGCGCGATTGGGAGCTTTGAGCGGCTTCTTGGGATTCGCCATCTCCTGCGTGTTGGGAACGCTGGCCGTGCTCATTTTGCACCAGGGACCTCAATTCCAAAAGGCTCTGTCGGATGTCATCGAGCAGGCGTCGAAGCGCACTTCTGATCCGCAAACGCTGGCCATGTTTGACCGGCTGAAGACCCCGCAGGGCCATGAGGTTCTCATGCTGCTGTTTCTAGTGACCGGATTCTTCATGGCCATCATCCTGGCGGCGATCGGCGGATCGTTGTGCGGAACCATCCTGAACCGTCGAAATAAAGCCTGATCCCTAGATATTTCCTGAAACGTGATCGTTCTTGCAGGCCGCGCCTCTGCCGCGTATGATGCACGGTTTGCACTTTTTCCGATGAACATGCCTGCCCGCGGTTCGCTGCTCGGGATTGAGCACCTCGAGACCAGGGAAATTCTGGGCCTGCTGCAACTGGCCCGCCGCATGAATCCGCAGAAAGCTCGTCCGCTGCTGCGCGGCAAGCGCATCGTGCTTCTGTTTTACGAAGCGTCCACGCGGACGCGCACCTCGTTTGAATTTGCCGCCAAGTCCCTGGGGGCCACCACGACGCTGGTGCAGTCTTCGGGATCTAGCATCGAAAAAGGCGAGTCAGTACTGGATACCGGCTTTACGCTGCGAGCCGTGGGCGCGGACTGCATCGTGATGCGGCATCCTTCCGCGGGAGCACCGCACTTAATGGCGCGGTACCTCGACATTCCGGTAATCAATGCCGGTGATGGCATGCACGAGCATCCGTCGCAGGCCCTGCTCGATGCGGTCACGATTCTCAAGCACAAGAAATCATTGCAGGGGCTGCAGGCCACAATCATCGGCGATATTTTTCATAGCCGCGTAGCGCGCAGCGCCTGTCACCTGTTGACACGCTTCGGAGTGAAGCTCACGCTCTGCGGCCCGCTGGAGTTCGTGCCGGACGTGGCGGCGACGCTTGCCCCGGGGCTGCGCATCACGCGCCACATCGAAGACGCGCTGCGCGGCACCGATGTGATCATGCTGCTGCGGGTGCAGACCGAGCGCCTGGCGGGCCAGAAGATTCAGCTGGCGGATTACATTGCCCGTTATCAGATGACGGCGGCACGGCTGAAACTCGCCCGGCGCGATGCCATTGTGATGCATCCCGGCCCCATCATTCGTGGCCTGGAGTTGACCGCCGAAGTCGCCGACGGCCCGCAGTCAGTCATCGTAGACGAAGTGCATAATGGAGTACCGACTCGCATGGCAATCCTGGCGAGGGCCTTGGGGAAGGCGAAATGAGCCACAGATTCTCACGGATCAACTCGGATAGATCAGGAGATGGGGATGTATTTCTGATTTGACAGCGTCGAGTGATGAATGCCGACCACTAAGAGCCAAAACTCGAGCCTGCTGATTAAAGGCGGCCACGTTATCGATCCCGCGGCGAAGATCAATGCGCCCATGGATCTCCTCCTACGCGATGGGCGCGTGGCGGAGATCGCCTTGCCGGGAAAGACAAAGGGCAGCGCCGATGAAAAGTTCGATGCGCGCGGACTCATTGTTTCTCCAGGCTTCATCGATCTGCATGTGCATTTGCGCGAGCCGGGCCAGGGTTACAAGGAGACTATCGCGACGGGCACAGCAGCGGCGGCAGCCGGAGGCTTTACTTCCGTCTGCACCATGCCCAACACGGCCCCGGTAGTCGACACCCCCGAGTGGGTGAACTGGGTGAAAAGCCCGGAGCGCGACGCGGTAGTGCACGTATTTCCCATCGCCGCTGCAACCCGCGGCAGCAAGGGAGGTACGCTCACCGACTTCAGCGCCCTGCAGCGCGCCGGAGCGGTCGCCGTCACTGATGACGGCAAGCCCATCCTCGATGATGACGTGATGCGCATGGCTTTGCGTCTGGGCGCGGAATTGAATTTCCCGGTGGTGCAACACGCGGAAGACACGCGCATGACTGAGAACTGCTCGATGCACGCCGGACCGGCAAGCTTCCGGCTCGGCCTGCGTGCCATGCCGGCCGCAGCGGAGGTGTCCATCGTCGATCGCGATGTGACGCTGGCGCAGCAGATTCGCGAATCGCGCCTGCATGTCGCCCACCTTTCCACTGCCGACGCGCTCAAGTCCGTGCGCCGCGGCAAGCGCGCCAGGGCGCGCGTGACCTGCGAAGTCACCCCGCACCATTTCACGCTGCTTGACGAGAGCGTCGGCGAGTACAACACGAATTTCAAGATGAATCCGCCGCTTCGATCGGCCAGCGACCGCGAGGCCATTCTCGTCGCGCTGGCGGACGGCACTGTCGATGCCATCGCCACCGATCACGCACCCCACGCGCTGCATGAGAAGCAGGTTGAATTCGAGCGGGCGGCTTTCGGGATTACCGGATTGGAGACCGCGCTCGCGCTGGCCATCTCCCACCTGCATCGACAACATAAAATTCCCCTCACCCGCATCGTCGAATTATTCACCTTGGGTCCGGCGCGGGTATTCGACTTGCCCGGCCGAGGGTCTCTTGCGAAAGGGAGCCACGCCGATGTGACCATCTTCGATCCCAAGAAAAAGTGGACCTTCGATGCCGCAACGTCCCGCTCGCTTTCGCGTAATACACCGTTTGACGGGTGGCAATTCACAGGCAAGGTCATAGCGACGATTGTGGGCGGAAAGATTGTGTACCGCGAAGATTGAGATTCTCTGGGACTTATGTGGGGACAGCCGTTCTCGGCTATCCGGTCGAGCGAAGCTTGACGGCTAGCTTGTCGGGGGCGCCAGAATCCCCATCTTCTTCCCCACTCTCTTCAGCACTTCCAGAGCCTGCTCCAACTCTTCTTTCGTGTGCGTGGCGGTCATGATGGTGCGGATGCGGGCCTTGCCTTCCGGCACTGTAGGAAACGCGATGCCGGTTCCGAGCACTCCTTCTTTGAAAAGCTCGCGAGAGAAGTCCATGGTCAGCTTGCCGTCGCCGATGATGATCGGGGTGATCGGAGTCTCGCTGGCGGGCGTACTGCGCCCTCCAATATCGAACCCCAGCAGGCCAAGTTCTTTCTTCCAGAAGCGCGTGTTCTCCCAGAGCCGTTCCATGCGCGCAGGTTCATTTTCTAGAACGTCGAAAGCAGCAACGCATGTTGCTGCTACTGAGGGCGGGTGCGAAGTCGAAAACAAAAAAGGGCGCGCGCGATGATAGAGGAAGTCGATTAAGTCGCGGGTGCCGCAAACGTATCCGCCGAGCGCGCCGATGGCTTTGGATAGCGTGCCAACCTGGATATCCACGCGCCCGTGCATGCCGAAATGATCGATGGTGCCGCGGCCGTTGCGGCCCAGCACGCCGGACGCGTGCGCGTCGTCGACCATCATGATGGCGCCGTATTTCTCGGCCAGATCGCAGAGCGCGGGCAGCGGGCCGATGTCGCCATCCATCGAGAAAACTCCGTCGCTGATTAGCAGCTTCTTGCCGGACTCGTTCTTGACGCTGGCCAACTGCTCTTCGGCGTGCGGGATGTCTTTGTGGCGGAAAACCAGGATCTTCGCCTTCGAGAGGCGGGCGCCGTCGATGATTGAGGCGTGATTGAGCGCGTCGGAGATGATGAAGTCGTCTTTGCCCAGCACCGCCGAGACCGTCCCCGCATTGGCGGCGAATCCGGATTGGAAGACCACGCATGCCTCAACATTCTTAAAGCGCGCAATCTTCTCCTCCAGTTCCATGTGAATCTTCATCGTGCCGGCAATCGTGCGCACCGCCCCCGATCCCACGCCATACTTGCGGGTCGCCTCCAGCGCTGCCTCCCGCAGCTTGGGATGCGTCGTCAGGCCCAGATAATTATTCGAGGCCAAATTGATCACCTTCTTGCCGTCGAAGGTGCAGACCGCCGCCTGCTCGTCCTCCAGCACGCGCAGCTTGAAGTGCGTACCCTTGGCTTTGAGTTCGTTCAGCTGGTCGGTCAGGTAAGAGAGAGGATTGGTGCGGGTTGCAGTGGTCATGAAAAATACCTCGCCACGGATTTCACGCGCATTTACACGGTTCGGAACCTTGTAATGAGTTTAATACCGGGCAAAGACCACGTGCAGGCTGGGATGCGGCTTCTTCACCTTGCCCTCGCGAATGCAGGTGCAGCGGAGTGCGCGTCGCGGCTCATGTGGAACCATGATTCTTTGCCTTCGATTAACGCGGATCAACCAGAGTCAGTGATAAGAATCCACGTTCCCCCGAGCGATCCGCGGAAAAGAAGTCATCTGACTCCATTCGGGTAAACCAGAATCTTGCTCGCCTCTCCGGTCTTCAGTCGTTCCATGGCCTTGCCGAAATCTTTCATGGAAATGCGATCGGTAATCACCGGGTGCAAGTTCAGCTTGTTGGCCTTCAGCAGAGCAGTCATCTGGTACCAGGTTTGATACATGCGGCGGCCGTTGATGCCTTGAATGGTAATGCCTTTGAAAATGATGTCCTCGGAAAAATTCAGCGAGATGGGCTTGGAGGTCAGGCCAAGAAGAGATATTCGTCCGCCGCGGCGCACGATATCGAAGGCGGTGCGGATCGAGTCCGGATGTCCGGCCATTTCGAGCACAACATCCACGCCCAAGCCGCCGGTCTTTTCCATGACGATCGAGTGCACGTCTTCTTTGGCAGGGTTGACCACGTAGTCGGCCTGCATCTCGCGCGCCACGCGGGCACGGTGCTCGTTGACTTCAATCGCGAAAACCGACGTGGCTCCCACCGCCTTGGCCACGGCGATCGAAAAAAGCCCAATCGGGCCGCAGCCCGTGATGGCCACAGTCTTGGCGGCGATCTCTCCGGCCAGCACCGTGTGAACCGCATTCCCCAGTGGATCCAGGATCGAGGCGTACTCCTGCGGAATCGCTGGATCGAGCTTCCAGATGTTTGACTCGGGGATCACCACGTATTCGGCGAAAGCCCCATTGGCATCCACGCCGATAATTTTCACGTTCTGGCAGATGTGGGCTTCGCCGGTGCGGCACTGCAGGCACTTGCCGCAAGCCACATGCATCTCGGCGGAAACGAAGTCGCCTTCCTTGACGCTCGTGACTTCGTCACCAAAGGCTGCAACCTCGCCGCAGAATTCGTGCCCGGGAATCAGCGGCGGGTGAATGCGGTTCTGCGCCCAGCGGTCCCAGTTGTAGATGTGCAGGTCCGTGCCGCAAATGGACGCCACCTTGACCTTGACCAGGACGTCGGTGCGTCCGAAGGCGGGGATCTTTACTTCACGTACCTCGGCGCCCGGCGCCGCCTCCGGCTTGACCACCGCCAGCATTGTTCCTGCCATGATTGCCTGCCTATGAATCGGATGCGAAAAACGGACCGAAACCCAAAACGTATGATTCTAGCACCGCGGCGGGAACCTGATCCGACCAGGGAGGTTTCAGGCGGGCGGCACTGGTCTCGTGGGATGAATCGCGCCGGGCTCACTTGTCCTTGGGCACGCCTCGTTCAAATTTCCCCGACATCGCCTTGTGCTGCTTGAATTCCTCCGACTTGCCGCGCGGGACGCTCAACGTCTTCCATTCCTTCGAGCGCAGATGCTTCGCCAGGAATACGATTTGCCCAATGTGCTGTGCGTAGTGCGCGATCTGGCGGTTGATGGCCTGCAGCACGGTATGGGGCTCGCCGCGAATCGTTACCGTCCCCATGACGTCCTCGGGTTTCAGCGGATCAATCGCCCCGAACACGATGGCCCAGCCCTGCTCCCACCAATTCATCACTTGGGCGCGCGTAGTCGCCGGAGTCACCTCAAATTCTCTGTCGCGGAAGCGGTCGGGCTTCTCGCCGTCGCTGCTGAGAAAGTCGGTGAAGCGCGAGCGCATGTTGCCGGCGATGTGCTTGACCAGAACCGCGACCGAGTTGGCCTCGGGATCGAGCCTCACAAAGAAATCTGCGTCGCGCAACTGGCTCATCGCGCCTTCGCCCATGCGCTTGTGCCCGCGCAGCTGGCGGCGCGCCTCCTCCAAATAGTGTGTGGCTGCATCGCTCATTTCAATTGTCCTCGTTAATATTTTATGACTTGAGCGCACGGTGTGCCGCGCTACGCACCCCATCCTCCGCCACCCGGAGTGTGAATGGTAATTCGTTCGCCCTTGCGTAAGCGGGAACTGAACTTTCCCGGTATCTTCTCCACCTTGCCGTCGCGACGGGTGATCAATGCGCCGCCCGGCATGCCTTCGGAGCCGCCCGATAATCCCCACGGTCCTCGCGTGCGCCGGTCCGCCAGCAGCGTCACCTCACAATCGCTGAGCACTTCGATCTCGCGGACGATTCCATCGCCGCCGTGAAACTTTCCTTCACCACCGCTGCCGGCACGCAGCGCGTACGAGCGCACCCGCAGCGGATAAGCGTACTCCAGTGCTTCGGCTGGCGTGTTCAGCGAATTCGTCATGTGCGTATGCACGCCGGAAACTCCGTCCTTGCCCGGACGCGCGCCCATCCCGCCAGCGATCGTCTCGTAATAAGTGAACGGATTTCCCGTGCGCGGATCGATGCCGCCGATCGTGAGATTGTTCATCGTGCCGCACGCCGCCGCGGGGATGCGATCGGGAATCGCCTGCGCCAGCGCCCGCAGAATTACGTCAACGATGCGCTGCGACGTTTCCACATTCCCTCCCGCAACCGCGGCAGGAGGCCGCGCATTCACGATCGTGCCTTCTGGCGCGATCACTTCGATCGGGCGCATCAGCCCCGCAGCCGCCGGCACATCTTCGGCCAGCAGACAGCGGAACGCATAGAAGCACGCCGAATAGGTAATGGCCGCAACCGCATTGATGCTGCCCTCCACCTGCGCATCGCTTCCTGTGAAATCCACCGAAACCATTGGCCGTCGCCTGCCACTTCGATGCACCGTGATCGTCACCGCAATCTTCACCGGGCCTTCGCTGATTCCGTCGCCGTCGAGGAAGTCTTCCGCGCGGTATTCTCCCGCTGGAATCCGTGCCAGAAACGCTCGCATCATTTCCTCGGAATATTCCAGCAGTTCCGCCGCCGCTCTCTTCGTTCTTTCCAGGCCATAGCGCGAGCAGACTTCACGAAGCCGCTCCGCACCCGTGTGGCAGGCGGCAGTCTGCGCGCCCAAGTCGCCTTCGCGCTCCTCCGGCGTGCGCACATTGTTCAGCAGCATCGTTAGCACGTCGTGGTTCATCGCTCCGGCGCGTATGAATTTCACAGGAGGTATACGGACCCCTTCCTGATAAATCTCGCGGCAAAGCCCCATCGATCCCGGATATGCGCCCCCCACATCCGCATGGTGCGCCCGCGACGCCACGTAGAATTCAGGTCCAGAGCCCCTGCTCTTGCCCCGGCGCACGTACACGGGCGCGACCAGCGTAATATCCGGCAAATGCGTTCCCCCGCGAAAGGGATCGTTCAGCATCACCACGTCGCCCGGATTCATCGTGCCCGCGTCAATCGCGGCGCGCACCGACATCGGCATCGACCCCAGATGAACCGGCATGTGATCCCCCATGGCAATCACCAGGCCCGCTCCATCGAACACGGCGCACGAGTAGTCGCGGCGCTCTTTGATGTTGGGCGAAAACGCGCTGCGGCGCAGCGCCGCTCCCATCTCTTCGGCGATCGAGTGATACAGATTTTTGAAAATTTCCAGTTCAATCGGATCGCGCCGCATGTGGGGATACTAGCAGCCGCCGCTCCACGCTCGTCAGTGGATTCACCGAGGATCGAATCGCAACCACCAGCAGCGAACGACAGCCCCGGCGCAAGAATTTCGGCGCGATTTCGCAGAATTCTATTGACACGCTATTCATCATGCCGCAATATCTTGGAGCATAGGACCTTCTCCTACTATAAGTAGGGTTGGTCATACGAGCTCAGGGCCCAAGGTCGTTCCTCTCACGGGGAAAAACGTTCAACGGAGGCACCTTCATGGCAACCAAGAAGAAGGCAAAAAAGAAGAAACACTAACCGTCAGCGAGACGATACTCGCATACCCGGGATTTTCACTGGCCTCTTGAGAGAAGCACCTCTTAAGAGGCTTTTCCGTTCAGCCCCGAATCAGGCGGGAACGCATACTCCTGGGCCTTGAAGTGCTGCCTCAACTTTTGGCCGCAAAATCCCGCACCCATCTGCCGCACCTGTGTCACAATAGGCAAACAGCGCGGCTTTTACCACCATGTCTCCCAGAAAGAAAAGCACGGCCAGGCACAAAACGGATCAGGTCCTCATCCCCGACAAACTCTATTTCCGCATCGGAGAAGTCGCCACCCTGTGTCATCTCCCCGCCTACGTGCTGCGCTTCTGGGAATCGGAGTTTCCCCAACTGAAGCCGGTCAAGAGCAGCACCGGTCAGCGCATGTACCGCAAGCGCGATGTGGAAAGCGTCCTGCGCATCAAGCAACTGCTCTACGAGCAGGGATTCACCATCTCCGGCGCCCGCAATCAGCTTCGCGCAGAGATCAAGTCGGATAAGACCCAAAGCGCGATCCCGTTCCCATCGCAATCGGCGCCCGAGATTCAGCACATTCGCCAGGGTCTGCGCGAAATTCTGGATCTGCTCTCCA
>DASYYT010000243.1:0-13993 GCA_035949755.1 Candidatus Sulfotelmatobacter sp.
GAGCGCTGAGCTGTGAGCAATGAGCAAACAGACAGTTGGATTGCTCACAGCTCAGCGCTCACGGCTCAGGGCTTGGAGTTCGAATGGCAACGGCGGATAAAAAATCACTGTTTGTAGGCGGCGGGAACGGCGGGCCAATCAGCCCGACGGGAAATCCAGTCACGGATCTGGAGCGCGCGCAGGATGTGGCGCGGCGGTATCGCTGCGAATTCATCGACCTCAGCGGGTTTGAGCTGCATCATGAGCTGTTCAAAAAGATCCCGGTCGAGCTGATGTTCCGCTACAACTTCGTGCCGCTCGAAGAAACAGTGGATGGAAAGCTGGCCATTGCCATCGCCGACCCCAGCCAGCTGATGATGATTGACGAGATCAGCCTGCTGCTCAAGCAGCGCATCGTCACCAAAGTTTCGACCCTCAAGCAGATCTCCGACATCCTGAAGAAGACGGAGCAATCGCAGCGCGTGCTCGAAGAAGCCAGCGAAGGCTTCACCATCATCCGCGAAGACGAGGCCACCGGAGCGGAAGAGACGCTGACCATCGACAAACTGACGGCCACGGGCGATACCAGCCCGATCATCCGCCTGGTCGATACCACAATTTTTACAGCCCTGCAGCGGCGCGCCTCCGATATCCACATTGAAACCCGCGACGACTCGGTCGTGATCAAGTTCCGCATTGATGGCGTGCTCACGCAGGCCATGCCGCCCATCGGCAAAGAGCATCATTCGACCGTCATCTCGCGCATCAAGGTCATGAGCGAGCTGGATATTTCCGAGCGCCGCGTGCCCCAGGACGGCCGCTTCCGCGTGAAATATAACGGCCGCGCCATCGATTTCCGCGTCTCGATCATGCCCTCGATTCACGGCGAAGATGCCGTGCTGCGCGTCCTCGACAAAGAGTCGATGAGCGAGAAGTTCCGCACCCTCACTTTGGATGTGGTCGGATTTGACGAAGAAGATCTGCGCAAATTCCGCCGCTACATTAAAGAGCCCTACGGTATGGTGCTGGTCACGGGCCCGACTGGAAGCGGCAAGACGACCACCCTCTACGCCGCGGTCAACGAGATCAAGACCGACGAAGACAAGATCATCACCATTGAAGACCCGGTCGAATATCAGCTGCGCGGCATCACCCAGATTCCGGTGAACGAGAAAAAAGGACTGACCTTTGCCCGCGGGCTGCGCTCCATTCTGCGCCACGATCCCGATAAGATCATGGTCGGCGAAATCCGGGACACTGAGACGGCCCAGATCGCTATCCAATCCGCTCTTACCGGGCACCTGGTGTTCACTACCGTTCACGCCAACAACGTGGTCGACGTGATCGGGCGTTTTCTGAACATGGGAGTCGAGCCTTACAACTTTGTGTCGGCGTTGAACTGCATTCTCGCGCAACGGCTGGTGCGCTTGGTTTGCGATTCCTGCCGCACCGAAGTGCATTATCCGCCCGAGGTTCTCGAGGCCAGCGGTTTGGACCCACAGCAGTGGGGCAAGGTACCGCTCTATGAAGGTCCGGGATGCATCGAGTGCGCGGGCACAGGATTCCGGGGTCGAACCGCGATCCATGAGTTGCTCGATTTGAGCGACCGCGTCCGCGAGATGATTCTGGCCAAAAAACCGACTTCGGAGATTCGCCGCGCCGCGCGCGACGAGGGTATGCGCTTTCTGCGCGAGTCTGCGCTCGACAAAGTCCGGCTCGGCATGACCACGCTGAAGGAGATTAACAAGGTAACGTTTATCGAGGCTATGCGTTAAGGCAAGGTTGCAAAATTTCAGGGTTGCAAGATTTCAAGGTTGCAGTGTCCCGGCAAGAACCACGCTCCCTTCATCTCGCTACAAAAACATTGAAACTTTGAGACCTTGAAACCTGCGATGTGCTTTTTCAGTTATTGCATTTCTGCACCGAACGGTTTCTGATTTATAGAGGCATAACTATCTTTCAAGGCGTACTCGGGAATGGGTCTTAAGACAAACGCGGCAAAACCGAAGTTGGCGTGTGAAATCGCAGCCGATCGCGTGCTCGCCGGGCGTCTCGTCGACCACGGCGGCGCGCTCGACGCTTGCGCCGCCAGTGAATTGGCGCCCGGAAGCGTAGTGCCTGATCTGGTGGAAAACAATTTGCGCCAGCGTAGAGCGGTGCGGGATGGCATCGCAAGCGCGTTGGGCTTGGTGGGTGGACGTTCCAAGGATGTCATCGCGGTCGTCCCCGATGCCGCCGTTCGCGTCATGCTGGTGGAATTCGATACGCTCCCTGCCGATCATGAGGAAGCGCTGGGGGTAGTGCGATTTCGGCTCAAGAAATCTCTGCCGTTTGATGTGGACAAGGCCAAGGTCTCCTATCATGCGCAGAAGTTCGGCGATGAGATTCGCGTGGTAGCCGCGGTTGCGCTCGGCAGTGTAGTCGAAGACTATGAAGCGGCATTTCGCGATGCCGGATTCAATCCCGGTGTAGTGCTGCCTTCCACTCTCGCAGCCCTGGGCGCGGCCGAGGGGAAGCGTCCGACACTGGTCATCAAAGTTGATGCCCACACGACCAGCATCGCGATTCTGAACGAAGATCAGTTGCAGCTGTTCCGCACCCTCGAAAACACGCGCGGAGTCACGATTACCGGAGAGCAACTCGCCGAGGAAGTCTATCCTTCGATAGTCTTTTTCCAGGATACTTACCACCTGAATATAGAGCAGATTTACGTGGCGGGACTGCCGGAATCGGGCGGGGCGGCGCCCGCGCTTCAGGCGCAGACCGGCGCCGAGGTGCAGGAACTGGTCTCGTCCTCGCAACTGGGAACCAGCGCCGGCGGCTCGGTTCCGCGCTGGAGAATGGCTGGAGTATTGGGAGCACTGATTTCGTAGATGCGTCTTGACATCAATCTCGCGAGCCAGCCGTACGAAGATGCGCGGCGGTTCTGGATGCGCTGGGGCACCGCGGTCGGAGCCATCGGAGTGCTGACGCTGGTGCTGCTGGCGCTTGACGTGACCGGCTGGATGAACGCGCGGCGCGATCGCAGCGCGATTGCGGAGAAGCGCGCCTTGATTGCCCAACGCGATCAGATTCGTTCCGAGGCGGAGGCATTTCTGAATCGCCCGGAAAACCGCACCACGCGCGACGAATCGCAGTTTCTGAACGAGCTCATTGAACGCAAATCTTTTTCCTGGACGCGAGTGCTGGAAAGTCTCGAAAAGGTTATGCCGCCCCGCGTGCATCTTGTGGCCATCAGTCCTCAGTTGGATGATGACAATCAGCTGGAATTGAAGATGACCGTGGCTGGCGACTCGCGGGATCGGGCCATTGAACTGGCACGGAGAATGGAAGATTCGCGCCGCTTTGCTCAGACCACCATCCTCGGCGAGACCCACATAGACTCGAAGGGTGGCGATACCGAACAGTTTCAGATCGCCGCGATTTACATTCCCGAACCGCTTTCCACCAACTCGGATACGGCACCGGCAAACCCGAACGGCGTGAAAACGGCTGTGGCAGCGAAACCTACGACTGAATTGGCCAACAGGAGCAGACACTGATGCCGGACCTTCGGCGAACCCGCAAAGGGCTGACTACCGCCATCGCGGTCATGGCAGCCATAGACCTGTTCGCGGGATTGCTGTACTTTTCCCCGCTCATCGGCTCGCCCGAGAGCCGGCGGCAGGAGTTGAATCGCCTGCAAGTCGAACTGATGACCAAAACCCGCCAGGTGGCGCCATTAAAAGATTTGCCGCATCGAATTGTGATCGCCAACCAGGAGATCAAGGATTTCTATAAAAACCGTTTCCCAACGCAGAACTCACAGATTGCGACCGAATTTGGCAAGCTGGCCGCCGCCAACGGTGTCCGCATCGAACAAGGACGATTTAAGCCTGAAGATACGACGACCGAAGGTTTACAGCGCTGGGAAATGGAATACGACCTCGTGGGAAGCTACAGTTCGTTGGCCAAGTTCATCAACGCGCTGGAGCGGGACGAGATGTTTTTCATTATTGATAGCGTGTCTCTGGGAGGAGAGCCCCAGGGTACCGTGAAATTAGGCATGAAACTGGAAACCTATTCCAAGGTGGCTACGTAGTGCAGCTCGGATTGGAGAACAAAAAGAAGGCGACGTTGGCCGCGGTGCTTGGCGTGATCGCCGTGCTGGCCTTCGGGTACTTTGTCATGCCTTTTTTTAACGGCTCTTCGGCGCCATCGTCCAACGCGCAGGCCGCGGCTGCGGTACTGGCGCCGAGGGTGCAAGCGCGCGGCTTGACCAAGAGCGGGAAGAAGCCCCGGACAGAAAGCCTCGATCCGGCGTTGCGCCTGGATTTGCTGGCGGCCAGCGAAAAAACTCTATACGAAGGCAACGGAAGAAACATTTTTGTATCGCAGGCGGAAGAGGTGGTGATTCCGAAGCCTGGAGCAGCGCCCAATACTGACCAGCAAGGGGTTCAAAATACATACACGCTTCCGTCTCCCCCGCAGGCTCCGCCCATTCCCTTGAAGTTTTACGGCTTCGCCAGTTCTCCCGGCGAGCCCAAGAAAATATTCTTGAAATCGGGGGAAGACGTCTTCGTGGCCGGAGAAGGCGAGATCGTGGACCGCCGCTACAAAGTCATCCGCATTTCGCCCAACTCCGTCGAAATGCAGGACGTGGTGAACAGCGGCCCGCCGCAGAACATTCCGCTCACGCAAGGATGACGAAATTAATCGGGTAAATGAGTAATTGAGTAACTGAAAATTCGCCGCTCCCAATTACCCAATTACTCAATTACTCAATCTCCCAATGCTCTCTCGATCGAAAATTCGTGGCCGGCGCGGTGAGCAGGGCTACATCATGCTGCTCCTGCTGCTGACCGTGGCCCTGATGATTATTATGACGGCCGTGATCGTGCCCTCGATTACGTTCGAGATCAAGCGCGACCGCGAAGAAGAGATGATTCACCGTGGCGTGCAGTACTCGCGGGCCGTCCGCGCATATTACAAGAAGTTTGGCCGCTACCCGATGAAGATTGAGGATCTGGAGAATACGAACCAGCAGCGCTTCCTGCGCAAGCGTTATAAGGATCCTCTGACCGGGAAAGATTTCAGGCTGCTGCACTTCGGCGAAGCCAAGATGATGATGAACGGAATCGGCGGCGGTATGATTCCCGGCGCGGCCACACTGGGACCGAACGGCTCGCTGAACACTGCGACAGGAATTGCGCAGACATCTGGCTTCGGCAACAACAGCGCGTTCGGCGGAAATTCGTCCTTTGGGCAGAATTCTTCTTTCGGGCAAAATTCGCAAACCACGAACGCGCCGACGACCGCCAGCGACTCCACTCAGCCGGGAACGGATTCCTCACAACCTGGCTCCTCTACTACGGGAACAAATGGAAATAACCCTGCCGGCCAGGGCGACAACAGCGGCAGTTCCGGGGACAAACTCGCGAGCACAACTTTCGGCGGCGCTCCCATCGTGGGCGTCGCCAGTACCAGCAAAGAAAGAACCATCCGCGAGTTCGACAAAAAGAAAAAATACAACGAGTGGCAGTTTGTCTACGACCCCAGCTTGGACCGGGGTTTCCTGATCACCACACCTTACCAGCCACAACTGCAGATGTTTGGTGCTGGACCGCAAAACGTGAACGGACCCGGTAGCGCCGGGCAAAACGGGACCGGTAGCGGCTTCGGCAATGGTTTCGGGAACTCGCCTTCAGGAATGCAGAATAATCCGACCCCGCCCTCCAGCGGAGGATTCGGCGCCCCGAGTCAGCCAGGCGCCCCGCCTCCTCAACCACAGCAGCAGTAGCTCACTCGCGCACCAGAGGGTAAAAGTAAGAAGACCCCATCTCGCGATGAGGTCTTTGATCTTTGTGGTCGAAAACCGCTTACACGCTGAAGGACGACCCGCAACCGCAGGTGCTCTTCACGTTCGGATTCTCGAACTTGAAGCCCGCGCCCTCGAGCGTCTCGACATAGTCAACAATGCACCCGTTGAGATACATAACCGAGGTCGCGTCGACGAATACCTTCAGACCGTCCATGTCGAAGGTCTTGTCCATCATGCCGGCGCCGTTCTCGAACTGCATGGAATAGGAAAAGCCGGAGCATCCTCCACCCACGACTCCGATGCGCAGGCCGGCGGGCACGGGATTCTGCTGCGCCATGATCTCTTTCACCTTGGCGACGGCGTTGCTGGTCAGAGTAACGGGTGCGGCTTTCTTGACTTCGGGAACGGTTGTGGTGGCCATTCGTATCTCCTTGGCTTTAAAGCTGTTCGATTATATCAGATTTATAATTCCCGGCTCAGCGTCTTGACGACCTGAAAAAACCCTGCCTGTTCGATGCCGAATCCGCCTTGAAAGTCGCACCCTTTCCCCATTCCGTAAGGCTTTCCGGACAAGGGGATTTATTCGTGCCGGGGGCTTGCAAACGGGGCTATAATCATGCCGTTAAAGGCTTCCCTTGGGATTGGTTGCGGGGTTATTACCCTCCACCACGAAGTGGACGCCATTGCTGGGTTGATTTTACTGAGGTGCCTTATGACGCCGATTGAAATCGTGGGAGCTCTGTTTGGACTTTTCGCGGTTGGGCTGATTGTGCTGCTCATCTACAGGAGTACCCTGACCATGCATGAAGATGATCAGTTGTTTCTGGATGACGCCAATTCGCACATGCAGGAAGAGCAAACAGAGCTGTTGACGAAAGTAAATAAGCTGACGATCCCGATGCGGGTATTCAGCATCGGCTCAGGAGTCTTTCTGCTCGCCTTTCTGGCGATGCTGATTTACCAGAAGCTGAACGAAGTGCAGTAGCCTCCCCGCCGATAGTGCCACCGGCCGCGCGTTGCCTCGGCGGGCAATGCGTGGAGTCTTCTACTGCGCGTTGACTGCTTGCTGGGCGCGTCGGCTTTTTAGGAGCTAACGCAAATCTAACATTCCCGTCTATTCCATGGATTAGCGGGATCACAGATGGATTCGAACTTCCCTCAGTTTTGTCGAGCAAGCAATCTGAAGTCTTCCGAAGCAAACAAATTGCAAGCCGGAACTATCTGGGCGATCTGATGATGCTTGGAAATCAGGGCTCCGTCGGATAACTTAGTAGCACCATACGCCGCGGGCAACTTTTGCTGCACATCCAGATTCCTACGGCGGGAGTATCTCAGCAATGAATACAGCTCCTGCGGAAGTGACTCCCGACTCGGAGTCGTCTTTGGATCAACTGGGGCCGCAACCTGCTTTGCCGCCAACTCACGAACCCCGCTCTACACGGCGAGTCTGGATCGTGCTGGGTGTCATTGCTGCGATTCTGGCGGCCACTCTAGTAATCGTCGTTCGCAGCCGAACTCATTCCCGCGCCAGGCTTGCATCGGCTACTCCCACCGCTCCCGGAGAAATCCTACGTCTCAAAGGGACGACCGAGGCGGTACAGGCGCGCGCCATCCTTGCTCCCCTGCTCGCCGGCCAATCCGTTGAGACTCTCACCATCATTCACCTGACGCCCGGGGGCACGCGCGTGAAACAAGGCGATCTGCTGGTGGAATTCGACCGGCAGGCACAAATGCGGGATTACGTCGACAAACAGGCGGACTATCAGAAACTGGTGGACCAGGTTGCCGAGGAGCAGGCCAAAGAGAATGCTGCTCGCGCCAAAGACGAGACCGAACTGAAAGCAGCCGAGGACAATCTGCGCAAAGCGGAACTGGAAATCCAGAAAGCCGAGATCGTCTCGCGCATCGACGCCGAAAAGAACCAGGAGAACCTCGACGAGGCCAAAGCCACCTACGATCAACTCCGCGAGACTTTCGACCTGAAGCGCCAGGCAGCCCATGCGGCCATACACATTCTGGAAATTCAGCGCGATCGCACAAAACAAACGATGATGCACGCGCAAGCCAACGCCAACCTGATGCAGATCCACTCTCCGCTCGACGGAGTCGTCGTCCTCAACACGATATGGAAGCAGGGCACCATGGGCGAGGTACAGGAAGGCGACCAGGTGAGGCCGGGCGTGCCCTTCATGCAAGTAGTGAATCCTTCGACCATGCAGGTGCGGGTTCTCGCCAACCAAGAGGACTTCCCTTCCCTTGCCGTCGGGCAAACTGCTAAGGTGCGGCTGGATGCGTACCCGGAAATGGTCTTCCCCGCGCGTCTGGATCAGGTCGCGCCGATTGGGGAAGCCGGAGATTTCTCCGACAAGCTCCGTTCCTTCGTGGTGATTGTCGCGATTCAGGGAAATGATCCCAAGCTGATGCCCGATCTTTCTGCTGCGGTTGACGTAAACATCGCAAAACATGCCGGCACCGATGCTGCAGCGGGAACTCCGCCCCGTGGGGGTTCCGGGAGCGGCTCCTGATGATCCAGCGCTTCCATCGGCTATCGGCGCGCAGCAAATCAGGCGTGATCGCCGTCATCCTGCTGGCTTGCAGCGGCGTAGTGCTGGGAGCGGTACGACTGGGGAAGCGAGCGCCCTCCGTTCCTACTATCCAAATAAAACGCGGAGAGTTTCTCGACTCCTTGCAATTTCGCGGCGAAGTGAAGGCGCTGAAGTCAGTCACCATAAGCGCTCCATCGGAAGCCGGCGACCTGCAGATTATTAAGATCTCGCCCGAGGGCACGGCGGTGAAACCGGGCGATCCCGTGGTGCAATTCGACAGCACGAAAACGGAGCAGGATCTGGCGCAGTACCGCTCCGCTCTGAAATCAGCCGAAGCGGAAATTGCGCAAGCCAAAGCCCAGGCGCGGCTCGCCGAGGAAGAAAATAAGACTGCCGTGCTCAAGGCCCGCTACGACGTGGAAGGGGCGAAACTGGAGGCCAGCAAGCAGGAAATTGTTTCCCACATCGAAGGCGAAGAGGCCAAGCTGAAGTTGGCTGATTCCGAGCAGAAATTAAAGGAAGCAGAAACCAAGCAGAAGTCCGACGCGCAGCTCAATCAAGCCACCATCGAAAGCAAACAGCAAGCCAGCGAAAAAGCCAAGTACGACGTAGCCCGGGCGGAGCGCTCGCTGGCGCAGATGACCCAACGCGCCCCTTCCGCCGGAATCATTACCCTGCTGCAACACTGGGGCGGTTCAGGCATGATCACATATCGCCCGGGAGACCGCGCATGGCCAGGCGCTGCCATCGCGGAATTGCCCGATGCCAATACGCTGCGCATTTCGGCGCGTGTGGATGAAACCGAGCGCGGGCGCCTGGCCCTCAAGCAACCGGTCACAGTTCAAATCAACGCGATCCCCGACCGGCAGTTCACAGGGCACATCGAGCGAATTGGCGCCATTGCCAGCCTGGATTTTTCCAGCGGCTGGCCTATCACCCGCAACTTTATTCTCGAAATTACTCTGGACCAGACCGATCCCCGCTTCAAACCTGGAATCACGGGAGAGGTCACGGTGATTGTAGACAAAGTAGCGAACGCTGTGATCATGCCGACGCAGGCTTTGTTTCAGAAATCGGGCCAAAACGTGGCCTACGTCTGGCACGGCGGGCAATTTGAAGAGCGCGCAATCGAGGTCGGACGTCGAAGCGGCGACAAAATTCTGGTCGCCAGAGGCGTAAGCGCCGGGGAGCAGGTGGCGTTGCGCGATCCTACCGCGAAGGAGTAGACGGAAGATAATGAGGAGCCGGCGGGCTATCACGTGGGCGGTTGTGGCGGTCGTGCTTCTGGCTGTCGGTGGAGTCGTCGCCGCTGTGCGCCGCGCGGCTCCCGCCGCGACCAGCACCGACGTCCCGACGGGGCGGGTAAAGCGTGGCGATCTCGACATGAAAGTATTCGTCACCGGCGAACTGCGCGCGAGCCACTCCGAAATGCTGACCGCACCGCCGATTGGCGGAGGCGCGCTGCAAATTACGCATCTCCTCCACACCGGAGCAGCGGTGAAGAAAGGCGAGCTGGTAGTAGAGTTCGATCCCACCGAGCAACTCTACAAGCTGGACCAGAACCGGTCTGAACTGCTGCAAGCCGACGAGGAAATCACCAAGGCGAAAGCGGATGCCGAGGTGGTTTCGGCTCAAGACAAAGTCGCGCTGTTGAAAGCTCGGTTCGATGTGCGCCGCGCGCAACTCGACGTTCAGAAAAATGAACTGCTCAGCAGCATTGACGCCCGCAAGAACGAACTGGCTCTGGAAGGGGCGCAGCGCGTGCTCGCGGAACTCGAACAGGACGTAAAATCGCGTAAAGCTTCCAACCAGGCCAGCATTTCTCTCGCCGAAGAAAAGCGGAATAAGGCAAAGCTGGCCATGGATCAGGCCGAGGACAACATCAAGAAGATGCGGGTGACTTCGCCCATGGACGGCCTGGTTGCACTCGAGAAGAATGAGGGTGCAGCGGGCGGATTCTTCTTTAGTGGTATGTCACTTCCAGAATTTCGCGAGGGCGACCAGGTCGAACCCGGAAGGGCGGTGGGACAGATTATCGATCCCCAGGGCCTGGACCTGATCGCCAAGGTTGGTGAACTTGAGCGCAACAATATCAAGGAAGGGCAATCGGTTGACTTCGAGCTCAACGCCCTGCCGGGCAGCACATTCCACGGCACGGTAAAAACCGTCGGAGGCAGCAACACCCGCAGATTCTGGGAAGATGACAGCGCCAGCAAATTCGAAGTCAATATCACCCTCAAGGAAAACGATCCGCGCATGCGCCCGGGCTTGACCGCTCACGTCTTCATCAACAGTGATCCGCGCAAGGGCGTGCTCTACGTTCCTCGGCAGGCAGTTTTCCTGAAAGACAACAAACGCGTGGTGTATGTGCGGAATGGCAGCAACTTCGATCCGCGCGAAGTTAAAATCCGAGCCGAGAATGAGAGCCGCGCAGCGATTGAAGGCGTCAGCGCAGGCACCGAAATTGCGCTGGTCGATCCCACGGCACCACAAAAAGCGGCGAATCCGAGTTCGCCCGCGCCCGGCGGTGCAGGGGGCGCTCCGTAATGGCCACCATTGCCTCCACTCCCCCTGCGCGTGTCGTACACGGATACCAGCAATGGCTTCCCGACCTGCAACTTGGCCTGCAGAATCTGCTGCTCCATCGGCTGCGATCGCTGCTCACGATGTTGGGCATGATTTTTGGCGTGGCTGCGGTTGTTTCCATGCTTTCCATTGGCGCGGGCGCGCGCCAGAAGGTTATGGCGCTGATTGAGCAGATGGGCGTCCACAATCTCATCGTCGAAGCCAAAGAGACCACCGAGTGGCAGGCCCATCAGAAAATCCGCAAACTATCCCCCGGACTCACCTTCCAAGATTACCGCGTGATTCGCGACGATGTGAGCGACGTGCTCGCCGGCACGCCCCGCAAACGCATGGTTCCTACCAAGACGCTTCCCAAGTCGCAGCAGGATCCGCCCACTCTCTACGGCGTCGATCCCGTCTACCAGCAGATTGCCGGGCTGCACATCCTGCAAGGGCGATTTTTTACCGATAACGAAGAAACGCGCGCCGCCCCGGTCTGCGTGCTGGGCGCGGCGGCACGATCCAGTTTATTCGGATCGGCTGATCCCATTGGACAGTACGTGAAGGCGAATGAAACCTGGTTCCGCGTAATCGGCGTCGTCTCGCCTCAACTCAGTTCGCAAACCGAAGTCGCGGGCGTACCCTCTCAGGATGTGAACAATATCATGTACGTGCCGCTGAATTCGGCGATTCTGCGGCTGCAGGACAATTACAGCGACGTGCGTGACGAGATTGACGGGATCTATCTCAACATCCGCGATAGCGCCGACATGGGATCGGTGGCGCAGGTGGTGCGCGCGATTCTGGATTCTTCACACCACTCTGCCGGCGATTTCAGCGTGATCGTTCCCGCCGAACTGCTGGCCGAGCAGAAGCGCACCGAGCGCCTGTTCAACGCCGTCATGGTGGCGATCGCCTCCATTTCCCTGCTGGTAGGCGGCATCGGCATTATGAACATCATGCTGGCCAGCATCCTCGAGCGCACCCGCGAAATCGGAGTCCGCCGCGCCGTGGGAGCGCGCCAGTCCGACATCATCCGCCAATTCGTGGTCGAAGCGATCCTGATTTCGTTTGTGGGCGGAAGTTTCGGCATCGTATTCGGATTTGTCATGTCGCGCCTGATCGCGTGGCTGGCCGGGTGGTCCACGATTGTCACGGCGTCTTCCATCCTGCTTGCATTCATCGTCTCGATCTCGGTGGGATTGGTTTTCGGAATTTACCCGGCAGTAAAGGCCGCCCGCCTCGACCCAGTCGAAGCGATTCGCTACGAGTAGCGGACGGGGTAGTTTTCGCAGTGCGAGTCAATCCAACTTGGAGGACTGAGGAATGAGACACTCTCGCCTGGGCCTGCTCGTCTGTCTTCTGATGATCTCGACTTTGCCGGGGTGGTCGCAAAAGGGCGAAAGTTATGGCGCGCTGCTTGCCCCGCAGGTTCGTTCCGACAAACTGCCTGCGCCGGAGCACCTGCGCGCCTACGTGACTGACGGCAAGCTGCGCCTCAGCCTGCGGGACGCCGTCGTGCTCACGCTTGAAAATAACAGCTTCGTCCGGGTGCAGGAGTCAGGCGTCGAATTCTCCAAATTTGCGCTGCTCGGGGCGCACGCACCTTTCGATCCGCTGGTCACGGGATCTTATAACGGAACGAATTCGACGTTTCCGCCCCAAAGCACGATCGCGGGCACCGGGGTTACGCTGGCGAGCAAGAATATTACGAGGACGGCTCTCATTAACTACTCGGAGACGTTTGAAACGGGCACGACTTTCCAGGCGGGTCTGAGCAGCATCCGCAATTCCTTCAACAATACTGTACTCAACAGCGTTGGCGTTCTCGATCCCTTCATCAATTCGACGCTGAACCTCCAATTCACCCAACCTCTGCTGCGCAATGGCTGGCTGTTTGCCAACCGTGCCCCGCTGATGATCGCTCGCCGTAATCTGCAGCAGTCGCAAGCCAACTTCGCTGCCCAGGTGAATAACAATATCCTGCAGGCGATTGAGCAGTACTGGGCAGTGGTGGAAGCGCACGGCAATCTGGACGTAGCGCAAAGCTCGATGGGCGCGGCCGAAGCCACCTACAAACGCGACAAGCGCGCCCTCGAATTGGGCGCCCTGCCGCCGCTCGATATTTACCGCTCGGAGTCGCAGGTAGCGTCGCGGCGCGTGCAGGTGATCCAAAGCGAATATGCGCTGAAGCAGGTTGAGGATCAGCTCCGCATGACCATCGGCGCCGATCAGGATCCCTACCTCGAGGCCCTCGATCTCGAGCTGACGGAGAAAGCTGAACCAGAAGGCGAACTCCGCACGGTCGATGCGGCCACGGCGTTACAGCTGGCCTTGACCAAGCGCCCCGAGCTCGACGCGGTGCGCGCCGCGCTGGCCAATGATGACACCAGCATTCGCCTGGCTCACAACCATCTCTTGCCCGAGCTCGATCTGCTGGGGCTGTATGCGAGCAATGGCCTGGGGGGCACCCAATTCAACAATGCCAACCAGAGAATCGCTAATTCGTCGATCAATCAATTGTTCGGATTCAACTATCCCACCTACGAGGCTCAGCTATCCATCAGCCTGCCGCTGAAAAACCGCGCCGCCAAGGCCGAAATGGGGACCGCATTGGTGTCGCGCCGCAACGATTTGTACAACCAGCGGCAACTGAGCGAGCAAGTCACTCTGGACGTTAAAAACGCCGTCCATCAGCTTGAGCAGGCCAAGCTCAGCATTGTCGCCAGCAAAGAAGCGCTCGATCTGTCTAACAAGACTATGGCTGCCGAACAGCGCAAGTATGAATTGGGATCGAGCACGATTTTTCTGGTGCTCGAAGCGCAGACCGAAGTTGCCTCCGCCCAGCAGAGCTTGTTGCAAGCGGAAATCGGTTACCAGATTGCTCTCGCCGGCGTCGATCGCGCCACGGGCGAATTGCTTGAGCCCTATCACGTGCAGATCGCGGAGCTGGCGCACTGAGCAGGAACGGCGTGTGATTTCGTGCAATCCGGCGCGCCATCTGCTGCAATCTTCCCTCGCTCCGGGCATCTTTGCTAGGATCAGAGGCGAACCTACCGTCCGTGCGAAAGTGGCGGAATTGGCAGACGCACCAGACTTAGGA
>DASYYT010000244.1:0-32125 GCA_035949755.1 Candidatus Sulfotelmatobacter sp.
GCAAACCGGAATGGCAACGATCTACGGCATTCACTTCGATACTGACTCGTCTAAGCTGCGGCCAGACAGTTTGCCGGCGCTCAACGCCGTACTCGGTTTGATCAACAACCATCCGGGTTCGCGCTGGATGATCGCAGGGCATACCGACAATCAAGGAGGCGCGAGCCATAACCAAACGCTTTCGGAAGCGCGTGCGGGCTCCGTTGTGACATGGCTGACGGCGCATGCTGTAGCCGCAAGCCAGCTTGCGCCGCAAGGCTTCGGTGCGAGCCGGCCGGTGGCTGACAATGCCACTGCCAGCGGGCGTGCGTTGAATCGGCGCGTGGAGGTTTCGTTAGCGAAGTGAGCGATAGCTGCAGGAGAAATTTTCCCTGCTTCTTCGGGCGCTGCATTCTGGGAGGATCACAATGCGCAGATTGCACTTAGTCGCAGCGCTGTCGTTGTTAATGTTTGCATCGTGTCACCGGACTCCGGGAGTGCCTGTCCTTGCACTTGAGGAGTGTGATCCCGCTGGCTACATCGCCTGCGTCCGGCAAGATGCGTTCGCTTCTATTCCTCTTGTGGGCACTGGTGTCTACCTTACATATTCCAGTCGCCGGGCACCCGGGACGTCTGGCCGGAACGCCTGGGACATGAACGGCCTGGGGCTCGGTGGATGGTCTATTAACTTCGTTCAACGCTACGACAAGGCCAGTCGGCTGCTCATTAGCGGCGATGGCTCCTGGCGTCTCGTTGATAGCGTGTCTCTCCCTTCGGGCGCGCAGGCCGTGCCGAGTTATGACGGTACGCTCGCTTATATTTTCGATTCCTCGGGACATCACGTCCGCACCGTAGACGCGCGCCTGGGCGCCGAATTGATCAAAATCTCCTACGACGATGCCGGCCGGCTCGCGAAGCTCTACGGATTCACGAACAGCCAGCCAATCCATGTATCTGTGCAGCGCGATTCCAATGGCAGAGCGCAATCGCTCGTGGGCGCAGACGGGGGGGCAACCCGTCTGGAGTTGGACGAGAAGGGCCACTTGACCGCTGCGACGAATCCAGCGGGTCAACAAACACACGTTGCATGGAATCCAGCGGGCCTTGTGGGATCTGAGACCGATCCGGCCGGCAACATTGTAGGGTTTACCTACGACTCAATTGGGCGGCTGGCCACTTCGACCGATCCAGACGGGGTTACTCAAAAATTTGACTACAAGACACAAACGAACGCTTTCGAAGTTCGCGTCTCTACAGCTCTCGGCCGGCATTGGTCTTATCGCGCCGAATCGACGAGCGACGGCATCCGCCGCACGTTTATCTCGCGGGATGGCACGACCACGCTAGAAACCACTGATGCGCATGGCACCCGTGTACTCAAGCTGCCTGACGGCACAAGCTACAGCATCGGGGCTCAGGCCAATCCGGTTTGGGCTATGGCCGCCCCCATACTCACTCCCGTGGTGCAAACGAGGACCGACGGAGTCAGTTCGCGACGGGAGGTAAAGTACGCCGTACAGCCTCAGCGCGGACTGCCTTACGTTTTGGCAGGCTCCATTACTGCCACCATCAATGGACAGGCATGGATTCAAAATTTTGATCCATCGCAACGCACGATCATGCTTGTGGATCCTGCAGGACGGCGCACGACTGCCGTTTACGACCCGCAAGGGCGGATCCTCCGTCACTCGGCCCCCGGCGTGCCTCCTGTGTCTTACACGTACAACGACGACGGGCGGCTAGCCAATGTAACTGTGGGCGCGGGCAAACTTGCCTACACTACGCGCTACACCTACAAACCAGAGACGGGCCAAATCGTCATCACTCGGCCAGACGGCACGGCCGTCAAGGTAGCGCTGGACAGAGTGGGCCAAACAGCCATGGCGGCTGACGGGGAAGGCTCGACCGTCCTGGCCAATCATGACGCAGCCGGACGCCTCGTTCAGATTCAGCCGCCAGGCGGCTTCAACTATACGTTAGGGGTCAGCCCTGCGGGACGTCCGACGGGTTTCGCACCGCCGATGGTCGAAGGAGACGCCTCGGTGGAAACGGTCGCCTACGACAAGGATGGGGAATTGGCGGCTATTTCTGGCTTGGGCCAGCGCGCCGTTAACTACGAGTACGACTCCGGCGGCCGAATTACCAGTTCGACCTTCGATCAGGGCAAAAGCACTATTTCCTACGATGAGCATTCCGGTCTGCGGAGTCAGGCGACCGACCCGAGCGGCGTGATTACCCATTATGGATACGCTGGGCGCAGGCTCAATCGTCTTGCTTGGTCGGGTCCCATTACTGGTTCAATTTCCGCGACGCTGGATGCGACTGGGCGCGCCACCCGTGAAGATGTCAACGGTTCTAACAGTCTCGATTTTGCTTATGACGCAGCGGGCAACCTCACCGGAATTGGGCCTCTCTCTTTGACGCGTGATGCGGCCACCGGAGTCGTCAATCGCGCCGTGCTCGGAGCCGTCGAGACGAAGCAGGAGTTCGATAGTAATGGCCTGCTGGGCCGTTCAACGACCACAGCGGCCGGCAAAGTCGTGCTCGACGATCGCTACACGCGCGATTCTCTCGGTCGCATCAAGATACTCACCGAAACCGGCCGAGATGCCAAGACTTCAACGACAGAATATTCCTATGATCGCGCCGATCGTCTTGCCTCGGTTCGAGTCAATGGACGCCCCGTCGAAAGGGAGACTTATGATCCGGCTGGCAATCGCATCAGCGTTGCCGGAGCATCGGGCAAAGTGACAGCCAAATATGACGTGCGCGAACGCCTCTGAATTGGGGATCAACTCAGTATTCCTGGGCGCCCGACGGCAATCTGGCTCGGCGCGTAGAAGGGAAAGAGCTGACTTCGTTCGCTTATGACGACTTTGGTGGTCTTCGCAGCGTCACGCTCGCCAATGGGCGAACGATTACCTATTTGGTAGATGCTGACGGCAGGCGGGTTGGCCGTCGAGCAGACGGGAAACTTGTTGCCGGGTACTTGTATCGGCCTAATGGCTCGATTGCCGCAGAGCTGGATCCAACTGGAAAAATCATCTCGCGATTTGGGTATGACAATGCAGGTCACCTGGCGCTTATTGAGCGCGGCGACACAACTTATCGCGTCATCACCGACACGCTCGGCAGCCCACGCCTCATTATCGATTCACGCCATGGCACGATCGCAGACGAGATCACCTACGACGCATGGGGCAACGTTACGCGTGACACGACGCCTAGTTTCATCCCGATTGGCTTTGCAGGCGGATTGCGTGATTCTGATACCGGCTTAATTCGCTTTGGAGCGCGTGACTACGACTCAGCGACAGGCCACTGGCTCGCGCCGGACCCGATTCGCTTCGCTGGCGGTGACACCAATCTCTACCGCTATGCCGGGGGCGATCCTGTGAACGGATTCGATCTGACAGGATTATTCGTGCCCGGCTTGTTGTTCGTCCCACAAGCCGCGGAACTCTTTGGCATCGGCTACGCCGGTGGCGCTGTTTACAATTGGTTGACTTCTCCGGGTGCGCCGCCGCCTTCGAATCCGCAGACGCTGCCTGTGGTGCCCTTGACTCCATTGACGCCCGTTTACAACGAACCGTCGCCCCAACCCATTGACCCCCTGCAGCCAGTGACTCCGCCCTACGATTTCAACTCCCCGTGGTCGTGCAGCGGCGCCAGCTGCACAAACCCGGCGGATCCGTCTGTTAATTGCTTTGGTGGTAGCTGCGGCAGCGGTCCGAACGGCTGGTCTTGTGAGGCGGAAGGATGCCTGGGCCCCAACGGGTGGGGATGTGTCGGGGGAGCCTGTGGCCTCAGTTCCAATGGATCCTTTTATTGCGCCGGTGAAAGTTGCTACGGGCCTAACAACACAACACTGTGCGAAGCAGGCGCAGGACAAGAGTGCTCAGTTAACTTCAGCGGCGGCAGTGGCAGTGGCGGTGGCGGGGGAGGTGGTGGTGGAGGCGGCGGAGGCGGAGGTGGTGGAGGCGGAGGCGGTGGAAATGGAGGTGGGGGTAACGGAGGCGGTGGAAACGGTGGAGGTGGCGGGGGCAACGGAGGAGGTGGCAATGGGGGAGGGGGTAATGGCGGGGGCGGGAATGGCGGCGGAAACGGTGGCGGTGGCGGAGGTGGAGGTGGTGGTGGCTCAAATGCTGAGCCACACCTTACCACGCTGGACGGTGTGCACTTTGACTTGCAGGCCGCTGGGGAGTTCGTGGCAGCATCCGCGCCGAATCGTGGAGTGGTGATTCAGGCGAGGCAGCAACAAATGGGAGATTCGGCCGTCGCGATCAACACAGCGATTTCGGCCAATGTGAACGGCGATCGAGTCGGCGTCTACGTTAAAGAACCAGCATTTCTGGTGATTAACGATGTCCCTGCGAAGGAGATGGACATGGAACGACGCCTCCCGCACGGGGGAACGGTTGAGCGCCACGGAAGCTGGGTATTGATCACTTGGCCCGACAACGGCCGGCTCAAAGTAACAACACAAGTCTGGGGCGGCCTGGACTACGAATTTACACAAGGGACGAGCGCCGGATCTATTGTGGGATTAATCGGCAACTCTTCCGGAAACGCGCCGAACAATCTGACAGCTCGTGACGGAGTTCTGCTGAACGTCTCCGATCAAGATTTCCAGACCAAGCTTTATCGGCAGTTTGCCAACAGTTGGCGAATCAAGCAATCAGAATCACTGTTCCATTACTGGCCGGGCGAGAGCACGGCCAAGTTCACGGATTTGACTATGCCGCTCAAACCCGTGAATGCCGTATCGCTTTCTTCCGATGCACGTTCGAAGGCCGAGAGCATCTGCCGGGCATTTGGAGTGCGAAATCAGCCCTTGCTGGATGATTGCATCCTGGACGTTGGACTTACGGGCATGCCGGCATTCGTGGGATCGTCGGTCTCGATACTAAATGAGATTGGCGCTTCTCTTCACCGCAGCACGTCTCCTCCGGTCGCAGTTGCTTCCACAGCAACCAGCACGGCCACCGATCAATACGCGATCAACATCGGAGATACGGTTTCACCAGACCGCCCGTCTGCCGGCGCGGGCACGATTCGGCAGACCGGGGAAAAACAATCATACTTATTCTCCGCTTCTGCGGGCTCCATTATCTATGTAAAGGTAGGACCGTGCGACGGTGATATACCGAACCTCGACTTGCATGATCCGGAAGATCATTCGATATTGCTCAAGATCGGCTGCGGGGATTTCGGCCCGGTGACCCTACCTAGGGCCGGAACCTACCGCATTGTGGCAAGCACGAAGCAAGCTGCGGGGCATTACAGTTTCTCTCTGCTCCCGACAACCTTTGACCAGTTTTCGATCAAAATAGGTGACACCGTCTCGCCCGATCATCCAGCACCTGGCGCGGGAATTATTGCCAAGCTCGGAGAGCAACAGTCCTACTCCTTCCAGGCGCGAGCCGGAGAAATCGTCTATTACAGTGCCGCGTCCTGCGAGGGTGCCGCTCCTTGGTTCAGACTTCTCGACCAAGATCAGAATCTCATCGATCTCACAGCGGGCTGCGGAGATCGTGGCCCGTTCACATTGCACAAAGCCGGCGCCTACCGAATTCTCGTGAGCGCGGACACAGGCACTGCTCGCTATTCGTTCAAGATCAGCGAACGGCCAATTTCCAGGAGATGACAACATGAACTCGAAACTAACAATAGTCGTGGTAAGTTTGTTTGCTTTGGGGCTGTGCAGTTCCCAGCGGGCGTATGCTGGCGGAGCCGCAACTGATCCATGCTCTCTGCTCACGCAGGCGCAGGTGAGCGTGGCGCTCGGTGTAAACGTCGATCCAGGGAAGCCCATTACGCCAACCATGTGCGGATGGTCCACCTCCAACCAGCCGAAAAAAGTCGCGCTGCTTATAAGCAACGCAAACGCATTCGGGTTTGCAAAGACGCCGTTCGACAGCCGCGAGAAAGCTGTTCCAGCTAGCAGCATTTGTGACGACGCGGTCTACTCCTTCCCTACAGCAAGCACGTCCGGTGTTTCGACGACTTTGTATGTCAAGAAGGGCAACTCGTACTTTGTCGTTCATTTGAACGGCTTCCCCGACCAGGCCAAAACCATGGCGATAGAAAAGACGCTCGCCGTCGAAGCCTGTTCGAAACTGTAGATACCGAGGACACTTGCTCGCGCTTGCGTAGGTTCAGTCTGCCGCGTGATCGGCTCTGAAAGATCGAAAAAATGTTCATGAAGACTTTAGTTGTGCTACTTGTCAGCGGGTTCGCAATCGCAGGCTCAGCCCAACCATCGATGTCGCGGCCCGTTATGCGGAAAGCGCGGTCGGCTGTGTGGTCGATTTCCTCAGAGCCCTTCATTGCAGCCACCAAGCCAGACCGGAAGAATTGTTACCCATGAAGTTCTTGAACTGCTGCTCCACGCAAGCGGCCTAACAGGCACGTGGTCCGATCTCGGCCAGACTCTGACCATCCCTCCCGGCAAGCTGGCCGTCGATCTCTCTTCCAAAAATCTCTACGTTATCCCCGATCCGAGCGCCAACGCAGACGAGGTCCTCTTGTTCTCGATCGCGCCAGGCACACCACACTCGCCCCACTTGGTCGCTTTGGCCACACCGAGGACTGGAATTTCTGGAGTGCCTCAGGACGGTCACCGTGGATCCATCCGGACACTACGGCTGTGCCTGGGAGTAGCCGTGCCCTGCATGGCGAAGAATTCCAATACTTGCGGCTACAACGTAAGCTCTGTTTTGCACAACTCTGATGGCAACAACGAGTCCTTTGCGACCCTACGGTGGAAGCAGCGCACGAAGCGGAACACATGCGCGACTAACTCAGGGGCTCTCGATTCGTTGCCGTCCAAATCCAACGGCAATGGGGCGGCTGCGGTAGAGCAGCGTCCTGTTGCGATTTAAGTTGCTGCACGAACGGTTGTGCTTCGTGTGGCGTGGGTGACCTCCTACGCGCCTGCGCCGGGTGCGCATCTCTGTTACACTTTCGCGCATGAGCGCGACTACACGCAGACAATTTGTTGGGCAATGTGCGGGTGCGGCGGCGGGAGCGTTACTGCTGCCCGGGTTCGCACACGCGTCGGGTTCCGAGCCTTCGGTTCACTTCCCTACCGACCCGCGGGAACGAGTTGCCGTGGCGGCGTATCCTTTTCGCGAATACATCGTGGGCTGGAAAGGATGGGACGGAAACAGTCCCAGCAAGATTCCCCTGTCGCAGCAGATGCAGTTGAAGGACTTTGCGGCGCATGTGGTGGAAAAGTTCAACGTGCATCATATCGAGCCCTGGAGTCCGATCTTCCCTTCGACCGATCCGAAGTATCTCGAGGAGTTTCGCGCGGCGGTGGAGAAGGCGCATTCTGCAATCGTGGACATCGCGGTTGACGCCGGCCACAGCCAGTATGCAATGGACGCGGGGGAACGCGAGAAATCCGTAACCGGCAGCAAGCACTGGATTGACGTCGGAGCGGCACTGGGCTCGCCCAGCATCCGCATCCATATGGACGGGGCCAAGGACTCGAAACCGGATGTGGGCCGCGCGGCCGACACGCTCGGGCGCGTGGCCGAGTATGCGGCGAAGAAGAATGTGGTCGTGCATCTGGAAAATGACAATCCCGTCAGCGAAGACCCGTTTTTCATCGTGGCGGTAATTGACAAGGTGAATAGCCCGTGGCTGCGGGCGCTGCCCGATTTCGGAAACTCACTGGCCGCGCATGACGATCAGGACTTCCAGGATCGCGCCATGGAGACGATGTTTGCGCACGCCTACGGAATATGCCACGTAAAGGACGGCGAGCCCGATGAAAAAGGAAATCCCACACATGTCGACATGGCGAAAACGTTCGCTATTTTGAAAAAGCACAATTACAAGGGATATTGCTCGATGGAGTACGACGCGCCGGGCGATCCTTACAAGCCGACCGCGGACTTGCTAGAGGAGACGATAAAGTTTCTGTCGGCGTAGGCTCTCGCTTCGGTCGGAATCACAGGTCTTCGGCGGCATTCTCGTTTCGTCCAGAATCGCAGCCGCCGGGACTGAGGATTCTGGTTAAAAGTTTCGGACAAAAATCAAAATGGCGGGACAGGGGATTCAGCGGCGGGAAGTTTTGCGGATTCTGGGAACGGCGGCGGCAGTGGCGCGTTTTCCAGGATTCAGCAAGTGGGGATTCGCCTGCGGCCCTGTGGGCAATGCCGCGTTACAGGTCAAGCCCGCGACGTACTCTCCACAATTTTTCACTCCAGCAGAGTATGCCAGCGTTGAACGCCTGGCGGAACTGATTATCCCCAGCGATGCGACTCCGGGCGCGAAGGAGGCGGGCGTGGCCGAGTTCATTGATTTCATGGTGGCCAGCGATCCTCAGGCGCAGTATCCCTTCCGTACGGGCTTGGCTTGGCTGAACGCACATGCGGAATCAACGTTGGGCAAGCGCTTCGTGGATCTCGCGGCAGAACAACAAACATCTCTGCTTGAACCGCTCGCATATAAAGACAGGGCGCGAACGGGCGAGGAAGATGGGCGGGAGTTCTTCAAGCTGATACGCGAGTACACGGTGACCGGGTTTTACACCAGCGAGATCGGATTCAAGGAATTGGATAATCCGGCACTGAAATTTTATTCGGCGTCGCCGGAGTGCCCGCACAAAAACGATCGCGAGCACCGGAATTTGCCAAACGCCCACGGACGTTAAAGCCCAAGGATTTACTGGCCTGTAGCGCGGCCCGAGGCGCAGAAATCATGACGAAAAATATCTACGACGTAATCGTGATTGGCACGGGAGCCGGCGGCGGCATGGCGATTAAGACGCTGTGCGAGGCGGGGCTGAAGGTATGCGCGATCAATGCCGGGCGGCGCCTCGATCCGGAAAAGGATTTTCGTTTCCACCGCATGCCCTGGGACATGAAATTCCGCGGGCTGGACGATCCGAAACGGCGTGGCGAGTCGTTCGGGTACATGGATAACGAGTACACCAAAGCTGCATGGGACCACGAGATTCCGTTCACGGTGGCGCCGGGAAGCCAGTGGATGTGGCCGCGCTGCAACGCGGTTGGAGGTAAGACCAATTTCTGGGGACGCAGTTCGGCGCGCTTTGGCGACATCGATTTTCGCGCCGCCTCGCTTGATGGCTATGACGTGGACTGGCCGCTAGCCTACGCAGAGATCGATCCTTTTTATACGCGCGTGGAAAAGATGATCGGTGTGGCCAGCACGGTGCAGAACCGCCCCAGCAATCCAGATGGGACGTACTTGCCTCCGTTTAACTTTCGCTGCCTGGATTACATTTTGGAGGCGGGCTGCAAGAAAGTTGGCGTGCCATATTTGCCGGACCGTTGCGCGCAGCTTACGCAACCGCTTGACGGGCATCCGGCCTGCCACTATTGCGGCGAGTGCACGACCGGCTGCGATGTGGGCGCGTTTTTCTCGACTCCATATTTTTTTCTGCCGAAAGCCGAAGCTACCAGGAACCTAGAGCTGCGCACCGATGCGTTGGCGAAAAATGTTCTGGTGGACGAAAACGGACATGCGGCCGGGGTGGCGTACATTGACCGCAAGACGCGTCAGGAAGTTGAAGTGTACGGACGCGCCGTCGTGGTGGCCGCCTCGTGCGTGGAGTCGGCGCGCATCATGCTGAATTCCAAATCACGGCATTGGCCGGATGGTATTGCGAACTCCAGCGGGCAACTGGGGCGCAATCTTTGCGATCATCTTTATGGCGAGTCGGCGCGCGGATATTTGCCGCAACTCGTTGGACAGCCCAGCTTCCCCGATCACGTGGCCGACAGCACCATCGCGTGGATGCCGAGGTGGCAGAATCTCGACCACCCGAACGAGGAAAAGTTCATTCGAGGATATTCGGTTTATCCCGATGGCGGCTGCGCGGAATTTCCATGGTTTGCCCGGGAACTCGACGGCTTTGGGACCTCGTTCAAGCGCGAGATCAAGCGGCGTTATCCGTCCCCGGTAAGCTTCGGGATTCAGGCGCCCACGCTGCGCTCGGATACCAATTACGTGGATCTCGATCCCGAGGTGAAAGATCCATACGGGATTCCTGTGGCGCGAATTCATTTTCAGTGGGATGAGAATGTACTGAAAATGTGGGAGCACTCGAAGGAAGTATGCGCGGAAGTATTGCGCGCGGCTGGTGGCGTGCTGGAGGGTTCGGCGGACGCTCCGGAGATTCCGGGCTGGAGCCTGCATGAAACGGGCACGTGCCGCATGGGGAACGATCCAAAGAAGTTTGTGACCAACCGCTTCGGGCAGACTCATGATGTGCCGAACCTCTATGTCTGCGATGCCAGCGTGTTCTTAAATTGCACGGACAAAACGACCACCATCAGCATTCTGGCGTTTTCGTTGCGCACTTCCGAACATCTAATCGATAATTTTCGCCGCGATGAACACAAGGCGGCTTGATCTGCTTTAGCGAGTCTTGAGATGACTATCGGAGAAAGACTGTTCGGCGTGAGAGGCACCATCTTCATCCGGCTGGCGGTCGGGCTGATCTTTCTGACGCAAGGCATTCTCAAATACACGGACCCTCGCATGGGCGTGGAACGGTTCACGCGCATTGGCTTTCCTCATCCCCTGTTTACCGCTCACTTTGTCGGGACCTTTGAGATAGCCTGCGGATTGCTGGTCTTGATTGGATTGTTCACGAGGCTGGCGGCGGTTCCTTTGCTCGTCATTATTTGCACCGCGATCGTGACCACTAAAATCCCAGAGATCTCTCACCCCGGCCAGGGTTTCTGGTACATGATCAGCGATGCGCGGACAGACTTCGCCATGCTGATGTGCCTTCTGTTTCTGCTGGTCTCAGGGAGACGAAGTTGACGCAGAATATTCCCGATCCGAGTGCGCAAGCCAACCGTAAACGAACTTCCCGATTTAAAAACAGTCGATGCCCGCACTTCCTCGCCGAACCAATCGCGGCAGGTGATTGTTTCGCTCCTAGCTTCGTCTTTCATTCGCCTCGGACACGAAGTTTGTGGTACATCTATAGATCATGCGAAAAGCGGTGAATCATCTGAAGAAGTGCGATCCCGTGCTGCGGGAGATCATTGAACGGGTTGGGCCGTTCCGGATGGAGTATGGCCCGGCGGAGTTTCACAGCCTGGCAGAGGCGATCCTTTATCAACAACTGAACGGCAGGGCCGCGGAAACAATCTTCAAGCGCTTTACCGCCTTGGCGGGCGAACCGCTGACCCCCGCCGGCATCCTGAAGCTGACGGATGAGCAACTGCGCAGCGTCGGGTTATCGAAGCAAAAATCGATCTACCTCAGAGATCTGGCTCAAAAAACCGCGGCCGGGCTACTCGACTTCTCGCGTCTGCCGGAACTGTCGGACGAAGAAGTGATCCAGCATCTCACCCAGGTCAAGGGTATTGGGGTATGGACGGCGCACATGTTTCTGATGTTCTCGTTGCGGCGCCCGAATGTGTTGCCGACCGGTGATTACGGCGTGCAGATGGCGGTAAAGAAGCACTACAGGAAGCGCAAACTGCCCAAGCCTAAGGATATGGAAAAGATCGCACGCGCCTGGGAGCCTTATCGCAGTGTGGCCTGCTGGTATATGTGGCGCAGTTTGGACATCAAGACTCTCTAGACTAGGCCAGACCGAGTAACCCGCGGTCCTGCAGCGTTGCTGGCTCTGTGGTTAAATGGTTGCGATGGCTGAGATGAAGATCCGCGTGCTGGTGGCGAAGCCGGGGCTCGACGGGCATGATCGCGGCGCCAAGGTGATTGCCCGGGCGCTGCGGGATGCCGGTATGGAAGTAATTTATACCGGGCTGCGGCAAACACCCGAGATGATTGTCACCGCGGCGCTGCAGGAAGATGTGCAAGTCATCGGGTTGTCGATTCTTTCCGGCGCACACAATGCCATCGTGCCGCGTGTGATGGACTTGCTCCGGCAAAATAAAATGGATGACGTCATCGTGCTGGTCGGCGGGATTATTCCGGATCAGGATATGGACGGGCTGAAAAAGGCCGGGGTCGCCGCGATTTTCCAGCCGGGCACGGCCATGGATGAGATCGTGCAGTTTATCCGCACGCATGTAAAAGGGCCGGGCGTGCCGGCGGCGGGATAATGGCGGAGATCGATCCGTCGCGCGCCCGCAAAATTCTCTCCCACAGTGTTGGACCCGCGCCCTGGTATTGGGAAACTTTTCCTGTTTTCCGGTCGCTCTCAGGGCAGCGATTGGTATGGACGCATCACGGGACTGACGGACCGATCGCGCATCTGGTCACGCTAGGCTTGCACCAGGAGCCGGAAAACGTTCGCATCGCTCTGAATACGTATTGCCGTCCATTCCTGGCCGGCTCGCAGTTGCTGGGCATCTGGTGCCCGGAAGGCCGCAACATTCGCTTTACCTGTTTTGATCCCGATCAGCTCAAAGCGTTCGATCTGGCCGAGGTTGCCGGATGGTTCAAGCAATCGTCGGACCGGATCTATGCCGCGACAGCTCCGATCACGGACTTCGAAGTTCCGCTCACGCTTGAGCGCGGCATGCACAACATCGATGTGCCGAAAGAACTGGCGGTCGTGGACGAGTTGATCATTCCCACCAGTTACAAGGCGCTGTCGAACGACGATCCGGCTTTTGCCCTCTTTATTTTCTACTTGCGGGCAGGATTGCTCGAGGTGCTGCCGCAGAAATGGTTTACTTCCGCGCAGTACCGGGTCGGGGAGCAATGGATTCCGCGTGCGGCGCGCGATCCGGAGTCGCACCGCATTGTCGGAGAGTGCTATGGAGTGGGAACGTTTCTGCTGGAAGACGACGGCTGCCGGCTGGCTTCGTGGATCGAGCGGAAGTGAATGGGAAACGCCAGCGCTGGCATAAGTTCGTAATCACAAAGGCGCACTGAGATTCGGAGAATTCTTTATTGTTCTCACCTTCCAATCCGCTATGTACCGTTCATTCTCGCTTGAACCGGCAGGCGCAAATGTCGTCGTGCGGCTGAAGTCCGAAGATCGCACCAACCGGCTGACGCGATTGTGCGTGCAGGAACTGACGGACGCAATCCGGCATTATGCCGCCGAGCAGCGCCGGGCGGCCTTGGTGATCACTGGAAACACGACCTTCTTTTCTGTTGGCGCAGACTTGAGAGAAATTTCAGAGCTGGATGGACCCAACGCCCGCGAATTTTCGAAGATGGGACAGGGATTGATGACAGCGATTGCGGGCTTTCCCGCTCCGGTGTATGCGGCAGTCTCGGGATATTGCATGGGCGGAGGGCTGGACCTGGCACTGGCATGCCATCAGCGGATTGCCTCGCCGCATGCGGTGTTCGGACATCGCGGAGCCGCCTTAGGACTGATCACCGGCTGGGGAGGCACACAGCGCCTGCCGCGCCTGGTGGGAAAAGCGCGGGCGCTGGAAATGTTTGTGGCGGCAGAGAAAATCCGCGCCGCCCTGGCTCTTCAGATCGGCCTAATTGACGCAATTGCCGACGATCCAGTTTCAGAAGCTCTGCGCAGAATCGCGCCGCCGTTGCCTGCCCTCTGAGGACAACGCTTGATTGCGCCGTTCCGCCCCGCTGGTATACCGTAAACATTCCGCGACCTCACCTATGGCCGAGCGCAACGAATCGATCACCATGAACGGGGCAGCATCGGGAACGGTGCTGAAATCGAAGGTCGACCCCACGTCGGCACGCTTCGAAGCCAATATGCGCTACCTGGCTGACTTGATGTCTCAGGTACGCAACGAAGGCGAAAAGATTTGCGAGGGCGGAGGACCGAAAGCCATTGAGCGGCAGCATGCCCACGGGCGCATGACGGTGCGCGAGCGCATCGGGTTGCTGGCGGATCCGCGAACCTTCTTTGAACTTGGGCTCTATGCTGCGCACGGCATGTACGAGGAATGGGGCGGGGCGCCGGCTGCGGGAGTGGTCACCGGAATGGCGCGAGTCCACACGCGCATGGTGATGATCATTGCCAATGACGCCACGGTGAAGGCAGGCGCGTTTTTTCCCATGACTTCAAAGAAAGTGATCCGCGCCCAGAACATAGCCATCGAGAACCGCATCCCGGCCATCTATCTGGTCGATTCTGCTGGGGTGTTTCTGCCGCTGCAGGAGGATGTATTCCCCGATACGGATGACTTCGGGCGAGTGTTTCGCAACAACGCGGTGATGTCGGCGATGGGAATTCCTCAAATTGCCGCGATCATGGGAATGTGCGTCGCGGGTGGGGGATATCTTCCGGTGATGTGCGATCACGTGTTGATGACCGACGGCAGCGGATTGTTCCTGGCGGGTCCGGCGCTGGTGCAGGCGGCGATTGGGCAGAAAGTTTCGGCCGAGGATTTAGGCGGGGCGGCGATGCATTCGGGCATCAGCGGTACAGTGGATTTTCGCGAGCCCAATGACGAAGCCTGCATCGCGCGCATTCGTTCGATCGTCGAAAAGTGGGGATATCGGCGGCTGTCGCCGTGGGATCGCAAGAAGCCGGTTGAGCCGGAACTGGCAGCCGAGGAAATTTATGGGATCTATGATCCGTCTCCGGCTCGTCCTTACGATATGAAAGAAGTGCTGGCTCGCGTGCTCGATGGCAGCCGCTTTGACGAGTACAAGCCAGAGTACGGCAAGACGCTGATCTGTGGCTACGGACGCATAGGCGGCTTCGCGGTTGGCATCGTGGCCAATCAGAAACTGCATGCGCAGCAGACCGATCACGAAGGCCATAAACGCGTCGAGTTTGGCGGCGTTATTTATACCGAATCGGCCGAGAAGGCGGCTCGGTTCATCATGGATTGCAATCAGAATCTGATTCCGCTGGTCTTCTTCCACGACGTGAACGGATTCATGGTGGGCCGGGACGCCGAGTGGAGCGGCATTATCAAAGCGGGCGCCAAGATGGTGAATGCCGTTTCGAATTCGGTGGTGCCAAAGATTACAGTCATCGTCGGAGGATCCTTTGGAGCCGGCCACTATGCGATGTGCGGAAAGGCCTATGACCCCCGTTTTGTGTTTGCCTGGCCGACAGCGCGATATGCAGTGATGAGCGGCGATTCGGCGGCGGGAACCCTGGTCGAGATCAAAGTGAAGCAACTGGAACGCGGCGGAAAAAAGTTAAGCGACGAGGAGAAAAAAGAACTCTACGAATCGGTGAAGCGCACTTACGACGAGCAGACTGATCCGCGCTATGGAGCCGCGCGGCTGTGGATTGATAAGATCATCGATCCGGTCGAGACCCGCGATGCGATCACGCAGGCTCTGGAAGCGGCAGCTTTAAATCCGGACGTACCCGAGTTCAAGGTGGGAGTGTTGCAAACCTAATTTCTTTCGCCACGGATTTGCACAGATTTACACGGATTGAAAAGAGCTTTGTTTGATCCGTGCGATTCCGCGTTAATCCGCGGCTAGGATTTTGTTATGGCTGATCCCGTAAAACTTATCGAGTGTCCGCGGGATGCCTGGCAAGGGCTGCGGGGAATCATCCCCGCGGATTTAAAGGCCGACTATCTGAAAGCCTTGGTCAGCGCGGGGTTGAAGCATATTGACGCGGTATCCTTCGTATCGCCTAAGGCTGTTCCGCAGATGGCGGACTCGGAGGAGGTGTTGAAAGAACTCGATCCCCCAGATGACGTGGAGATCATTGGGATTGTGGTTAATGAAAGGGGGGCGCAGCGGGCAATCCAAACGCAGGCAGTGTCGACGTTGGGTTTTCCCTATTCAATCTCGGAGACTTTCCTGCACAAGAATCAGAACCAGTCGCTCGAGGATGCTCTCGAAGAATTGGAAAAGGTGCACAAGGCAGCCGACGATGCGGGACTCGACCTGGTGGTGTATATCTCGATGGCGTTTGGCAATCCGTACGGCGATGCCTGGAGTGTGGATGAAGTGGTGGACGCGGTCGAGTTACTTGAAAAAGAGGACGTGCACATGATTTCGCTCGCGGATACTGTCGGCATAGCCGGTGCACAGCAGATCAATGAACTCGTGGGAGCGGTCATGGCGAAATATGGCTATCTGGAAATAGGCGTGCACTTGCATAGCCGTCCGGAGCAGGCGGCACAGAAGATTCTGGCGGCTTACGATGCGGGTTGCCGGCGCTTTGACTCAGCACTGGGAGGGCTTGGCGGATGTCCTTTTGCGCAGGATGCACTAGTGGGCAATATTCCGACGGAAAAAGTGCTGGAGACACTTCGACAGCGCGGCGCGGAGTTGCCAACCTTGAAGCCACTCGATACTCTTCTGAGGGCGACTGCGGGAATGGCCGCAAAGTTTTCGGAATCGCATGCTGCCGACTAAATAGCCGCAGATTTATACAGATCGTCACGGACTTGCTAGGAGATCTGCAACCCGCGGATTCGGTTCTCGCATGAATTATCAGACAATCCAAATCGCCTTCGAAGGCGGCGTTGCGACGATTACGCTGAACCGTCCGGAAAAGCGCAATGCGATCAGCTTTGACCTGATTGATGATCTCGTGCGCGGACTGGATGAGGTCGCGAAGTCCGACGCCATTGTGCTGATCTTGACCGGCGCCGGGAAAGCCTTTTGTTCAGGGCTGGACCTGGAAAATCTGAAAGGGCTGTTAGGCAGATCGCCAGAAGAAAATCTGAAAGACTCGGAGACTATGGTGCGGCTGTTCCGATCTCTCTACGAGTTTCCCAAGGTGACCATCGCGGCTGTGAACGGGGCAGCCATTGCTGGCGGCACCGGGCTGGCGCTGCTGTGCGACTTCACGCTGGCGGTTCCGGAAGCAAAGTTCGGCTATACCGAAGTGCGCATCGGATTCGTGCCCGCGATTGTCTCGACCTTTTTATTGCGGCAGGTGGGCGAGAAACAGGCGCGGGACTTGCTGCTGACTGGAAGAATCTTTGGAGTGGAAGAGGCTTCGCGAATGGGATTGCTCACGGAGATTGTGCCCGCAGGCGATCTAATGTCACGAGCGCGATCGTTGGCTGCGACCTTGATGGAAAACAGTGCTGCGTCTCTGAGATTGACCAAGCAACTGCTCACCGATCATGCGCGTGCGGAACTTGATGCCCAGATTGATGCGGCGGTGCGGGCTAATGCGGGCATCCGCGGAACAGCTGATTTTCGCGAAGGAATCACATCTTTTCTGGAGAAGCGTAAGCCGCTGTGGACGGGCAGATGAGTTCCAACCATCATCCGGAGGTGAATGAGACGCGGCTGCGCGTACGCTACGCGGAAACCGATCAGATGGGAGTCGTGTATCACTCCAACCATCTGATCTGGTTCGAGGTGGGGCGGGTGGAGCTGATGCGGCAGATGGGATTCAGCTACCGCGATATGGAGCGCGACGACGGCCGCTTCATTGCTGTGGCCGAGGCCACTTGCCGTTACCGCGCCCCGGTCTTTTACGACGAGGAAGTCATCGTGCGCACGCGGCTGAAAACCGTCCGCGAGTCGGTGATTATCTTCAGTTACGAATTGAATCGGGCCGATGACGGCACGCTGCTGGCCGAGGGCGAAACCACGCACATCGTGACCGATTCGGCCATGAAGATTGCGGCATTGCCGGAAAAATATCTGCGCGCATTTCGCGCTGCAGCAGGAAAGTAGCTCGAAGTCCCTTGAACGCACTTCATATCAACGGAAACGATCTGACCCTGGAAGCGGTGCGGGAAGTAGGCGTGGAGCGGCGTGCCGTGCTGCTTGCGCCCGACGCTCGCGAGGCGGTGAACCGGGCGCGCGCCGTGGTCGACGAAATTGTGGCCGGCAACAAGGTCGCTTACGCCATCACCACCGGGGTCGGAAAACTCAGCGACGTACGCATCGCCGGCGATCAGATTCGCGAATTGCAGATCAATCTGGTGCGCTCGCACGCAGTGGGAATGGGAACTCCGCTGGCGCTAAGTGAGACGCGCGCGATGATGTTGTTGCGGGCAAACTCGCTGGCCAAGGGAAATTCGGGCGTGCGCCCGGTCGTCATTGACACGCTTTGCGAGATGCTCAACCGCGGCGTCACTCCCGTGGTTCCTTCCCAGGGCAGCGTGGGGGCGAGCGGCGATCTGGCACCGCTGGCGCACCTGGCGCTGGCGTTGATCGGCGAAGGCGAATGCTTTGACGAGAACGGTGGACAGACTCCAAGTTCGCGGGTGCTGCAGCGAGCGCAGATCAAACCGATCATTCTGGAGTCGAAAGAGACGATCTCGCTGATCAATGGGACGCAGGCGATGCTGGCGGTTGGCACGCTCGCGCTGCTAGCGGCAGAGAATCTCGTGGATTCGGCCGACGCGCTGGGCGGTCTGTGCTGCGATGCTCTCAAGGGTACGGATGCGGCATTTGACGAGCGCATCCACAAGGCGCGGCCACACAACGGACAAATCAGGAGCGCGAGCAATCTGCGCCGCATACTCGAAGGCAGCCAGATTCGCGAGTCGCACCGCACTTGCGGGCGCGTGCAGGATGCGTATTCTCTCAGGTGCATTCCACAGGTGCATGGGGCGGTGCGGGATACGCTGGAGCATTGCCGCGGCGTGTTTGAGATCGAGGCAAACTCGGCCGTTGACAATCCACTGGTGTTTATTACCAATCCAGGGAATGCGGAAGGGGACGTGATCTCCGGCGGAAATTTCCACGGCGAACCGCTGGCCTTTGCCCTGGATTTTCTGGGGATCGCGCTGAGCGCGCTGGCGGGGATCAGTGAACGGCGAATTGAGCGGTTGGTAAATCCCGCGCTGAGCGAGGGCTTGCCGCCGTTTCTGGCTCCGGGCGCCGGGTTGAATTCGGGCTTCATGATGCCGCAGGTGACGGCGGCGGCGCTGGTCAGCGAGAACAAAGTGCTGGCGCATCCGGCTTCCGTGGATTCGATCACGACTTCCGGCAATAAAGAAGATTACGTCTCGATGGGGATGACGGCCGCGCTGAAGCTGAAACGCATTGTGGAGAATACGCGCAATGTGCTGGCGATCGAAGCCATGGCCGTGGCTCAGGCGCTGGATTTTCTGGCGCCCCTGAAAACCTCAAGGCGCGGGCAGGCGGTGCATGCCGCCATTCGGTCGGTGTGCCCGACTGTCGAAAAAGACCGCGTCATGTATCCCGACCTGGCGCGTATCGCGGAGCTCATTGACAGTGGAACAATTGCGGCGGCACTGCGTTAACAGATCCATGGAAAGTTGCGATGAAGACTTTTACCGAGTATTTAAAGTTCCATACCAAGACACATCGCGCCTACGTCCACATCACACCGCAGGTTGAGCAGATTGTCGGCAAAAGCGGCGTGCGCGAAGGCATGGTGCTGGTTTCCGCCATGCACATCACGGCCGGCGTCTACGTCAACGACAACGAAAGCGGGCTGATCGAGGACATCGATGAGTGGCTGGAGCGTCTGGCGCCATTCAAGAAAAACTACAAGCACCACGAAACCGGCGAGGACAATGGCGACTCGCATTTGAAGGCGCTGCTCATCCATCACGAGGTCATCGTCCCCATTACTGCGGGCAAGCTCGACTTGGGCACATGGCAGAGAATTTTCTATGCTGAATTCGATGGACAGCGCGACAAGCGCGTGATCGTCAAAGTCATGGGCGAGTGAGCCGAGATGCATTCGGACGAATGGTCGAACTCAACAAGTACTGCGTGTACCGATTTCAATCCTGATTACCTGAAACGGACCCGTTTACGCAAGCAGCGATGATGCGCTCGGTCGCCAACTGAAAGTCGGAATTCTCCTTCAGAGTCGTGCAGATAAGTTCTTACAGTTGTTATACTGTTTGGCAACTCTCTGGATCGTTAGCTCGATCTGGCTGCAACCTCAATCTCCCTGCTCCGCGGAGGTTACGAAATGCACGATGATACGGATGATCCTCTAGAAGCTCAGAAAGACAGTTCCGATAATTCCGGCCTTTCACGGCGCGACTTCCTAAAAATCTCCAGTATTTCGGTGGCGGTCCCGTTTGTGGCCGGACCCAAGATGGTCAGGGCTGCAGGAGAAGAAGTTCCTGTGCATGGGCCGGGCAAAGCTCCCATGGAGTTTTCCATCAATGGGAAGAGCTACAAGGCGGAACTGGAACCCCGGGTCACGCTGCTGGACGCTCTTCGGGATGAATTCGAAATAACCGGCGCCAAGCGTGTCTGCGATCGCGCGGAGTGCGGAGCTTGCACGATCCTAATGGACAACAAACCGGTTTATGCCTGCTCTGTCCTTGCCATCGAAGGCCAGCACAAGGCCATCACCACAGTCGAATCGTTGATGCAGGATGGCAAACTACATCCGGTACAGCAGGCGTTTGTGGAGAATGATGCCTCGCAGTGCGGCTTCTGTACACCCGGATTCGTGGTGTCTTGCAAAGCTTTCCTCGATGCGCATCCGCATCCTACGTCCGAGGACATTCGCCGCGGCCTCAGCGGCAATCTCTGTCGCTGCGGTACTTATGCAGGCATTCGCCAAGCCATCGCGTTGTTGGCACAGAAAGGAGCCTGATCTATGCCGGATTATGCATGGCCCGATGCGGAACACCGCACATTCATCGGCAAGCGCGTCACGCGCGTCGATGCTCCCGTCAAGGTTTCGGGGCAGGCAAAGTACACCTACGATGTCCATCCTCCCGGCCTGCTTTATGGCAAGGTGCTGCGCTGTCCTTATGCGCACGCCAAGGTCGTGAGCATCGACACCAGCGTGGCGGAAAAGATACCCGGAGTCAAGGCCGTGCACATTGTGCAAGGACAGGGTTCAAACATTCACTGGGCGGGAGACGAGATCGTGGCCGTGGCTGCGGTTGACGAGCCTACAGCGGAAGACGCGATCCGCGCGATCAAAGTGAAATTCCAGCAACTGCCGCATCTGGTCAGCGATGCCGAACCGCCCAAGGGAAGCGCGCAAGAGCAAGGCCCGCTCAGCATGGACAACATCGGCGACATGCTCGACAACCAGGTGCCCACCCGGCAAATGGTCAGCAACATCCAACAGTATGGGGTCACGGAAAAGCCCAGCGAAGATGTGCTGAAAGAACTGAAAGACGATGGGGCGCCCGATCCGGTGCTGGAGGCTCTCCGCAGCGCCACTGTCCATCCGGAAGCCGGAAACAGGCCGCCAACGAATTATCAAAAGGCAGCCACCCAGACGGTGGGCGATCCCGACAAAGCATTTTCAGAAGCCGAGGTGGTCTCTGAAGGCCTCTACGGGGTTCCGGTCATTACCCATTGCTGCCTGGAAAGTCATGGGTCGATTTCGGAATGGACCGATCAGGATCACGTGTTTACGCATATCTCCACCCAGAATGTTTCGGGCATCGCCGGCCAGATGGCGGAGCCGCTGAAAATTCCGGCCACCAATATTCACGTTCATCAGGACAATATTGGGGGAGGCTTCGGCAGCAAATTCTCCCCTGACCGCTGGGGAATCTTCACGGCTGAAATCTCAAAGAAGTCAGACGGCAAACCGGTCCGCTACATGCTGGAGCGGGATGCGGAACTGAAGGTTGCCGGTGCGAGGCCTTCCGCTTATGCGCGTGTCAAAGTAGCGGCCCAAAAAGACGGCACTCTGACTGCCTGGCAATCCAATTCCTGGGGAACCGGTGGGCCGGGCGGCGGAGGAATGCCGCCCATTCCTTATGTTTTCAGTATTCCCAACCAACGCCAGGAGCACACCGCCATCCGCAACAATATCGGTCCAGCGCGAGCCTGGCGTGCTCCCAATCATCCGCAAGCAGCGGTGCTGACGATGTGCGCTCTGGATGATCTTGCCGCCAAGCTGAAAATGGACCCGGTGGAGTTTTTCGGCAAGAACCTCAATCTCACCAAAGCCCGCGAGAATAGCTATCGCGACGAACTCGCCATTGCCAGCGAACTGATGGGCTGGAAAGAAAAATGGCATCCGCGGCCTGAGAAAATCGACGGTATCGTGCGTGGCGTTGGCATGTCATTTCACACTTGGGGAGGCCGCGGGCACGCCAGCGATTGTGACCTGACCATTCATCCGGATGGTTCGGTCGAACTCAAGATGGGCACGCAGGATCTGGGTACCGGTACGCGCACCTGCATCCTCATCGTGGCGGCGGACACGCTCGGCATTCCCATGGAGGCCATTCAGCTTCTGATTGGCGACACGAATTATCCGCCCTCCGGAGGATCGGGCGGCTCCACGACGATCGGAGGGGTAAGTTCCTCAGCTCGTCGCGCCGCCGTGGATGCACGCGACGCCCTCTTCGCCAAGGTGGCGCCTTCGCTCAACGCTCAGCCTGAGCAGTTGGAATGCAGGAAGGGGCAAGTGAGCGTGAAGGGAGATTCCAGCCGAACCCTGAGTTGGAAGGAGGCCTGTTCCAAACTCGGGGCTATGCCGCTTACGGTACGCGGCAAGAATCCCGACCGCAGCAAGCCGCCCGACCTTACGAACAGCGGTGTCGGTGGCGTGCAAATGGCGGAAGTGGAAGTCGACCCCGAGACTGGCATCGTCAAGGTCAAGAAGATGGTTGCGGTTCAAGACTGCGGGCTTGTCGTTGACCTCAAGACGGCGGAAAGCCAGTGCTATGGCGCTTTGATCATGGGCATCAGCTACTCGCTTTACGAAGAAAAGGTGATGGATCCAACGACCGGACGCATGCTGAATGCTGACATGGAGTTCTATCGCTTGGCCGGTCTGAGTGACATTCCTGAATTGATCGTCCACATGATGACGGGCAAAGGATACGACGAACGCGGCGTGATCGGCCTGGGCGAGCCTCCAGTGATCTCGCCGGGCGCGGCAATCTCCAACGCGGTTGCCAATGCCATCGGAGTGAGAGTGCCGTTTCTTCCACTTACCCCCGACCGTGTTCTTACTGCGATGGAACAAAAGAGAGGTGCGTGATGCGGCCTTTTGAATACGTGAGCCCCAGTAGCAGATCCCAGGCCATTGGCTTGCTGGGTGCCAGTTGGGGGAGTACCGAGATTCTCGCGGGTGGAACCGATTTGCTGGCCCTGATGAAAGATGACGTCGTCGCACCTAAGCGCTTGGTCAATCTCAAGGATATTGCGGATCTCCGGGGAGTCTCTTCGAGCGCTCCGGGAACCCGCATCGGTGCCCTGACCACGCTCGGAGAATTGGCCGATGATGAGAACATAAAGAACAACTATCCTGCCCTGTCGGAGGCGTTGCTCGAAGCTGCCAGCCCTCAGATTCGTAACATGGCCACCCTCGGCGGCAATCTCTGCCAGCGGCCGCGCTGTTGGTATTTCCGCAACGGCTTAGGCCTCTTGCCCAAAGACGAGACCGGCAAAGAACTAGTGGCTACCGGGGAAAATCGATATCACGCCATTCTCGGCAATCAGGGAGCGGCAAAGTTCGTCAGCCCTTCGACCCTAGCCCCTATTCTTATTGCGTATGGCGCGAAGATTCGGCTGGAAGGGCCAAAGGGAAAACGCGAACTTCCGCTGGAGAAGTTTTTTGTCATTCCAAAGGACGAGAACGAGCGCGAACACGACCTGCGGCCCAATGAGATCGTGTCCGAAATCCTGATTCCACCTGCTTCTGACGTGAAAGCCGCCCACTACGAAATCCGGCAGAAGGAAGCTTTTGATTGGCCGCTCGCCGTGACCGCCGTCGCCCTGAAAATGCAGGGTTCGAACGTGCAGTCCGCGCGCATTGTTTTGGGATACGTTGCCCCGGTGCCCTGGCCTTCCGCGGAAGCAGAGCAGGCCCTAGTGGGCAAACCAGTGAATAAAGAGACTGCCCAAAAAACTGCCGACGCTGCACTGAGCAATGCTACTCCGCTCAGCCACAATGCTTACAAAGTGAAGCTTGCGAAGGTGGCTGTAAGCCGCGCCATTTTGAAAGCCGCTTCGGGAGGTGCAGCATGATCAAGGAATCGGAGCGCTTCAATACGAGTCATCCGAACCTGTGTTCCGCATTGCGCTGGAAAGGTCAGTTCATTTTGGCCGAGCCCGATCCCACGGTGCCCGCCTGCAACGAGGGCCTTTTCTGGTGCCTGCACACCCAGACGTGCATCGGTCCGGACGGCGAATTGGCCGAGCCGGGCAATTGCAACTCGAAAAACCGTCCGTGCCATGGGACGGGAAAGTGCGGGTAGCCAGCCGATGCAGTTTTGGGTCTTTTCTTCTGGGGCTTGCATCTGAAATGATAGGAACAAGGGGTTCATTATGCGATTTACGAAGGGGATGATTGTTGTTGGTATCGTGGGGCTCTTCTCCCTCTCCATGGCGGCGCAGGAAATTCGCGGCGATTATCTGGAGACGCGGAACGCCGACGTTTACACTGGTCAATGTTTCGCCAATGGCGAGGTCAACCTGGTCGGCAATGAGGCTATTCTGGCATGGCATGTTCGCACTGGAGGGTGGGACGGCGTCCCGCTTCAGGGACTGACCGTGGCGGCGGCTGTCCGGGCCAATGGAACCTTAGGCGATCCCTATGAGAGTCCTTATCCTGCCAAGGCTGTGCTGCTGGTGGACGATCAAGCTTCCCCGCAACAACAAGCTGCCTTGGTGCATTTCGCCCAGCACATGGGCGGAGAACTGCTGAAGAACGTCGAGCGGGTGATTCCGACCTTAATGGAACTCGCGGTGAATGAGGAGCACCATGGAACCGCGATGTTCCGAGCCGGTAGGTTCGCCACCATCCAAACGCGCGGTATCGGCAGCCAGGATCACCTATGTGGAAATGAAGTGACCTTCTATCCGCCGTTGGCGGAAACCGCACACTCCATGCCTGCGGTGGCGTTAACCGATTCTTATTCTGGTCCCGGGTTGGACGCGTCGTGGGACATTCATGGCAAGCGCAGTGCGTTTGTGGGCACGTTCGCTGATAGCAGCAGGCAGCAAATTGCGAAGAACTAAAGCTCTACTGGCCACGATCGGTCTGGTCCTGATTTTCTCGCTGCTGAGTGCTGCCCAAACCGGCAAAGTAGAGATCACAGGCCCCCTGACCGACACCGCGGTGCCGGAGCAGATCCGCCAGAGCCTGCAGGACACGGGATATCGGCTCATCCTCGATGATCCGAAACCGGCCTGCGAACTTTGGCTCCGGAAGAATATTCCGGCACAAACAAAGACAGACGCCGAGGGGGTGGACTACCCCGAGCTTGCGGAGTCAACCCTGCTCGGGGTAATGCACTTTTCCCAAGCCGCAGCGGATTTTCGTGGACAACAAATTCCAGCTGGCTTCTATACGCTGCGCTACGCCCTCATGCCCGACGATGGCAACCACCTCGGAGTATCTCCCAATCGCGACTTCCTCTTGCTCATTCCCGCTCAGTCCGATTCCGACCCGAGCGCAACTTTCAAGTTTGAGGAATTGGTCATCCTGAGCGCAAAGACTGTAGGAACAAAACACCCCAGCCCCCTCAGTTTGCCTCCCGCCGACAAGCCTTCTTCCGGAACTGTTGCCAAGGACGATCAGGACCATTGGATCTTCTCGGGGGCCTTGAAACTCGCGTCCGGCAAAGAAATTCCCTTTGCACTTATCGTAAAGGGCACCGCCCAACAATAACGACTTGCCGCAAGCGAACGAATGTCGGCATGAGGGTTCTGCCCTTGATCAAGAGGCGCCCGGAATCCGACAACTTCCCTCGCGAGCAGTGTTGTTCATTTGCGTCAGGCCGAAGTCGAATGGACGGCAATTCCGTGATTCGAAGCCCGGCTCAACCCCAGGACTCGATGCCAATTCGGTCATTTACCGCGGAGTGGCCCGAATCGTGAAAGCGGTAGAGTAGAATACATCCATTCAGCATGGAATCGCAGTCTTACCTGGAAAGATGATGCGGACGACGGAGCTGGCGAAGGGCTCCTTAGGTTCTAGGGTCCGCTCAAGATCTGTTGCGGCATAGTCTGTGCGTTTGACCTCAACCCTTATGCGCTTGCGGTACATTCGGACATCTACCCTGGCTGCAATATTTTTCCTGCTCCTGGGGGCAGGCCGTGCGCAAAATACGACACTCATCAGTCTCGATCAGGCTATCGATCTGGCGCTAGCGCACAACCATTCTATAAAGGCCCAACGCACTCTGATTCTCCAAAATCAGGCGCAGGAGATCACCGCCAACCTTCGCCCCAACCCGACGTTTGGGGCGGACTCCCAGTTTGTCCCGTTTTTCAGTCCGCAGGATTTTTCCGGGACGAACCTGGACCAAACCCAGCAGTTTGATGTAGGACTCTCTTATCTATTTGAACGCGGTCACAAGCGTCAGCGGCGCCTGCAAGCGGCTCGCGATCAGACGGCGGTTACGCGCTCTCAAATCGCGGATGCGGAACGAACGCTGGCCTTCAACGTTGGACAACAGTTTGTCAGCGTTCTGGTGGCCGAATCCACGCTGCAATTCGCCCTTCAGGATTTGAAAGACTTTCAGGATGAGGTCAACATCTCGGAAGCGCAGCTGAAGGCTGGCGCCATCAGTGAGGGCGACTATCTCAAGATCAAGCTTCAGTTGTTGCAGTTCCAAACCGATGTATCTTCGGCGCGTCTGGCCAAAGCACAGGCGCTGGTGTCTCTGCGCGAGTTGTTGGGCTACGACGCCGTCCCGGAGAACTTCGATGTGATGGGCGATCTGGCATATCAGCCAGTCCATGCGAAACTGGAAGACTTGCAGGTAAAGGCACTGCAGCAGCGTCCGGATTATCGTGCCGCTGAATTAGGCATCACGGCAGCCCAAAGCCAAATCCAGCTGGCGAAAGCCAATGCCAAAGTCGATGTGAATGGCACCTACGATTTTACCCATGTTTCCGGTGAGAACGCAGCCTCGATCTTCGCCAATTTTGAACTGCCAATCTTCAATCGCAATCAGGGCGAAATCGCGCGTACTCGTTACGCGCTTACGCAAGCGCAGGAACAACAGCAATCAGCCAGTGATACGGTACTATCCGACGTTGCCAATGCTTATCAAGCGTTGCGCAGTAACGACGAAATTGTGGAACTTTATACCTCTGGATATATCAAGCAAGCACAGGATTCGCGCGATATCAGCGAGTACGCTTATAAGCGGGGTGCTGCCAGCCTGTTGGACTACCTGGACGCGGCGCGCAGCTACCGCGCAGCGCAGTTGGCATACCGCCAAGCATTGGGATCCTATATGACTGCGCTGGAGCAATTGAAAGAGGCGGTGGGGACGAGGAACCTGCAGTGAACGTGCGGAAAGACATTTCACAATCGATTACAACCATCGCTGCTCTATCGTTGATCGGGCTGGCGCTTGCGGGGTGTCAGAACTCAAGGACCAATGCAGCGAGTTCGAGCGCGAACAACCCGAATAATGCAGAACTGTTTACGATTCCGCGGGACCAGATGTCGCATGTGCAAGTTTTGACCGTTCATCCCACGACGTTAACTCGCTCTCTCCGTCTGACGGGCGCCGTGGCATATAACAGTTTTCACACCACCCCAGTGATCACGCAGGTCAGTGGTCCGGTTAGCCGGGTCGTGGTCGCTCCCGGTCAGAAGGTAACTCAAGGGCAACCCATGTTGTACGTGGCGAGCCCGGATTATTCTCAGCTCCGCACCAACTATTTGAAAGCCAAAGACGCCTATGCTCTGGCGCAAAAGGCATACGCCCGTGCGCAGGATTTGTATCAACATCACGCGATTGCCGAGCAGGCTCTGGAGCAAGCAGCGTCGGCCGAGGTGCAGGCGGGCGGTGATCTGGTCGCAGCACAATCCGCATTGAAGGTTATGGGCATCACCGATCCTGACGCCCTGGTGCAAGCTCCGCCGTCTTTCGAGGTTCCAGTAAAGGCGCCGATCGGAGGCCTGGTCGTTGAACAGGATGTGTCGGCCGGACAGCTGATTCAACCGGGCAGCACTCAATGCTTCATGATCTCCGACATCAGCAGCGTCTGGGTTTTGGTCAATGTTTATCAGAAGGATCTGCCCTTTGTACGCGTCGGCGACCCGGTCACAATTCAAACGGACAGTTATCCCGATATTTTTCACGGCCGCATTTCTTACGTCGCAGCTTCCCTCGATCCGACTACCCGCACGCTGCAAGCGCGCATTGACACGCCAAACCCCGGAGACAAGCTGAAAAAAGACATGTACGTGACTGCAACCGTGCAAGCAGGAAAAATTCAGAATGCCATCGCGCTCCCCGATGCAGCTGTCCTGCGCGATAGTGAAAATCAGCCATTCGTCTATGTCATGGCCTCGCCCAATCAGTTTGGCCGGCGCCCCGTGACTCTGGGAGAGAGCGTAAACGGACAGACTGAGATTACCAGCGGCCTAAAAGCAGGAGATCAAGTTATCGGGGATGGCAGTCTGTTCCTGCAGTTTGCGAATTCGCTGCAGCGTTAGCCGGATCGCGATTTCAAAGGCACTTCAAAATTTTAGCAAGGACAGTCTTGACCGCAACTGAATGATTCACCGAATAGTCCAAGCGGCGCTGCGGCAAAGATTCCTGGTACTGATGCTGACGGCGTTCATCACCGTCGGGGGCATCTTGTCGTTTCAGCGCATGCCAGTGGACGCCTATCCCGACCTTTCGCCGCCCCAAGTCGAGATCATTACGCAGTGGCCAGACCATGCCGCGGAAGAGGTCGAACGTTTAGTCACGCTTCCCCTTGAACTGGAGATGAATGGCGTCCCGCACATGGTGGTGATGCGTTCTATTTCCCTTTATGGTTTGTCGGATGTAATCCTCACCTTCGAAGAAAGCACCGACAGCTATTTTGCGCGGCAGATAGTATTCGAAAGGCTCGCTCTAGCCACGCTCCCGACGGGAGTAACCCCCACTCTTTCGCCCCTGTTCAGCCCCAGCGGCCTGGTGTATCGCTATGTGCTCGAAAGCCCCGACCGCTCACCGCAGGAACTGAAGACAATAGAGGATTGGGTGGTGGAGCGGGCTTATCGATCGGTCCACGGTGTAGCGGACGACTCAGGTTTCGGTGGAACTGTGATGCAGTACCAGGTACTGCTCGACCCAACGCGCATTTACGGGTACCACCTGACGATTCCGCAAGTTACTGCTGCTCTGGCTGCCAACAATTCGAATGCTGGCGGCGGCTTCTATTCCCAGGGTGGACAGTTCTACTACGTTCGAGGCATCGGGCTGGTGCGGAACACAGAGGACATTGGAAACATCGTGGTTGGCGCCAATAAGGGTGTGCCCATTCGGGTGCGTGATGTAGGAGAGGTCACGATCGGGCACGCGCCACGCCTGGGCGAATTCGGCTTCCAGAAAAATGACGATGTAGTCGAGGGCGTCATTCTCATGCTGCGCGGGGAGCAGACACAGAACGTTTTGAAAGGAGTTGAAGCAAAAACTGAGGAACTGAACCGCCAGATTCTGCCGCCCGACGTCAAGATTCATCCTTACTATGACCGCAGCGACTTGGTAGACCTGACTACGGACACAGTGGAAGCGAACCTGCTTCGCGGCATGGTGCTGGTCCTGATCGTGCTGATTTTTTTCCTGGTCAGTTTTCGTGCTGCCATCATTGTCGCCCTGACCATTCCGCTCTCGCTCTTGTTCGCCTTCATCGTGCTGCATGCGCACGACGTGGCCGCAAATCTGCTTTCCATCGGAGCGATTGATTTCGGAATCATCATCGATGGCACTGTGGTGATGATTGAAAACATTTACCGCGAGCTGGCACTCCGGGAAGGACAGCAGTACAAGCTGAACGAAGTCATTCTCGCCGCCGCGAAAGACGTGGATCGCCCCATCTTTTATTCGGTCGCCGTCATCCTCGCAGGGTATCTGCCGATTTATGCGTTGACCGGAGCCTCGGGCAAACTATTCCACCCCATGGCTGAAACCATGTCCTTCGCGCTGGTTGGCGCGCTCATCCTGACCCTTACGCTGATCCCCGTGCTCGCCTCCTACTGGTTCAAGAAAGGCGTGCACGAGAAACCGAATCGCGCATTTGAATGGATGAGGCGGAAATACGCTGTTCAGCTGGATTGGGCTCTCAATCGGCCCAAGACCACCATGATTATCGCGAGCCTGATCTTCGGAGCGACCTTGCTGCTGGTGCCCTTCATCGGTGGCGAGTTCATGCCGCACCTCGATGAAGGTGCGCTCTGGGTGCGGGCTACGATGCCCTACACAATTTCTTTCGAGGAGGCCAGCAAGATCGCTCCCCAGATACGTGCCATTTTGATGTCTTATCCGCAGGTGACCGTGGTGGGTTCGGAATTAGGACGGCCCGACGATGGCACTGATCCGACGGGTTTTTTCAACTGCGAGTTCTACGTCGGCCTGAAGCCATACAAGGATAAAGCGTGGACGGGCGAGATCAGCGAGAAAAAACAGCTCATCGAATCGATCAATAAGAGGCTCACTGCATTCCCCGGGATTATTTTCAACTATACCCAGCCTGCAGAGGATGCTGTGGATGAAGCACTGACCGGCCTCAAGAGTTCTTTGGCGGTGAAGGTCTATGGTGACGATCTGAACGTACTGCAGGACAAAGCCATACAGATCAAGAACACACTCGCCAAGGTACCCGGGTTCACTGAGCTGACGGTAGTGCGCGAACTTGGCCAGCCCAGCCTCCTGATCGACGTCGATCGCGGCAAGATTGCCCGCTACGGGATCAACGTTGCGGATGTGGAAGCTGTCATTTCGGCTGCAGTCGGCGGGCAGGCGGTCACTCAAGTCATTCAAGGGGAGAAGCTATTCGATCTGGTTGTCCGCATGCAACCCCAATTCCGCAGCAGCGCACACGAGATCGGGAATCTGTTGGTGGGCACAGCCGATGGGCAGCAGATCCCCCTGAGCCAGCTCGCCAACATTAGTCAGGGGAACGGTGCGTCCTTTATTTACCGCGAAAACAATTCCCGCTATATCGGCGTGCAGTACAGCATCGAGGGGCGTGATTTGGAGCGGGCGGTCGGAGACGGGCAAGCAGCAGTCAAGAAGGCCGTGACACTGCCGCAGGGTTACCGGATGGAATGGGGCGGCGAATACAGCCAATTTCTCGCGGCCAAATCGCAGATGTACTTTATTGGTCCGTTAGCCATAGTGATAATTTTCATGATCTTGTTCGCGCTCTATGGAAACTTCAAATTCCCCGTCACCATTGCCCTGGGTGTAATCATGACTGAACCCGTGGGCGCGCTGGTTGCGCTAAAGGTTACTCACACGCCCTTCAGCGTGTCATCAGTCTTGGGGCTTCTCGCGTTGCTTGGGGTTTCAGTGGAAACAGCCGTCATTCTCGTCTCCTACATCAACAAATTGCGGCAGGAAGGCATGGATATCCACACAGCCACACGGGAGGCTTCGCTCTTGCGACTGCGCCCCATTATGATGACGGCTCTCGTGGCCTGCCTTGGATTGCTACCAGCCGCTCTTTCCACCGGCATCGGGTCGGATACTCAAAGGCCGTTCGCCATTGTCATCGTGGCCGGTCTGATCTCCCGCCTCTTCATCGGATTCTTCGTTAATCCTGTGCTGTACGAGATGGTTGCCCGCGACGGCGACGTGCTTCAGGTCTGACGAAAACCACCGTCAAGCCGGAGTGATTTCTGCAGATCCGATTGCAGCTTGGCATACTCCGCCTTGGCCCACTTCAAGATGAGGATATTGGGCTCGGCGTCTTTCCACAACGTGAAGAAGTCTTGGTAGGCTGTTTCTTGCGCGGCGTTAACTCAATCCGCCCGTCCTCTATATTGGCTCTATTGGCCTCCAGTGGATTATCGAGGCCCGAGCCGACGGCGAGGGCCTGGGATACAACTTGTCCCTTCGGTGATGCACTGCAACGCAGGTTGCGAAAGGCGCTGGTCCGAGTCCAACCTAGTCTTTGTCTAAATACTCATCGGGAACGTCGTCTTCAGGGACCTCATGGGTGTGTACTTCCCTCGTATCTTGATCGTCAGCTTCCTCCACTCCCGCCACCGCACCGGCTTCAAAGGCGTTCCCTTCTTCAACCAACTCATCCACGCTTTCCGAATCCGCCTGCTCGGCGCGGGACAAACCTTCTAAGTCTCCCGATTGCACAAAGGCTCCCTCCCTCGCCAAGGAAGACTCCGGCCGTTGCGTGGGGCGCGCTGAGGTTTCCCTCTCGCGGGTCGGACTTCTTTTCGACGGCGTCTTCTTCGATTTTTTCTTCTTGATCGTTCTCTTCGGAGCCATGGCCGGCCTTCCCCGAGAGGCCTTCTTCAACTGTTTTGAGGCTGCGGTCTTTGACTTCGTTGGGCTGCGCTTTGTCTTTCTTCTCTTGGATGGCATGGCTGCAGTTTACCACCGCGGCTTGTTGGCGCCGTAACCCCACTAACATCGCGCATTCTGCCGAGCGGTTGTCTTCACCCATGCCACGGCAGCGCTCGCTGCCGCGG